>DATNIJ010000108.1:0-38789 GCA_035604475.1 Alphaproteobacteria bacterium
GAGCTTCTGCAGACCATGACCATCCAGGACACGGGCGGGGTCGCCAAGACCGTGCGCGAGGGGGCGGGGCGCATCAAGGCGCTCCTCTCCGAAGCGAACAAGGTGCGGCGCGAGACTCTGCCGGCGAGCCACATCACCATCGGGCTCCAGTGCGGCGGCTCGGACGGCTATTCGGGCATTTCCGCCAACCCGGCACTGGGTGCCGCCTCGGACCTCCTGGTGCGCCACGGCGGCACGGTCATCCTCTCGGAGACGCCGGAGACCTACGGTGCGGAGCATCTCTTGACGCGGCGCGCGGTGAGCCGCGAGGTCGGCGAGAAGCTCGTCGGGCTGATGAAATGGTGGGAGGCCTACACGGCCAAGCACGGCGGCGAGATGAACCACAACCCCTCGCCCGGCAACAAGGCGGGCGGCATCACCACCATCCTCGAGAAATCGCTCGGTGCCGCCGCCAAGGCGGGGACGAGCAATCTCGTCGAGGTCTACCGTTACGCCGAGCCGGTCGCGGCCAAGGGCTTCGTCTTCATGGATACGCCCGGCTACGATCCCGTCTCGGCGACGGGGCAGGTCGCGGGCGGCGCCAACCTCGTCTGCTTCACCACCGGCCGCGGCTCGGTCTACGGCTGCAAGCCCGCCCCCTCCATCAAGCTCGCCACCAATTCGGCCCTCTACCGGCGCATGACCGACGACATGGACGTCAACTGCGGCACCATCGTCGACGGCAGCGAGACGGTCGCGGACTGCGGCAAGCGCATCTTCGAGCTCATCCTCAAGACCGCCTCCGGGCAAAAGACCAAGAGCGAGGCGCTCGGCCTCGGCGAGGACGAGTTCGCCCCCTGGCAGCTCGGTGCGGTGATGTAGGCGAAGCGCTGGCCCTCTCGCGCCAGCTCTCAATGATTTGAGCGTCACCCCCTCCCCACCCTCCCCCTTCAAGGGGGAGGGGGAATATTGTTGCCAAGCGATACATTTTTCCTCCCCCCTTGAGGGGGAGGGTTGGGAGGGGGGTGTCTCACGCGCCCATAATTGCGAACACTACTGTTTGCGGGAGACGGAGCAGCCCTACGCCAGCTCGGCCTCGAGCCAGCGCGCCTGGGCGAGGAGCTCCTGATCTCGCTTGAAGCGGCCGACGAGCTGGACACCGACGGGGAGCCCGCTCTTTCCCTCATGCACGGGGATCGTCACGCAAGGAACGTGGAGCAGCGTCCATTGCCGGTTGAAGACGGGGTCGCCCGTGGCTGCAATGCCGTGGGGCGCTTCTCCCGGAGCGCTCGGGGTGAGGATCGCGTCGACCTTCGCGAAGACGCCGTCGAGACTGGCGCGCGCGGCGGCAGCGTAGCTGAGGGCCGCTTCGTACTGCCGTTCGGGAATCCCTTGGGCGCTCTCGAGCAACTCGGCGAGCTTGGCGCTCAGCCTGTCCCGCTGGCTGCGCCACTCGGCCGCGTAGGAAAGAAGCGCCTCGAACGCCATGATCGTCTGCTGCACCTCGTTGAGCCCGCGGCAAGGCTCGGGGAGCTCGAGCTCGGCGATCTCGATGCCGTTGCGGCGGAAGGCGTCGGCGGCGCGCTCGATCGCCGCCGCCGTCGCGGCCTCGGCCTTGTCCCAATAGGCGCTGCGGCAGAGGCCGATGCGCTTCGGGCGCTCGGAAACAAGGTCGGGAATGCCGGGGTCCTCGCCCGTGAGCACGCGCCGCAGGAGCTCGGTGTCCTCGAGCGTGCGCGCGAAGGTCCCGACCGTGTCGAGGGAGGGGGAGAAGGGCTTGACGCCCGCGATGTCGATGGCGCCGTGGCTCGGCTTGAACCCGACCACGCCGCAGAAGGCGGCGGGACGGATCACCGAGCCTGCGGTCTGGCTGCCGAGTGCGAGCGGCACCATGAAATCGGCCACGGCTGCCGCCGAGCCGCTCGAGGAGCCGCCCGGAGTATGCGCCGAATTGCGGGGGTTTCTCGTCTTACCGGGAGAGAAGTAGGCGAATTCGGTGGTGACGGTCTTGCCGAGAATGACGGCACCTGCCCGCTCCAGTCGCGCGACCGATGCGGCGTCGCGCGCCGGACGGTTGCCGGCATAGATGGGCGAGCCATACTCGGTCGGCATGCGCGCGGTGTCGAAGATATCCTTGATCCCGACCGGTACGCCGTGAAGGGGCCCGCGAGACGCCATCCGGTCAGCGGCCCGCGCGGCAGCGCGGCACGCATCGCGATCCAGGAACTGCCAGGCGCCGACGGTCGACTCGCGCTCCGCGATACGCTGAAGGCAGGCTTCGATGAGAGCGAGTGCGGTCGCCTCGCCGCGGGCGATGCGGCGCGCGACCTCTGCCGCGCTCAGCTCGTTGAGCCGCCCGGCCTTGGCGATTTCGCTCGTCGACATGTCGGTCTCTCCACCCTTTCCACGGCGAAGGCTACCGGTGCTATCGCCGCATCCCGCTCGCGACTCTCCCTCATAATGGCACCGCCGTCGAGCCCTGCTTGATCGAGCCGGCGAAGAAGCTATATCGAGTGGAACGGCTGGTGAATTGGCAAGGCGCGGTCAAAGGATGAGCGCTTCCTCTCCCGCTCCGGCAGACGCATCCCGCCCCGCGTGGGGGGTCAAGCCCGTCCTCGCGCGCGCCGCCCTCGCCCTTGGCGCGCTTGCGCTGCTCGGCGCCCTCGCCTCCGGCGTGGGCGCGCGCCTCGGCCTCTGGCCGTTCCGCGCGGGCTTCCAGATCTTGAGCTATGCCGCCTATGGCGGAGCCGGAGCGGCGCTGCTCTCCCTGGTGGCGCTCGCCTGGCCGCGCGGCACGCGATCGCGCAAGAGCGCCCTCTACGCGCTTTCCGCGCTCGTGCTCGGCTTCGCCAGCTTCGCCTATCCCGTCTATCTCCTCCACATAGGCCGCACCGTGCCGCGCATCCACGACATCACCACGGATGTGGAGAACCCCCCGGCATTCGTCGCCATCGCCCCGCTCCGCAGCGGCGCCGAGAACGCGAGCGCCTACGAGGGAGCCGCGGTAGCCGAGGCGCAGCGGGAGGCCTACCCGCAGATCGAGCCGCTTCACCTCGCGGCCGCCCCCGCCGACGTCTTCAAGGCCGCACTTGCGACCGTCCGTGGCTTCGGCTGGGAGCTGGTGGCGGCGGTGCCCGCGGAAGGCCGCATCGAGGCCACCGCGACGAGCTTCTGGTACGGCTTCAAGGACGATGTGATCATCCGCATCGCGGCCGAGGGCGAGCGAACGCGCGTGGACATGCGCTCGGACTCGCGGGTCGGCAAAAGCGATTTCGGCGTGAACGCCAAGCGCGTCGCCGCATTTCTCACGGCCCTTAAAGGGCGCGTGGCCGGCGGGTGAGGCCCTCGCCGCCAAGCGCGCGGCAGCTTCCTATTCGCCTTTCTTGCTCGCGGCGACGAGGGCCGAGGTCGTGCGCAGCGGCAACTCCTTGAGAAAGAGTGCCGCGAGGAAGGCAAGCACGCTCAAGGCGCAGGCGGCGAGGAACATGACCGCGAAGGAGCGCTCGAGCCCCGCTACGAGGAGCGCCCGCGTCGCCGCCGAAAGCGTCCCTATCGCCCCCGTCTCGCCGTGAAGGAGGTCGAGAGCCGGATGCGGCCCGAGCGCCTCGTGGCCGGGAACGCCGGCGATGCGCACGCCGAGCTCGGAGAGCAGCACCGAGCCGAGGAGCGAGACGCCGAAGGCCCCACCCATGGAACGAAAGAAGTTGACCGCGGCCGTCCCCGTACCGAGGTCGCGCAACTCGATCGCGTTCTGCACCGAGAGGATCGCGACCGGCATCACCATGCCGATGCCGATCCCGAAGAGCGCCATATAAGCGCACAATTCGAGACGCGGCGTCCCAGCCGTGATGAGCGAGAGCAGCGCCAAGGCAACGCTCGCCATGGCGAGGCCGAGGCAAGGGAAGATCTTGTAGCGCCCCGTGAGACTGACGATCCGTCCGGAGGCGTAGGCGCCCACCACGATGGCGCCGGTGAGCGGGATCAGCAGCAAGCCCGATTGGGAGGCGCTGTCCCCGCCGACCAGCTGCATGAAGAGCGGCAGGTAAACGATGGCGCCGAACATCGCCATCGAGGTGAGAAACGAGAACAGGCTGGAGGAGGCGAAGATCGCATTCCTGAAGAGCCGCAACGGCAGGATCGGCTCGCGCGCGAGGCGCTCGCGAAAGCCGAAGACGACGAGGAGGACGAGACCCGCAAGGCTCATGCCGATGATGGGTGCGGAGAGCCATGGAAACTCGACCCCGCCCCACGTAGTGACGAGAAGAAGTGCCGTTACGGCGGCGACCAGGAGGGCTGCACCCCCGTAATCGATCTCGCGCTGGGTGCGCCGCGTCGCCAGCTTGCCGAGCGCCTTGTTGGAAATGAGGATGGCGGCCAAGCCGATCGGCAGGTTGATCCAGAACACCCAGCGCCAAGTCAAATGCTGGGCGAAGAAGCCGCCGAGCACCGGTCCGCCGACGCTCGTGGCCGCGAACACGGCGCTGAAATAGCCCTGGTAGCGCCCGCGATCGCGCGGCGCGATGACGTCGGCGATGGTCGCATGCGCCATGGCGATGAGGCCGCCGCCGCCGAGACCCTGGAGGGCGCGAAAAACGATCAGCTGGGTCATGGTGGCCGCGAGCGCGCATAAGACGGAGGCGGCGAGGAAGAAGGCGAGGGCCGCCTGAAGCATGACCTTGCGGCCGTAGAGGTCGGAGAGCTTGCCGTAGATCGGCGTGGCCGCCGTAGAGGCCAAGAGATAGGCCGACACCACCCAAGACATGTGCTCGATGCCGTTGAGCTCGCGCGCGATCGTCGGCAGCGCCGTCGCCACGATGGTCTGGTCCAGCCCCGCCAGCAGCATGCCGAGCATGATGCCGGAGAGAATGACCAGGATCTCGCGATGGCTGAAGCTGACCGGAGTGGCTTCGGAAGGACGTGCCTCCATGGGCACCTACGCCTCTCGTTCTTGCGGAAACGGCGCCATCGCAGCACCAGATAGGCTCACCACCTCACGCGTCAACGGGGTGCTGACGCGCGGAGATGAGGCGTGTAGCGCAAAGATCTCGCCTATGCCCGACGAGCGGCCTCGTTTACGCCGCCGCCAAGCGTGCGCGCCCGTATCATTGCGGCATTGCAGCAAGACGGCAAGAGGCGCTGGCGCGCCATCGTCGGGATGTCGTCGCCTCGCGCCGCCTCAGCCCGTCGCTCCCTCGCGCGCGACACTCGCATGCTCGGCTATCGCTGCGAGCTACGCTGAGAATTTCGACTCAACCGGCTGAAGCAACGCCGGCGGGAGCTGCGCTGCCGGTTGGATGGTCGAGACGCCTCACGCTCGCGCGCGGGCGAGGGAGCGCGGATTGCATCGCCGCCGTCGCCGCGAAGGCCGCCGCCGGTGCTGCATGCGCGGCGCCGGACGCGCTCATCGAAGCTATGCGATATATGCAATCCATTGCCGGTGCGAGATGCATAACGGCGAGCGCTCTCAGACGTGCGCAAGGGCTCTTGCGCGTGCGGTTGGGAGGTTCCAGGAACGAAAAATGGTCAAAAAGTTATCCCCAACTATATAAAGTATTGACATAACGATAAACCACAACATATGCTACCACTGCTCGCACGTCGTGTGCGCCCGCGTGCCGGTATCCGGCGAGCTTATAGCTTGATCTCGCCTGGTTCGTCTCGCGGCGGGTTTGTCATTGCAAAGGGGAAACACATGGCAGCCAAGAAGAAAGCAGCGAAGAAGGCCAAGCCGGCCAAGAAGGCCAAGCGCCGCGCGAAGCGCTGACGCTGGTCGACGCGGGCCTGCATGCCCCAGCGAGACGCGGGGTGTGCAGGCCCGATGTCGTTCATACCCGGTCCCGCCCATGCGCGACCGGGATTTTTATTGGCAGCGGACGGTGATGCGACCGAGGTGGCGGCCGGCAAGAGTGCCAAGCGGCGCTCAGCCGCCGAGTGCGGCCTTCTTCGCCTCGGCGAGCGCGGGGCGGACGAGCTCGGCGCCGGGCCAAGCCTTCGGGTGCGCGCGCCCGTATTGCGGCGGATAGGCGATCTCGACACCCAAGGCCTGGGCCGCATGCCAGACCCAGCGCGGGTCGTCGAGGAAGCCGCGCGCAAGCGCCACCATATCGGCCTGGCCCGCAGCGATGATGTCCTCGGCCTGGCGGGGATGGACGATCATGCCGACCGCGCGCGTGGCGATCCCCGCCTCCTTGCGCACGCGCGCCGCGAAGGGGACCTGATAGCCCGGGACGAGAGGCTTGGGTACCGCCTTGGGCACCACGCCTCCGCTCGAGACGCAGACATAATCGAAGCCGAGCGCCTTCAAGCGCCGCGCCAGCGCTACCGCGTCGTCGGTGGTGGCCCCGCCCTCCAACCAATCGCTGCCGCTGATGCGCGCGCCGAGCATGCGCTCGCGCGGCCACACCTCGCGCACGGCGACCGCGATCTCGAGCGGGAAGCGCATGCGGCCTTCGAGATCGCCGCCATAGGCGTCCTCGCGCCTGTTGGCGAGGGGGGAGAAGAATTCCTGCAGGAGATATCCGTGCGCGGCATGGAGCTCCACTGCGTCGAGGCCGAGCCGCGCCGCGCGGCGGGCAGCACTCACGAAGGCGTCCTTGACGCGGCCCATGCCGGCGGCATCGAGTTGGGCCGGCGTGTGCCAGCTTGCATCGAAGGGCAATGCGGACGGAGCCACCGTGGGATAGGCCCCCGCCTCCGCCTTGAGCGCCTGGCCGCCCTCCCAAGGGCGCTGGGCCGAGCCCTTGCGGCCCGCGTGCGCGAGCTGGATGCCGAGCTTGGCATGGCAGCCGATGTTGCGCAGAAGCGCCAAGACGCGGCCAAGGGCCGCCTCGTTGGCATCGGAATAGAGTCCGAGACAGCCGTGCGTGATGCGACCCTGGCGCTCGACCGCGGTCGCCTCGATCATCAGGAGAGCGGCACCCGAAAGCGCCAAGCTGCCGAGATGCTGGAGGTGCCAGTCGGTGGCGCTGCCGTCATCGGCGCTGTATTGGCACATGGGCGCCACGACGATGCGATTGGCAAGCGACGCGGCGCCGAGCTTCACCGGCGAGAAAAGCGGACTGGTCATCACGGGGGCCCCTCGTTCGTGCTGCGCAGCATATGGCCGCCGCGGCCGGACGCTGGCAAGAGCCTTTGCGCGCATGACAGGCATGTCGCCTTAAGCCCTGTCGTCATTGCGAGGAGGCGAAGCCGACCTGCCTGCGCGAAGCCGCAACGGCTTCGCTTCGGCGGAGGCAGGCGAAGCAATCCAGGATGGCCTGGCAGGCTCTGGATTGCTTCGCCTTCGGCTCGCAATGACGTTGGTGGAGTTCGCCAACCATCGGTCGGAAGCAAGACTCTCGCTCCCACCCTCAGAACGGCAGCTTGAGGCCGGGCGGGAGCGGCAGCCCGCCGGTCAGCTTCTGCATTTCCTCGGCGACGCGGGCCTCGACTTTCGCCTTGGCGTCGTTGAACGCGGCGACGACGAGGTCCTCGAGCACCTCGACCTCCTTGGGGTCCACGAGCGAGGGATCGATCTTGACGCGCCGCATCTCGCTTCTGCCGTTGACCGTCACCCTCACCATGCCGCCGGCGGAGACACCCTCGAGCTCGATCTCGGCGAGCTTCTGCTGCATCTCCTGCATGCGGTTCTGCATCTCCTGGGCCTGTTTCATGAGCTGGCCGAGGTTCTTCATGATGGCGGCTCTCCGTCATTGCTGGGCTCGGCATCGCCGGTTGAGAGTGCCGGCTCGAGCGGCTCGCCCTCGGCCTCGGCTGCTGCCTCCGCTTCCGCTGCTGCTGTCAACTCGCGCACCGTCTCGACGACGGCTCCGGGGAAGCTCGCGAGCACGGCTTGCACGAGCGGGAGCTCCCGCGCCTGCGCCAGGCGGTCGGCCGCCCGCCGCTTCGCCTGCTCGAGCAGCGTCGGCGCCCCCCCTTCGTTCGAGACCGAGATCGCCCAGCGCCGGCCGCTCCTGGCGGAGAGCAACGTCGTCAGCCGCGGTGCCAAGTTGGAGGGCGCGTGCGCGTTCGGCCGGAACTCGAGGCGGCCGGGCTCGAAGTGCACGAGGTGCACATTGTTGCGCAGCTGCGCGCCGAGGATCGGCTCCTCGGCCTCGACGAGGGCGACGAGGGCCGCGAAGCTTTCCGGCCCCGCTACCTCGGCCGGTGCCCTTTGGGCCGTCTCGGCCGCACGTGCAAGGGCCGCTTGCCCCCGTCCGCCGCCGCCATCGGAGCCGAGCCGCGTGCTTGATTTTGCTGAAGCCTGCGGCGCACCTCTCGCCTCCCCATCGCGCCGCGATGGGTCTCCCCCTCTCCCGCTCGCGGGAGAGGGTTGGGGTGAGGGGGCCGCCGCCTGCTCGCCGGCGAGCGATCTGATGAGGTCGGCCGGGCTCGGCAGCTCCGCGGCATAGGCGAGGCGGATGAGCGCCATCTCGGTCGCGGCAAGGGGGTTCGGTGCCCCCTGGGTCTCGCCGAGGCCCTTGAGCAGCATCTGCCAGGCGCGCGCGAGGATAGGCATGGCGAGCGTTGCCGCCATCTCCTTGCCACGCGCGCGCTCCGCATCGGAGGAGACCGGGCCCTCCGCAGCACCGTCGATCTTGAGGCGGGTGAGCCAATGGCACACTTCGAGCAGATCCTGGATGACGACGAGAGGATCAGCACCTCCCTTGTAGAGCTCGGCGAGGAGCGCCAAAGCAGCAGCAATCTCCCCTTTCATCAAGAGCTCGAAGAGGTCCAAGGTCTGCGCGCGGTCGGCAAGGCCGAGCATGAGACGGACCTCTTCGGCCACCGGCGAGCCGGCACCATGGGCGATCGCCTGGTCGAGGAGCGAGAGGCCGTCGCGCACCGAGCCGTCGGCTGCGCGCGCGATGAGCCGGATCGCCTCCGCGGGCACGAGCGCACCCTCGGCCGCCGAGATCTTGCCAAGGTGTGCTGCGAGGACCGCCTGATCGACGCGGCGCAAGTCGAAGCGCTGGCAGCGCGAGAGGACGGTGACCGGCACCTTGCGGATCTCGGTCGTGGCGAAGATGAACTTCACATGCTCGGGCGGCTCCTCGAGCGTCTTCAAGAGCGCGTTGAACGCGTTCTTGGAGAGCATGTGCACTTCGTCGATGATGTAGACCTTGTAACGCGCCGCGATCGGGCGGTAGCGCACGCCCTCGATGAGCTCGCGGATGTCGTCGACCCCGGTGCGGCTCGCGGCATCCATCTCGATCACGTCGATGTCGCGGTCGGCGGCAATCGCGAGGCAGTGCTCGCATGCCCCGCACGGCTCGATCGTCGGTCCGCCTCGGCCGTCGGGGCCGACGCAGTCGAGCGCCTTGGCGATGATGCGCGCCGTCGTGGTCTTGCCCACGCCGCGCACGCCCGTGAGGATGAAGGCATGCGCGAGCCTGCCCCCCTTGAAGGCGTTGGTGAGGGTGCGCACCATCGCCTCCTGGCCGATGAGGTCGGCGAAGCGGCCGGGCCGGTATTTGCGCGCCAGTACGCGATAGGGTGTGGGATCGCCGTTCACGGTACTTGCGGTCATGGCGCCCGATGGCGATCCCTCTCGAAGGGCGGTCCAGGGTTGCGCGGCCGACGCTCGCTCGGCGAGCATCTCCACTGTCATCGCCGCGCGCGGGTGCTGCTTCGCTCGGGCTCGGGCCCGGCGGCGACGGGCCGGCGGGCGCACGCGGGTCTCGGCAGGGAGGTTGACAAGCGACCCGGAGCCGGCTCGTTACGGCTGCTTCCTTCCGGACCTGACCGGGTTGGCGAGAGCCCCGTCCGCCGCCAACCTCCCGTGCGGCACTATATCAGGATCGGCCGCGAGAGTCGCAAGCCTCGCAACGCCTGCTTATTTGGCGCCGGCTTAACACTCTGTCGACCCTGCGCCCAATGATTGCGCGGCGGCGCGCGCTGTGCCAGGGTCGGAAACATGAACCGTCCCAATTTCTATGCGGCCTGCGGACTCGATCGCGCCGGCGCCTTGCGCGCGGACGCGAGTTGGCTCGAGGAGCGGCTCAGCGATCCGCGCACGCGCCTCGTGCCGGTGTGGCGCGCCCAGAACCTCTTCCGCGTGGACGTCGCTTCTTCGGGGCGGCCGGCACCCCTCCTGCCGACCGTCGTGGAGGCGAGCGCCATCCTCAATGGCGAAGCGCATCTCGTGCTCCTCGGCCTCAGCGGGGATATCGCGCATTTCGCCCTCGATCTCTCCCATCTCGAGGATCCCGCCCACGTGAGCATGGCGCTCGGCGGCGAGTTCGCCGACCTGCGCCGCCATGGCCCGCTGCTCGAGCACGGCGAGGGCGCGCTCCTCGCCTATGCCAGAGGCATTCTCCACTGGCATCGCCACCACCGCTTCTGCGGCATGTGCGGCGCTCGGACGTTGAGTGCCGCGGCCGGCCACGTGCGCGTCTGCACAAACCCCGCGTGCAAGGCCCAGCATTTCCCCCGCACCGATCCGGCGGTGATCATGCTGGTGAGCCGGGGCGAGTGCTGCCTCTTGGGCCGGCAGCGCGTCTGGCCGCCCGGCATGCACTCGACCCTTGCCGGCTTCGTCGAGCCTGGCGAGAGTCTGGAGGACGCGGTCGCGCGCGAGGTGCTCGAGGAGACCGGCGTGCGCGTCGCGAACGTGCGCTACCACTCCTCCCAGCCTTGGCCGTTTCCGTCCTCGATCATGCTCGGCTTCCATGCCGAGGCCGTCTCGCCCGAGCTCAACGTCAATCGCGACGAGCTCGAGGACGCGCGCTGGTTCACGCGGGCGGAGCTCTTGGCGAGTCCCGAGGACGAGAGCTTTCGCCTGCCGCGCCGCGATTCGATCGCGCGCCGGCTGGTGGAGAGCTGGCTCGGACGCGATTAGGCCGCCCGTTTGCGGGCATCCACCGGCCCGCATTGCCTTGAAATTCGGGAATCGTTGCCCATATCAACACCATACCCCCACACGCCCTGCCCGCTATCGCAGCGCCCCGCGAGCGGTGGCGCGTTACAAAGGGGGTGCGAAGTTGTGGATTCGAGAGTGGGAACGCCCGTTCCAGACCGGTTCCCCGGGGTCCGGGCCGAGTAAAGCGGATTAACCTTTAGAGGATCATTCCCTTGAGTCATTTGGATTTTTCGTCGCAGAGCGCGCTCTCGCATTATCTCGGGGAAGTGCGCAAATATCCCTACCTCGACCTCGAGACCGAACAGCGCCTGGTCAAGCGCTGGCGCGCCAAGCGGGACCGCGCAGCACTCGACCGGCTGGTCGGCAGCCACCTGCGCCTCGTCATCAAGACGGCACGCGGCTATCTCGGCTACGGCCTGCCCCTTGATGACCTCATCGCCGAAGGCAATCTCGGCCTCATGCACGCGATCGAGCGCTTCGACCCGGCGCGCGGCTTCCGTCTCAGTACCTACGCGATCTGGTGGATCCGCGCGCAGCTGCAGGATTACGTCATGCGCACGAGCTCGCTTGTGCGCATGGGCACGACCGCGGCACAGAAGCGGCTCTTCTTCAACCTGCGCCGCGTGGCTTCGGCCCATGGCGAGCTGCAGGGCGGCGATCCCTCGCCCGAGGCGGTCAAGAAGATTGCGCGCGAGCTCGGCGTGCGCGAGTCCGAGGTACTCGACATGAGCCGCCGCATGGGCGGCCGCGACGCCTCCCTCAACGAGCGTCTCGACGTCGACGGCGATGCGGAGCGGCAGGACTTCCTTGTCGATGACACGCCGGATCAGGAAATGCGGCTCGCGGATGCCGACGAGCTGGCGAAGCGCCGCAGCATCCTCGCGACGGCGCTCGATACGCTCTCCCCGCGCGAGCGCCAGATTCTGGTCGAGCGCCAGCTGAGCGACGAGCCGCCCACGCTCGAAGATCTCGGCATACACTTCGGCGTCTCGCGCGAGCGCGTGCGCCAGCTCGAGGCGCGTGCGTTGGCCAAGATCGGCAAGGTCGTAAGGAGCGAGATGGCCGAGCTCGAGGCTCGGCAAGCGGCCGGCTGAGGAGCGCTCCGGCCGAGGCCGCGGGCCGCGGCGCGCGCGGCCACCTCCCTTTTCCGCGAACGGAGTGCTGCGCGACGCGCCCTCGCAAGAAGGCGCGCGCGCTGCCACGGCAGGTTCATAGTCCTACGCTATAGGAGCCGCGCGCCCACCGTCGCCGAGGCTGCCATGCCACTCTCCGACGGCGGAATTCGCGCGTCTCTCGAAGTCAAATTGGCCACGCTCAAATCCGCGCACCTCAAGATCGCGTTGGTCCACTCTGCGCGCCTTGTAAGTGCCGCGGCCCGAGACGCGCAAGGCCGCTAAACGCAAGGGTGTGAAGACTGGCGCGCCCGAAGGGACTCGAACCCCTAACCTTCTGATCCGTAGTCAGACGCTCTATCCAATTGAGCTACGGGCGCGGGTGCGGCCGGCGCAATCCGCGAGCGCGGCGCCGGCCGTCGAAGGGCTGGGACGCTACTCAAGTCATCGCGGAAAAGCAAGGCAAACCATGCGGAAAACCGCCGTCTCTGCGCTTGCAAACCGCCCCGCCCACACCCGCTCCCGAAAGACAAGGTCGTTGCAATGGCTTGTCTTTGCTGGCATGTTACGCGCGATAAAAGGTGGCCGAACGACGGGAAGGCGTGTCCTTTAAAAACCCAAGGAAAATAATGGCCCAGTGGAAAATCGCCCTGGTGGGCGCGGTACTTCTCCTCGGCGGCTGCTCGTTCGCGAGCGAAAACTTGCTGCCGACGTTGACGGGGGAGGAACCGTCGGGCAAAGCCAAGGCGCAGGAGACGACTGCGCCGTCCGCGGCCACGCCGCCCGCGACCGCGCAGGCGGCTCCGACTACGCCCGTCGCCACGCAGCCGGCGCCGCCGCCGCAGCTCAACACCACCAATTTCAGCCCCGTGCCCGTCGAGCCGGGACAACCGACCGGCACCGCCGTCGGACAGAAGGTGGAGTCCATGCGCGGCGAGCTCGTCAAGCTGGAAGGGTCGATCAGCGACCACAACAGCCGGCTTCAGACGTTGCGCGCGCAGACCGTGGGCAACGCGCAGCAGTACCAGCAGCTCATCGGCGCCATCAACGCCAAGCTGCAGGTCGGTACCACGCCCGGCAATCCCGTTCTCGTGGATCAGTGGGGCCAGGCGCAGTCGATCCTCGAGAAGATCGACGGCGACGTTGCCGCCATGAACTCGCTCTCGACCGAGGTGTCGAGCGACTCCTCGCTCGCCGCCTTTCTTCTCGAATCGACGCGCGCCAGCTACGGCATCTCCGGCGCTGTGGACGAGGATCATCGCCAGCTCGCGATCCTCGAGGACGAGACCAACAAGACCGTCGTCACCATCGACCGGCTGCTCAACGAGCTCGCCGAGGACACGAGCCGGCAGAACCTCTATCTCGGGCGCGAGCGCAACAACCTCACCACGCTGTCGGTCGCGATCAAGAACGGCGAGCTGTTCGGCGCCAGCCTGGCCAACCGGGCCTATTACACGGCGGCACCGCTCGCCTCGCGCGCACCCGCACCGCGCGGCGCAAGCGCCGCCAGCCTCGCCAATCGGCGCCCGCTCGTCGTGATCCGCTTCGACCACCCCAATGTGGATTATGAGTCGGCCCTCTACACCGCCGTGAGCGAGGCGCTTCAGCGCAAGCCCAACGCCGATTTCGACCTCGTGGCGGTCGCGCCGTCGAGAGGCGGTCCCGCCCGGACCGCGCTCGCGATGAATACCTCCAAGAAGAACGCGGACGCGGTAATGCGCTCGCTCACCAACATGGGGCTGCCGGCAAGCCGCGTGAAGCTCTCGGCCACCACCAGCAACTCGGCGGAAACCAGCGAAGTTCATCTCTACGTGCGCTGAGAGGCGCTTTCCACGCAGAGATGGCGGCGCTCAGAAGCCCGCGGCAGCACCATCCGAGCGCGGGTCCGCAGCCGCCTCGATCATGCCGTCCGCATGGCGCACCAGCGCGCCTGCGTGGCCCATCACCGAGGAAAAGGGGGCCAGGAGCTCGACATCGTGCCCCGCGCGCTCGAGTGCCGCCACGGTCGCCGCCTCGAAGCGCCCCTCGAGGCGCAGGCCCGTGCGGCCTTGACCCCAGGTCCGGCCCAACACCCAGCGCGGCGCCGTCACCGCCTCCTGCAGCGGGCGGCCGAAAAGCCCATAGCGGGTGAAGACCGCCGCCTGGCTTTGCGGCTGGCCGTCCCCTCCCATGGCGCCATAGGCCATGACCCGCCCGTCGTCGAAGAGCGCAAGTGCGGGATTGTTGGTATGGAACGGCCGGCGGCGCGGCAGCAGTTGATGGAGGGAGCCGGGGGTGAGCGAGAAGGCCATGCCGCGGTTCTGCCAGACGATGCCCGTGTCGCTGAGCGTGACGCCCGAGCCGAACTCCCAATAGATGCTGTGGATGAAGCTGACGACGAGTCCGTCTCCATCGACCGCCCCCATCCACACGGTATCTCCCGGTGCCGGATTGAGCGTCCAAGCACCTGCCCGCTCGGGATCGATCCTGCCGGCCATCTCCTTGAGCGCGCGCTCGGCGAGGAAATCCTCGGCGCGCACCTCCATATGGTCCGGGTCGGTCACGTGCCGGTCGCGGATGCGGAAGGCCGCCTTGGTCGCCTCCACGGTGCCGTGCACGTGCGCGAAGCCGTCGGCCTCCGCGATGCCGAGGCGGTCGACGATGCCGAGGATGACGAGGGAGGCGAGGCCTTGGCTTGGCGGGGGCAGGTTGTAGAGCGTGGCATTGCGGAGCTTGAGCGAAAGGGGGGCTAAGCACCTCGCCCTTTGGGCCGCGAGATCCTCGCGCGTCAGCGGGCTGCCGGCGCGCGCGAGATCGGCCGCGATGCTTTCAGCGAGCGCGCCCTCGTAGAAATCCCCGAGGCCGGCCGCGGCAAGGCGCGCCAAGCTTTCCGCGAGTGCGGGGTTCTTGAAGCGGCTGCCCTCGGCGGGAGCCACGCCGTTCATGAGGAAGGTTTGCGCGAAGCCGGCAACACCCTTGAGCTCCGCGAGCTTCTCAGCACTGTTCTCGGCCTGCGTGCCGGTCACGGCATAGCCCTCGCGCGCGTAGAAGATGGCATCCTCCAAAAGGCGCGCGAGCGGCAGACGTCCGCCCAAGCTTGCGCTCACCTCAAGCGCCGTTTGCCAGCCCGAGACCGTGCCGGCGACCGTGATCGCGGCAAGGGGTCCGCGCGCAGGTATGGTCGCTAAACCGCGCTTCTTGTAGAAAGCGAGATCGACGGCGGCGGCGGCACGGCCGTAGGCCTCGAGCGCCATCGGCTGAGTGCCCGCGGGTGCGATCAGCATGAAGCCGTCGCCGCCGAGGCCGGTCATGTGCGGATAGACCACCATGGCGACCGCCGAGGCGGCGACCATCGCCTCGATCGCGTTGCCGCCCTCGCGCAGCACGGCAAGGCCCGCCTGGGCGGCGAGGTGATGGGGGGCCACCACCATGCCGCGCGTCGCTCTCGGCGTGTTCAGCATTGCGAATCCCCGTGTCAGCGCCGCTCTCGAAGCCGCCATCCGTAATGCCTCGGCGGCGCCAACGCAACCCAATCCACATCCGATTCCGCGCGCGAGGCCGCGCGAGGGCGTTTTCGGCTAGGGTGGAGTCCGATCACGTTGAATCGACCATCCGCATCGTCATTCCCGCTTTCGCGGGAATCCAGGCAGCTTCTGGACCCCCGCGTGCGCGCTACGACATTCACACATCGTGAATTATCTTTGTCATTCAGGGGATTGAAATCCCGCTGTCGATCAGCAGCAAATTCGTCATGCCCGCGAAAGCGGGCATCCAGAACGGCAGAACCCCGCCATTTCAGCGAATGGATTCCCGCTTTCGCGGGAATGACGAGACTATGCGAGGGAAAATGTGTGAATCCCGTAGCGCGTGCGCGGGGGTGACGAGCAGGGTGGTTCAACTTGATTGGATCATGCGCTAAAATGGGCGATCTCGAGGGACCAGCATGCGCGCTTTTCTTCTCGTGCTCGCCCTTCTCGCTTGGCCGCTTTCCGTCTCGGCGCAAGGCTCGAGCGGCGGCGGCGACGCAGCCGCGATCAGGAGCGTGATCGAGCGGCAGCTCGAGGCCTTCCAGCGCGACGACGCCACGGCCGCCTTCGCCTTCGCCGCCCCCGGCATTCAAGCGCGCTTCGGCACGCCCGAGGCCTTCATGGACATGGTGAAGCGCGCCTACCAGCCGGTCTATCGCCCGCGCGAGAAGGAGTTCCGCGCGCTCACTACGGGCGAGGAGGGGCCGGTGCAGAAGGTGCTCCTCGTCGGCCCCGACGGCCGCCTGGTGTTGGCGCTTTACAGCATGGAGCACGAGGCGGACGGCAGCTGGCGCATCTCGGGCTGCGTTCTCGTCGAGGCCGAGGAACGCACGAGCTGAGCACGGGTCGTGCCAAGGGCGTCGGCCGCCCGCCCGGCGCTGGCGGGGCCGAGGGAGACCGGCGCGATTGCCTCGTCCGGCTCGATCCGCTTTAATCGCCGCCATGCTTGACGAAGGGGGCCGCCGGTGAGTGGCAATGATCGCTTTTCCAAATCCTTCCCGGTCTCTTGGCAGGAATTGCATCGAGACGCCAAGGCGCTGGCGTGGCGGCTCAACGAGAGCGGGCCGTGGATCGGCATCGTCGGCATCGCGCGCGGCGGCCTGGTGCCGGCGGTGATCGTCGCGCGCGAGCTCAATCTGCGCTTGCTCGCGACCATCTCAGTCGAGAGCTACGCGCACCAGGAGCAGGCCGAGGTGCGCATCCTGAGCGCGCCGCCCGGCGACGGCCGCGGCTGGGTGATCGTCGACGATCTCGTCGATACGGGGGCGACCGCGCGCGTGGTGCGCGAGCTCTTGCCCTTGGCCCACATGGCGGCGGTCTATGCCAAGCCCGCGGGTCGGCCGCTCGTCGACACCTTCGTCACCGAGGTGAGCCAGGACACCTGGATCCATTTCCCCTGGGACACCGATCTGCAATACGTCCAGCCGCTTGCCGGCGTGGACCGGCTGCGCTGAGTCCCGGCTCCGCCTTTGAGCGCCTCGCGGCCCTTGCCTCGCCTCGGCTGGCTCCTGCTTGCCGCCGTCTCGCTTTTTTGGGGTACGAATTGGGTCGCCCTCAAGCTCTCGCTCAACGAAATTCCGGTCTGGCAGTATCGCGCCGTCACCACCACCTTCAGCGGCTTGGCCCTCTTGCTTTTCGCCCTCCTCGGCGGCCGCTCCGTGCGCCCGCCGCGCGACATCTGGGGCGCGCTCGCGCTCGGCGCGCTCTTCAACGTGACCGGCTGGCAGGTGTTGATCGCCTTCGGCGTGCAGCTGATCGCCGCCAATCAGGCCGCCGTACTTGCCTATACCATGCCGATCTGGTCGACGATCTTGAGCGCCATCTTCTTGCGTGAGCGCGTGACCGTGCGCCTGCTTGCGGCCTTAGCACTCGCCATGGCGGGGATCGGCGTCCTCCTGGCACCGGCGCTGCATGCGCTCGGGGAATCTCCGCTCGGCATATTCTTGACCCTCGGCGGTGCTGTCTCTTGGGCGCTCGGCACGCTCGTGCAGAAGCGCGTCGTGTGGCCGATCCCCATTCTTGCCGTTGCCGGCTGGCAGTTCCTCGTGGGCGTCGTTCCCATCATCATCGTGGCGATCGCGAGCGAGCGCTTCGTCATGCAGGACGCCAGCGCCACAGCCCTCTGGGCGCTCGTCTACTCGGTCGCCTTGCCGTTGCTGTTCTGCCAATACGCCTGGTTCAAGGTGGTGAGCCTGTTCCCGGCCTCGATCGCCTCGCTCGGCACGGTCTTGGTGCCCGTCGTGGGCGTGCTCAGTGGCGCCCTCGTCCTGGGCGAGCCGATCGGCTGGCGCGAGATCGCGGCCCTCCTCTTCGTGCTGGCGGCGCTCATCCTCGTGCTGACGACGCCGGCACCCGCCCGCGCGCAAGAAGCGGCATCCTCCAGGTCCTGACGGCCGCATTTCCCTAACCCCTCGGGGCATCTCCCGCTATGCTGCCGCGCCATGGCGCCCTTCCCCGACATTCGCCTGCTCCCCGGCCGCCACAAGCGCGCGCGGCAGGGGCACCCATGGGTCTACTCGAACGAGATCGCCATGGACGCGGCGGCGAAGGCCCTGGCGGCGGGCTCGCTTGTGCGGCTCGTGGCGGCCGACGGCGAGGCCCTCGGGCTCGCCTTCTTCAACCCGCACAGCCTGCTCGCGGCACGCATGCTCACGCGCGACGCGGGCTCAACCGTCGATGCCGGCTTCTTGGCACGGCGGCTCGAGCGCGCACTCGCGCTGCGCACGCTCCTATACCGCGAGCCCTATTATCGCCTCGTCCATGCCGAGGCCGATGGGCTTCCCGGCCTCGTCGTCGACCGCTACGCCGACGTGCTCGTCTGCCAGCTCAATACGGCCGGAATGGAGCGCCTCGCGGGTCCGCTCGTGGAGGCGCTCGACGGTTTGCTCGCGCCCAGCACCATCCTCCTGCGCAACGACAGCTCCGTGCGCGCGCTCGAAGGGCTCGCGAGCGATGTCCGCTTCGCCAAGGGGAGCCTCCCCGGCCCCATCGAGCTCGTCGAGAACGGCAGCCGCTTCCTGGCCGACCTCGCGGGCGGCCAGAAGACCGGCTGGTTCTACGACCAGCGGGAGAACCGCGCCTTCGTGGCCTCCCTCGCGCGCGGCAGGCGCGCTATCGATTTCTATTGCTATAGCGGCGGCTTCGCCGTCCAAGCGGCCGCGGCAGGGGCCGCTTCCGTGCTCGCGATCGACCGCTCGGAGGCGGCCTTGGCACTCGCCCAAGAGGCGGCGCGCCTGAACGGCGTCGCCGAGTGCGTGAGCTTCCGGCGCGGCCACGCCTTTGCCGAGATGGAGCGCCTCGTTGCCGCGCGCGAGCGCTTCGAGCTCGTCATCTGCGACCCGCCCGCCTTCGTCAAATCGAAGCGCGAGCTCGCCCAGGGGGCCAAGGGCTATCGCAAGATGGCACGGCTTGCAGCCGAGCTCGCGAGTGCTGAGGGCTTCGTCTTTCTCGCCTCCTGCTCCCACAACATGGAGGTCGAGCGCTTCGCCGAGGAGGTGCGCCGCGGCCTGGCGCAGGCCGGGCGCACGGGGCGCATCCTGCGGAGTGCCGGTGCCGCCCCCGACCATCCCGTGCATCCCTTCCTGCCGGAGAGCGCCTATCTCAAGACGCAGGTGCTGCAGCTCGATTGAGCGCCGTAGGCGGTGCGGCAGCTAGGGAATGCGGCGGACCACGAGTTGCCCAGACCTCCGCAGCGCGAAGACGTGCCCAAGGGACGGCTTGCCCTCGGCCAAGTGCGCAAGCAGCCCGCGCACGAGGCGCTCGATTGCCGCGATCTGACGCGCCCGCGTGCCCTGATCGGCAATCAGGCCGAGGCCGCAATGACTTGGTTGCCGCCGAGCGAGGGCGAGAAAATCCGCCCCGTTGGCAGTGATGACGAGGCGCCGGTGTGAGGCCGCCCAGCCCATCACCCGCTCGTCGGAGGCGGCTCGCGGCAGAACGCTGTCGACATGGACCGCGTCGACCCTCGCAGAGCCGAATGCCCGCTCCAGATGCGCGACCGCGGTTGGTGTCAGGCAGGCGTCGATGAGCAGGCGGAGCTCCGCCTCACTTCGCCGTTTCGGCGGCCCGCCGCCGCGGGCGACCGCGCCTCGGGTTGGCCTCGACGTAGAGATAGGCCGCCTCCACCGTTTCCCGGTCGAGATAAGGATAGTCCTCGAGAACGGAGTCGAGCGTATCGCCGCCCTTGAGCCGGGCATGGAGCGTCCGGGCAGGAATCCGCGTCCCCTTGACGACGGGCAGGCCGCCCACCACGGCCGGGTCGGAGACGATGCGCGCGCGCGCCGTCTCGTAAAGCTTCACCTTGCGCATCACGGGAGCGAGAAGCCGCGGCGCGTCGATGGTAACCGCCTCGGTCACGGCGACGGGTCCGCGCGGCAGCCCGCTCTTGCGAAACGCCTGGTAGAGGGCCTTGGGCTCGATCCTGACCTTGCCGAGGCGATCGACCGCGGCAAAGGTCAGAACCGCCGGCAGGTCGATGCGCCGGCGTCCATCCCGCGCGCGTGCGAATGCGCGGCCGATCAGCCCGTCGGTTATGGCGTTCTGAATGCGCTGCAGACGCACGCCGGAAAGTGCGGCGGCCTCCTGAGGGGTGTAGCGGCGATCTGCTTGCGGAATGGGCATTAATCATACTCCTGATAGTATGACTATATTGCGCTATCCGCCCCCGTCAAATCAAGATTTCTCTTTTCCACTGACTGCGATCTGCCGACGGTGGCGCGTAGTTGAACGGCGAGTCCATTCCCGTTGGCAGAGCTGAGGATTTCCATTCGGGCGCGTCGCTCACGCCGCTTCGACAGTGTGCGCCTGAATTTCCACTCCCAGCTTCTTGCGGACCACGGCGAGAATGGCCGCGAGATTGTCCATTGTCGGATTTCCCTTCTTCGACAGCATGCGGTGCAGGCTCTTGGCGGGCTTGGCCGTCTCGGCGGCGAGCTCTTCGAATCCCACGGTCGCATTCACGAGGTCGCGCAGGATGAGGCGGGCCGTGTGCGGCTCACCATTGAGGAACAGCGTGGCCGCCTCGTCGAGCAGCGCCTTGGCGAATTCCGGATTTCGCCGCACGCGCGCCACCACCGTCTGCTTGAAGTCCCGGGTCAGTGCCATGTCCTTCACCTCTTGCCTTTCGGCCTCGCCGCGGCGGCCTTTAGCACCTTGTATTCCGCCCACAATGCCCTAGCCCGCTCGATGTCGCTCTGCTGACGCTGCTTCGTGCCGCCGCCGAGCAGGATGATCAGTGCTTCGCCGTCCTTTGCGAGATAGATCCGGTAGCCCGGCCCCAATTGATTAGTGACATATAAGTTACTTCCAAGCCAAGCCCATTTCCGCGCCCTAGCGTCGCCTCAACGCACCCCTTACCCCGCCCGCGCGATAAGCGCCACGCCGAGGGCGATGAGGGCGATGCCCGCGAGCTCGAGCCGGCCGATGCGCTCCTTGAAGATGCGGCGCGCGACGGCGTAGCTGAAGAAGACCTCGACGAGCCCGAGCGTGCGCACGTGCGCCACGGGCTCGAGCGCCATCGCGGTGACCCAGCCGGCCGAGCCGGCAGCCCCCGCCAGGCCCGCCGCGAGCGAGAGCCGCCACGCGCGAAAGAGGGCGGCGATCACCTCAGGCCGGCGCAGCAGAAGCCAGCCGCCGAGAAGGACGACCTGAAGCGCCAATGCGAGGACGAGGACATAGGCCGCCGCCATGAAGAGCGAGCCCGCGTGAAGGGACAAGGCGGCGCCGCGATAGCCCACCGTCGAGATGGCGAAGGCGGCCCCGGAGCCGAGCCCGTAAAGGGCCGCGGGCGAGCTCCAGGCGCGCGCCAAGGAGGCCGCCCCCGCCGGTCCCGCCTTGAGCGAGATGAGGACGAGCCCGAGGGTGACGAGGGCGATGGCGCTTGCCGCGGCGAGCGAGAGGGGGTCGCCCAAAAGGATGATGGCGAAGAGGGCGATCTGCACGATCTCCGTCTTGGAGTAGATGACTCCGATGGCGAAATTGCGCTCCTCCATGGTGCGCAGGAGAAGGGCGGTCGCCACCAATTGGCCGACGGCGCCGACCACCGTCCAGCCAAGCGAGCTCCAGGTCGGCGCGGGCAGTTCGAGGCCCAGGCCGCGGTTGAGGAAAAGGAGCCACAGAAGGGCGAAGGGAAGGCCGTAGAGGAAGCGCACCAAGGTGGCGCCGAGCGTGCCGAGATCCTTGGTAAGGTGGCGCTGGGCGGCATTGCGGAAGGTCTGGGCGAGTGCTGCCCAGATGGTGATCGGTATCCACACCCAACTCATGACGGCGGCCGGATGCTGCGGGCGCTGCCGCCGCTGAAGCGGAACGGAGCCGACGTCACACGGCGTGCCTCACGTCCGCGTCCGCGGCAGCACACCTCTCGGGCAGCGTGAGGAGGAAGCGGGTCGAGCCGGGACGGCTCTCGGTCAATCGAATATCGCCGCCGTGGGCGCGCAGGAGCTCGCGCGAGATGGCGAGGCCGAGGCCGGTGCCTCCAGGCTTTCCCGTGCCGGCAAAGGCGTGGAACAGCTTGTCGCGCGCGGCCGGGGCAATGCCCTGGCCGTTGTCGGCGATCTCGAGCGCGATACCGTCCTCGCCGCGCCGGGCCGAGACCGTCACCTTGGTGGCACCCGCCTCGTAGGCGTTACGGCCGAGATTGAGGAGCACGCGGAACATCTGGTCCCGGTCGGCGCGGAGCCAGAACTCGCGCGGCACCTCGTTGATCCAGCGGCTGGTCTCGGGCAGGGGCAGGCGGAGGGTGGCACCCACGTCGTCGACGAGAAGGCCCAAGGAGAAGCGCGTCATTGCGACGACCGGCTTTTCCTCGCGCGCGAAGCTGAGCGTATTGACGCAGAGCGAGATGGCGCGGTCGAGCGAGGCAAGCAGCGTCGGCGTCACGCGCCTGACCGTGGGATCCTTGCTGTCGGCAAGCCGGTCGGAGACGAGCTGTGCGGTCGAGAGGATGTTGCGGAGATCGTGGGTGATCTTGGTGACCGCGGCACCCAGCTCGGCGAGCCGCGTCTTCTCGTGGAGGGCCAAGCGCAGATCGCTCTGCATGCGTTGAAGCTCGCGCTGGGCGATGCCGATCTCGTCGCGGCGTTGGCTCGGCAAGGGGCTCCCGCTCTCGTCCTCGGGTGCGGTGCGGAACTGATGCATCGCCTCGGTGATGCGCCGCATGGGCTGCACGAGGAGCCACTGCAGGCTCAGATAGACGAGGCCGGCGGTGATGAGCGAGATGACGATCGAGAGCGAGAGGACGCGCCAGGCGAAATCGTACATGGCGCGCCGCATCGGCCCCTCGTCGAGCACGAGATCGACGATGATGCCGGGATTCTTGGGCGAGGGTCCCACCACGCGAAGCACCCGGTTCTCGGTCTGCGTAATGGTGGAGATCGCATTCGCGATGAGCGAGAAGAGCGTTGCCTTGCGCAGATCGTAGCTCTTGTCGATGACCGGCGGCATGTCGCGGTTCATCACCAGCATGCGCTGGATGCCGTGCATGTCGAGCGCCACCGAATAGGCGTCGACATATTGCAAGAGCTCGATCTCGAGCTGGGGGCTCAGCATGTGCGAGGGTGCCGCCTCAAGCGCCAGTGCCGCGATGTGGGCGGCGCCGATCTTCTCCTCGAGATAGTCGAGCCGGAAGCGCGCGATCGACGGCGTGAAGATCAGCACCTCGGCCACCATCACGAACAACACGGTGAACACCAAGAGCTTGGCCGAAAGGCTGTGCCGGAGCTTGGGGAGGCTCGTGTGCGGGTCCGCCATGTCGTCAGAGTATAGCCAAACCGATGCCGTGTCAGCCGAAGCGCGCGAGGAAGCGCACGAGGCGCTTGGTGCGCTCGCCGAAGAGCGTTGGCGTGAAAAAGCTGCCGGCGACGCTCTTGCTGATCTCGCTCAGCGTCGGATAGGGGGCGATGAGCCCCGCGAGCGCGCTCACGCGCAGGCAGCGCGCGATCGCCAGCCCCCACGGCAGGATGAGCTCGCCCGCGTGCGCGCCGACGATGGTGGCCCCGACCACGCGCCCGCGCCGGGTCGTGATCACCTTGGCGAAGCCGTCGATCTCCCGCTCGGTCTGGGCGCGATCGTTCTCCGCGAAGGCCCAGCGCAGGATGCGGATCGCACCGTGTGCTGCGCGCGCGCCGTCCTCCTTGAGGCCGACATGGGCGAGCTCGGGGTCCGTGAAGGTGACCCACGGAATGGCGCGCTCCTCCACCTTGGCGGGCAGGCGGAAGAGCGCGTTGCGCACGACCACACCGGCGTGATGGCCCGCCATGTGGGTGAACTGGTAGCGCCCGGCGACGTCGCCCAGCGCGTAGATGCGCCTGTTCGTCGTCCTCAGTCGGCGGTCGACGGTGATCCCCCTAGCCGTGAAGGCGACGCCCGCCGCCTCGAGCCCGAGCCCCGCCACATTGGCGCTCCTGCCGGCGGCGACGAGAAGATGCGAGCCGAGGAGCGTCTCGCTCTCGCCATCCCGCTCGATCGTCGCGGCGATGCCGTCGCCCGCGCGAGCGAGCGAGCGGATTCGGGTGCCCTCGTAAAGGGCGACGCCATCGCGGCGCAAAGCCTGGCGAACGACCTCCGCCGCCTCGGCATCGTCGTTGCCGAGAATGGCGAGGAGCTCGACGACGCTTACCTTGGCGCCGAGGCGGGCGAAGGCCTGGGCGAGCTCGACCCCGATCGGCCCGCCGCCGATGACGATGAGATGCTCAGGCCTGGCCTTGAGCTCGAAGACGGTCTCGTTGGTGAGGTAGGGCACCTGAGCGAGCCCCTCGAGCGGCGGGATCGCGGGCGACGAGCCGGTCGCGATCACGAAGCGCCGCGCGCGGATGCGCGCCCCGCCCGCCGCGAGCACGTCGGGGCCGACGAAGCGGCCCTCGGCGCGGATCACCTTGCAGCCGAGGCCCTCGAAGCGCTCTTGCGAATCATGCGGCGCGATGGCGGCGATGACGCGCTCGACATGCGCGTGAACGCGCGCGAAGTCGATCGTAGGCTTGCCCAAGTCGATGCCGAAGTCGCCACCCGTGCGGGCAAGTGCCGCCCTCTTCGCCGCCGCGATCAGCGACTTCGAGGGGACGCAGCCGTAATTGAGGCAGTCGCCCCCCATGCGGCCGCGCTCGACGAGGGCGACCCTGCGGCCGAGCAGAGCCGCGGCGGCAGCAACCAAGAGGCCGCCCGAGCCGGCGCCCACGACGCAAATGTCGACCTCGAGTGCGTCGCCCATGTGCCTCCCTTCCAGGCCGCTCGCTTCTCCGCCCTCAGCGCTTGCGCGCCTTGAACGCCTTGTAGGCGACCGGCGTCAAGGCGAGCACCGCGAGCCCGAGCAGCGCCAGCAGCACCTCGCCGTGGAAGAGGACGTCGAGGTCGGGCTTGCGGCCCGCATCAAAAACCCCGGCCAGGCCGCTGCCGACGAGCGCGAAGACGAAGGTTCCGGGGATGATGCCGAGGAAAGTGCCGAGGACGTAGGTGCGGAGCGGGACATTGAGGAAGGCCGGCACCAGATTGACGAGCCAGAAGGGAAAGAGCGGCACCAGGCGGAGCACGAGAAGATAGCTGAGCGCGTTCTCGCGGAAGCCCGCCTCCATCTTTTGCAGGGACGGTCCGGCCCTGGCCGCGAGCACGGCACCCAGCGTGGTGCGCGCGACGAGGAAGAGGAGCGTTGCCCCGAGTGTGGCACCGATGACCACATAGACGGTGGCGAGATAGGGCCCGAAGAGAAAGCCGCCGAGCACGGTCGTCACCGCACCGCCGGGAAGCGAGAAGGCCGCGATCGCCGCGTAAGCGACGATGTAGACGAGCGGGGCCAGGAGCCTGTGTGCCGCCACGAACTGCATGAGCTCGCCGCGGTACGAGCGCAGCATGTCGAAGCTCACGTAGCGTTGCCAGCCCAGCGCGAAGAAGAGCACGAGCCCGGCGATCAGCAGGCCGAGCGGCAGCCAGCGCTTGGCTTGGAACGGGCTCTCGCTCGGGACTGGCTCGCTGCCGCTCGTGGAGTGCGTCATCGTCAATGCGGAACCGCTTTCCGGCTCCTCTACTCCGCTTTGTGCCGGGGTTGCTGCTAGCACCGCAGGGCGTGCGTCTGCGAATCACCTTCGCGTGAGAGGGCCGCCCGCTTCCCCGAGAGGCGGTGCTCAGCCGCCGCCGGCAGCTCGCCGCCCGCTCCCCCGCGGAAAATCCCTCGGAGCGGCAATCGCTTGCGGTTGACAGCGCGCGACTTAACTCCTATACAGCCGGCCAATTTCGACGGAGGATGCACGTGAAGCGAACCTATCAGCCCAGCCGTCTCGTCCGCAAGCGCCGTCACGGCTTCCGGGCGCGGATGAAGACGGTCGGCGGGCGCAACGTGCTGGCCGCGCGCCGCGCCAAGGGGCGCAAGCGTCTGTCCGCCTAAGGCAATGGCTCAGTCGCTCGGGCGCTTGACACGGCGCCCGGAATTCTTGCGGGTCGCCGCCTCCCGGCAGAGATGGGTGGCGCCGGGCCTTATCCTCCAGGCCTACAAGCGCAAGGCCGCCGACCCCGAGAAGGGCCCGGCGGACGCGGTGCGGCTCGGCCTCACCGCGAGCCGCAAGGTGGGGGGTGCGGTCGAGCGCAATCGTGCGCGACGCCGCCTGCGCGAGGCGGCCCGACGCCTGCTGCCCGCCGCTGCCGAGCCTGGCTACGACCTCGTCCTCGTCGCGCGCGCCGCGACCTTGAGAAGGCCCTTCGCGGCGCTCGTCGAGGATCTGAGGACGGCCTTGGAGCGCCTCCGCGTTGCCCGCGGGCCGGGGGGCGATGCCAAGGCGTGACGGGAGGGGGCGAAGGGTGTAAGAGTCCGCCTGCCCGTGAGCGGCCTCGGCACCTTCGCGGCTCGCCCGAGGGCCGATCACGAGCCGTGGCACCGGTCGAACGCCAACGATTGCAGCGGGTAGCTTAGAGGCTCGATGATGACGCCGATCACGCGACTGCTGTGGCTCCTCGTGCGCGGCTATCAGCTGCTGCTGAGCCCGCTTCTGCCGCGCGCCTGCCGTTACCATCCGAGTTGCTCCTGCTATGCCTTGGCGGCGCTCGAGCGCCACGGGGCCTTCGGCGGCGCGCTCCTCGCGCTCAAGCGGATTGCGAGCTGTCATCCCTGGAGCAGAGGCGGATACGATCCCGTGCCTGAGCCCCCGCGCGGCCGGGCCTCCTAGTCGCCGGCCGTCTCGAGCCGCCGATCGCAACTCTTCACGACGCCCGGCAGCCTGGAAGCGAATGATGATGGAACAGCGCAATCTGATCGCGGCGATCCTTCTCTCCATCGCGATCGTGCTCGGCTTCCAGTTCCTCGTCGAGGCGCCGCGGTTAGCTAAGGAGCGCGCGCGCCAAGAGGCGTTGCAGCAGACCACCGGCCAGACGGCACCGCCGGCAGCAGCCAAGGGCGCGCAGCCGCAAACCCCGCCCGCAGGTGCGGTGGGGAGCGCTCCCACCGTCCCGGGAGTGGCGGCCGCCCCCGCCGCCGCCCCCGCCGGCCACCCCGGGCGGGCCGAGGTCCTTGCCGAGAGTCCGCGCATCGCGATCGCGAGTCCCGCGCTCAAGGGCTCGATCTCGCTCAAGGGAGCTCGCATCGACGATCTCAAGCTGGCCGAGTACCACGAGACGGTCGACCCCAAGAGCCCGGAGATCGTGCTCTTGACCCCGCCGGGCATGCCCGATGCCTATTACGCGGAGTTCGGCTGGGTCGCGAGCGGTGCCGGGGTCAAGCTGCCCGACGCCAACACGCTATGGCAGGCGGACGGCACCACCTTGACACCTGCAACGCCGGCGACGCTCACGTGGGACAACGGCCAGGGCCTCAAGTTCGAGCGCACCTACGCGATCGACGACGCCTACATGGTGCAGGTGACCCAGAAGGTGGAGAACAGCGGCAGCGCCGCGGTTACGCTCTTCCCCTATGGCCTGGTCTCGCGCAGCGGCGACCCGCCGACGAGCAACTACTACATTCTCCACGAAGGCCCGCTCGGCGTGCTCGACGGGGTCCTTCATGACGGCTCTTTTTTCGACAAGGCGAAGATCAACTACAAGGACCTCCAGAAGGCGGCGTACGAGCAGGACACCACCGGCGGCTGGCTCGGCTTCACCGACAAGTACTGGCTCGTCGCCCTCATTCCCAATCAGAAGGCCCCGGTCCGCACCCGCTTCAGCGACACCGCCACGAACGGCAACAACAAGTATCAGGCCGACTACGTGACGACCGCGGGGTTGGCACTCGAGCCCGGCCAGACGATCGCAGCGGTGAGCCGCATGTTCGCCGGTCCCAAGGAGGTGCACCGCCTCGACAGCTACGAAGAGAAGCTCGGCATCGAGCGGCTCTCCTATGCGATCGACTGGGGGTGGTATTGGTTCTTCACCAAGCCGATCTTCTACCTGCTCGACTACCTCAACAAGCTGGTCGGCAACTTCGGCGTCGCCATCCTGCTCCTCACCGTCATCATCAAGGGCCTCTTCTTCCCGCTTGCCAACAAGTCCTACCGCTCGATGAGCAAGCTCAAGAAGCTGCAGCCCGAGATGATGAAGATCCGCGAGCGCTTCAAGGACGACCGCGAGCGCATGAACAAGGAGATGATGGAGCTCTACAAGCGCGAGAAGGCCAACCCGGCCTCGGGCTGCCTTCCGATGGTGATCCAGATTCCGGTGTTCTTCTCGCTCTACAAGGTGCTCTTCGTCACCATCGAGATGCGGCAGGCGCCGTTCTTCGGCTGGATCCGCGACCTCTCGGTGCCGGACCCGACGAGCCTGCTCAATCTTTTCGGCCTGGTCGCGTGGACGCCGCCCGAGTTCCTCGCCTTCCTTTCCATCGGCATCTGGCCGCTCATCATGGGGGCGACCATGTGGGCGCAGCAGAAGCTCAACCCCGCACCCCCCGATCCCGTGCAGGCCAAGATGTTCATGATCCTGCCGCTCGTCTTCACCTTCATGCTCGCGCGCTTCCCCTCGGGCCTGGTGATCTATTGGGCGTGGAACAACTGCCTCTCCATCCTGCAGCAATGGGTGATCATGCGACGCGCGGGTGTGAAGCCCTGAAGGCGAGTGCGGCTCCGCCCGAAGACACCGCGGCACTCGAGGCCGGCCGCCGTCTCTTCGCGGCCGAGGTGCGCTTCAGCGCCGGCGTCCAGCACCTGGACGAGCTGCCGGCGCCGAGCTTGCCCGAGGTCGCCTTCGCGGGCCGCTCGAACGTCGGCAAATCGAGCCTGATCAACGCGCTCACCGGGCGCAAGAGCCTGGCGCGCACCTCGCGCACACCCGGCCGCACGCGCCGGCTCAATTTCTTCGTCCTAGGCGAGCGGCTCCTCCTCGTCGACTTGCCGGGCTACGGCTACGCCAAGGCGCCGAAGCGGCAGGTGGGAAGCTGGCAGCGCCTGCTGCACGCCTATTTGCGCGGCCGCCCCACGCTCGGCCGGGCGGTGCTCCTGATCGATGCCCGCCACGGCCTCAAGGAGAGCGACCGCGAGATGATGGCTGCCCTCGACGCGGCGGCGGTCGGCTTTCAGATCGTCCTCACCAAGGCCGACCAGTGCGGCGAGGAAGAGCTCGCGGCGCGCGCAAGCGCGATCGCGAGCGAGCTCGCGCGTCATCCCGCCGCTCACCCGGAGATCCTGCCGACGAGTGCCAAGAGCGGACGCGGCATCGCCGAGCTGCGCGCGGCCCTCGCCATGCTGGCGAGCGCCGCATAGTTCGGTTACAGTTTCCGCCCATGGCTCAGAAGAATCACCGCTCCCGGCATCTCGAGTGGCTCGCCAAGGCCGGCATTCTCTCCGAGGCGCTGCCGTACATGCGGCGCTATGCCGGCAAGAGCTTCGTGATCAAATACGGCGGCCACGCCATGGGCGAGGAGAAGCTCGCCGAGAGCTTTGCCCACGACATCGTGCTCTTGAAGCAGATCGGCATCAATCCGATCGTCGTGCACGGCGGCGGCCCGCAGATCGGCGACATGCTGAAGCGGCTCAACATCGCGAGCTCCTTCGTCGACGGGCTGCGCGTCACCGACGCGGCCACCGTCGAGGTCGTCGAGATGGTGCTCTCGGGCAAGATCAACAAGGAGATCGTGAGTGCCATCAACCGCGCGGGCGGCCGCGCCGTCGGGCTCTCGGGCAAGGACGGCAGCCTGATCACCGCGCGCAAGCTCACCCGCAGCAAGCGCGACCCCGATTCGCGCATCGAAGAGGTGCTCGACCTCGGCTTCGTGGGCGAGCCCGCGCACATCGATCCCAAGGTGCTCGAGGTCTTCAAGACCTCGGACATCATTCCGGTGATCGCACCCGTGGGTGCCGGGCCCGCGGGCGAGACCTACAACATCAATGCCGATACCGTGGCGGGGGCGATCGCCGCCGCCACGGGTGCCGCCCGGCTCTATCTCCTGACCGACGTCGCCGGCGTGCTCGACAAGGAAGGCGAGCTCGTCACCGACCTCACGGTCGCCCGCGTGCGCGAGCTCATCGCCGACGGCACGATCTCGGGCGGCATGATCCCCAAGGTCGAGACCTGTCTCGCGGCGGTCGAGGGCGGGGTCGAGGCGGCGGTGATCCTGGACGGGCGCATCCAGCACGTGCTGCTGCTCGAGGTCTTCACCACGAGCGGCATCGGCACGCTCATCGCGCGGCGCTGGCGGCGCAAGCCCGCCGCGTCGTGACGACCGCCGAGGCAAGCTGATCGGGCGCGGCTGAGGGCCTATCTCTCCCTCATCCTCTCGCTTTTGGCCATGATCCGGCTGCGCGTTCACGCTCTCGGCTGCACTTGAGGCGCGCTGTGGCCCGGCCTGACGCGGTAGAGCCGCTCGAGATAAGCGCGGTATTCCCGGACCTCACTCGCCATGCGCTCACGGTCCCAGCCCATCGTCTCGGCGACCGCTTGCGCGGCTTTGTCCGCCGCCGCATAGCCCATCGTCGCGGTCCATCCCGCGCCGACGCGCCTGAACAGCAGGTCGATCAGGCTGGTCGCGTGCTGGTTCTGCGCCGCGAATTGCAGGTCCGACAGCTTGATAGCGGTGTAGTCATCAAGCAGCGCCGGCGAGTTCCGGTTTTCCGGGAACCTTGATGCCGCATAGGACGGCGCTTGCCGAGCCCGCGACGGCTTCAGTTTGGACGCGACGAGCTCCGCCATTTCAACGCCGGCGGAGCGGTGCGTCATGATCGGCCCGGCAGTCATCGCATAGACGCCGGGCATGCCATCCGAAGCCAGGTCGTGCACCTCGCGTGAGCGGATGCCCTTGGGAAATCCGGGATCGGCGCCGAGCGGCCGCACGCCGGCCCAGGTGAACAGTACATGCTCGCGCCGCAAGTTCAGCGCCGGCAGCATGTGATTGGTTTCGTCGATAAGCCAGTCGATCTCGTCGTCGCTCGCGCGGATGTCGTCGGGATCGCCCTCATACAGCGTCTCGGTAGGGCCGAAGTAATGCATGCCGCGCCATGGGAAACAATAGAAGGGCTCGTTGACCCGGTTGATCGTGGCGATGCCGTAATTCGCGCATTCCGGCGGCAGGCGCACCATGATATGCGCACCCTTGGTGCCCGTTATGTACTTGTGCGCGGTCGATCCGGCGGACGCGTTCACCCGGTCGATCCATATGCCCGCCATGTTCAGCACGATCCTGGCCCTGACGCTCGCAGTGGCTCCAGGCTGCAGCTGATCGGCGAGCGTGAGCTGCCAACCTTCGCCCGCGCGCTTGATCGCGGTGACGGGGGTGTAGTTGCGCGCCACTGCGCCCAGGCGCTCGGCGTCCAACACCGTGTCCATGCAGATGCGCTCCGGCCACTCGAACCGGTACTCGTCGAACATCGCAAGCCCAAGCAGCTTGTCCCGATCGCGCAGCCAGCGCACCAGCGGCATCGCGGCGACCTGGTTCGGCTTGATCCGCTTGTAGCCGAGCGGAACGGACGCCGGCCCCAGGCGCTCGAGGAGGCGGAAGGCGAGCGACACCTGCCACGGCGCATAGGCGCCGCCGGCGTAGATGGGAAAGCAGAAATTGGCCTTCTCTGTGCGCTCGGGTGCCGTCTCGACCATCTGCGCGCGGCATTGCATCGCCTGGCGCGCCATGCGCACGGCGATTCTGAGCTTGTTCGGGCTGCGCACGAAGTCCCACATCGACTCGCCAGGCGCCAGATAGCGCAGGCCGCAATGCAATAGGCGGCTCGACCGGCTGGACGAGCCCGCGCCGAAATCGCCCTTATCCACCAGCACTACGTCGTGGCCCGCCGCGGCAAGATGCTGGGCGGCGCTGGCGCCGTTCACGCCCGCGCCGACGACGGCGACGGCGAAGGACTTTCCATCAAGTGTCGATAGTGCTTGGCGCATCGTGTCACCCGTTCATGCAAGCTCTCGCCATCGAAATCCGGCTCGGCGTCCTCTATCCGACCCATCGCCTGCTCGCGCGCGTCGCCCGCGCATTTCTTTCCGTCTTGCGCCGCCGGCGCAACGAGCTGCTGCGCGGCGGCGCCGAGCGCTGCGAAGCTTGCCACAATGGCCGCTGGAATGGATATTACAATTCGGTATAGGATCGGCACGCGTTTGCATTTGACGGCGTCCGCGGTCCGTTATCAACTATTGGTTGGGAACAAACAGGGGAGGTCGTCATGCCGACTGACCGGAGCGATGGAATTCGTCGCCGCACCGTGCTGGCTACGGGAGCCGCGATCGCCGCGGCGAGCGTCGTACCCGCGTGGCTCGTGCGGCCCGCGCACGCCGCGACGGGCACGCTGCGCGCAGGCATCACCGGCTACAACGTCATCAACACGCTGGACCCGGGCAAGCACTCGCTGATCCCGGAAGCCTACGTGGTGTGGGCGCTGTTCAACGCCCTGCTGAAGTTCAATAAGAAGATGGAAGTGGTGCCCGATCTTGCCGAGTCGTTCGCGGCCAAGGACAGGACCACGCTGGAATTCAAACTGCGCAAAGGCGTCAGGTTCCACGACGGCAGCGAGATGACCGCCGACGACGTGAAATTCACGATCGAGCGGTTGCAGAACGAGACCTACGCTTCGCCGAACAAGGGCAAGGTCTCGGAAGTGACGGAGGTCAAGGTCGTCGACCCCTATACCGTCGAGATCATCACCAAGCAGGCTTTCGCGCCGCTACTGGCCTTCCTCACCAACGCGCGCACGGGCACCCAAATCGTTCCGCGCAAGGCGGTCGAGGCGATGGGCGACGAGGCATTCGGCCGGCAACCCGTCGGCACCGGCGCATACAAGATCAAGGACTGGAAGGCGAACGAAAGCGTGACCTTGGTCGCGCATGACGACTATTTCGTCAAAGGCCAGCCCAGCATGGCGACCGTCGAGATCCCGCTGATTGCCGAGGAGTCGAGCGGTGTTACGGCGCTCAAGGGCGGTCAGATCGACCTCACCAGCACCGCACCCTTTGCCGACGTTCCGACCCTCGAGCAGGACAAGACGTTGAAGGTCCTGAAGCAGCCGGGCATGAACTGCCGCTTCATCGCGCTCAACCATCGCAAGCCGCCGTTCGACGACGTGCATTTCCGCCGCGCCGTGTCGATGGCGTTCGACCGCAATGCGATGGTCAAGGTCGTGCTGTTCGGCGAGGGCGTGCCGTCGCATGGGCTGATCCCGCCCTCGCTCGCCTACGCCTACGAAACAAAGCCGCGCGAGACCGCGCTTTTCAACGCCGAGCGCGCCAAGGCCGAGCTCGCCAAGTCGAAATACGCCAATGGCTTCGGCGACATTCCGGTCCTCGCCTGGGGATCGAGTTGGTGGAAGCGTACCGTCGAGGTGCTCGCATTGCAGGTGAACGAGACGCTCGGCACCAAGCTCGCGGTCGAGGTCACTGAGGCGAACACAGTCTATGCACGCCAGAAATCAGGCGATTTCCTGGCCAGCGTGTGGGGCTGGCTCGGGCCGGTCGATGCCGACGAGTATGTCGGCGAAATCCTCAGCACCAAGGGCTGGCGCAACTTCCAGGGCTACAGCAACCCCAAGCTCGACGAGCTTGTCGAGCAGGGGCGCACCGAGCTGGATTTGAAGAAGCGCGGCGACATCTACAAACAGGCCGAGAACATCGCGATCGAGGAAGCGGCCGTGCTGCCCTGTTTCTGCTCGAATATCCACAACTTGATGACGACCCAGGTACAGGGCTTCACTCAGCTGCCGTACTCCAACTTCGGCGACCAGTTCGCCGCGATCAAGATGGCATGACGCCGCCGCGGCTCAGCTGCCGGTAACGGCGCCCCGGATTTTTCGCCGATTGGGGGTCGTGGTGCCGAGATCAGCACTTTACCTGGCTGGCCGGCTTGCCGGTGCAATCATCGCCCTTTTGGCGGGCGCGCTGATCGTCTACACGGTGATGCATGCCGCACCCGGCGACCCCGCGCTCGCCGTGCTGGGCGAGAACGCGCGACCCGAGGCGGTGGCCGCGTTCCGCTACAAGCATCACCTTGACGAGCCGTTCGCGGCGCAGTTCTGGATCTGGCTCAGCGGCATCTTACGTGGCGATTTCGGCCTGTCGCTGACCATCGCCGGTGGAATTCCGATCTCGCAGTTGATTGCCGCGCGCCTGCCGATCACGGCGTTCATCGGCCTTTACGCGGTGCTCATTGCGGTCGCGATCTCGTTGACGATGGGCACGGTCGCGGCGCTGAGGCGCGGCCGGGCGGCCGATACGATCGCGACGTCGGTCGCAGTTCTTGGCATCTCCATGCCCGATTTTTGGCTCAGCTACATGCTGGTGTTCGCCTTCGCGCTCGGCTGGCGGCTGTTTCCGGCATATGGGTTCGTCTCGCCCATCGACTCGCCGCTCGGCGCGCTCTACAGCGGGTTCCTGCCGGCGCTGGCGATCGCGGCCCCGATGGCGGCCGTGTTTGCCCGCATGCTGCGCACGTCGCTGCTCGAAGCCTCCAGCCGGGAATACGTCGCCGCCGCGCGATCGTTCGGCTTTTCAGCACCGTTCGTCTTCCGCCATTACATCTTCCGAAACGCGCTCATTCCCTACGTCACGGTAATCGGCTTGCAGATCCGCTACCTCCTGGGCGGCGTGGTGGTGATCGAGCGCATCTTCGGCATCCAGGGCCTGGGCTCGCTGATGGTAGATGCGGCCTTCGCGCGCGACTATCCGACGGTGCTCGCCTGCACCGTCGTGTTCCTAACCGTCGTGTTGCTGGTCAACGTCGTCGTCGATCTCATCTGCGTGGCGCTCGACCCGCGAAGATCGACATGACGCCGCACCGCCGGCAGCTTTATGCGCGCCTATCCGCGTCGTTCCTCGGCAACTCGACCGCGGTGCTCGGCGCCGCGGTCACCCTGTTCGTGATCCTCGCCGCGACCCTCGGCGCGGCGCTGATGCCGTACGGCCCCGACCATTCCGACTTCCTCGATATACTATCGTCGCCGTCCTGGGCGCACCCCTTTGGCACCGATTCCTTCGGCCGCGACGTCCTTACCCGCGTGCTCTACGGCGCCCGTGTGTCGCTGGCGGTGAGTGCCGCCGGCATCGCGATCGCCGCCACGGTCGGCACCGCGCTCGGCATGACAGCGGCCTACGAGGGCGGCTACGCCGACGTCGTGCTCATGCGCTTCGCCGATCTGCTGTTCGCGTTTCCTGCCTTCGTGCTGGCGCTGTTCCTTATGGTGGTCATGGGTTTCGGCGCCACCAACGTATCGCTGGCGATCGCTCTCTCTTATTTTCCGATTTTCGCGCGCCTGGCGCGCAATATGACGCTCTTGCTGCGCGAGGAGCCGTTCGTGCAGGCCGCGCGGCTGATGGCCGAGCCGACGCCGCGCATTTTGGTGCGCGAGATCCTGCCGAACATCGCGGCACCGCTCATCGTGCAGGCCACCATCGGCATCGCCTTCGGCATCGTGATCGAGGCGGGGCTGAGCTTCCTCGGAGTGGGCGTGCAGCCGCCGACGCCCTCGCTCGGCGTCATCATGGCCGACGGGCGTGAGTATTTCCAGCGCGCGCCTTGGGTGCTGACGATGACCGGCGTCGCGATCTCGTGCGCGCTCCTGGGTCTCAACCTGTTCGGGGACGGGTTGCGCGATCTGATGGATCCGCGGCTGCGCCAACGGGCCGGGCAATGACGGCCGCCGTGGCGCAACCTGTGCTGGAGGTCCGCGACCTGCGCACGCGCTTCGCTCTGCATGGCGGCGACATCGAGGTGGTGCGCGGCGTCGACCTGTCGATCGCGCCGAGCGAGATGCTGGGGTTGATCGGCGAATCCGGTTCGGGCAAGACCGTCACCGGGCTTTCCGTCCTGCGCCTCTTGCCGATGAATGCCCGTGTCTCCAGCGCCGCCATGCGCTTCAAGGGCGTCGAGCTGCAAAGCCTCAGCGATCGGCAGTTCCGGGCACTGCGCGGCCGCAGCCTCGCCATGATCTTCCAGGATCCGGTCGGCGCCTTCAATCCCGCCAAGCGCGTGGATTGGCATCTCTGCGAGGTCATCCGCCGGCGCCAAGGTGCGGAGGCGGAGTGGGCCGCGGCCGCACATGATGCGCTCCAAGCCCTGGGTATCGCGCGGCCCGAGCGCGTGCTGCACCTATTCCCGCACCAGCTCAGTGGCGGCATGGCGCAGCGCATTCTGATCGCGATGGTTTTGGCACTCGAGCCGGACCTCGTCATCGCCGACGAGCCGACCACCAACCTCGACAACATCGTCGAGCGCCAGATCCTGGGCCTGTTCCGGCGCCTGCAGAGCAGGTTGCAGGCCGCGTTTCTGTTCATCACCCACGACATGTCGGTGGCGGCTGCGCTCTGCAACCGCATCGCCGTGATGTACGCGGGCCAGATCGTCGAGATCGGACCGACCGCCCAGGTGTTCGGCGCGCCCGGTCATCCCTACACGCAAGGTCTGATCGCGACCGCGACGGCACTCAAAGGCAGGGTCGACCGGCTCAAGGAAATCGCGGGCGAGCTGCCCAATCTCGCCGCACCCCCGCCCGGCTGCCTGTTCTCGCCGCGCTGTGCCCAGGCGATGGACCGATGCCGCACGACCGAGCCGCCCATGTTCGGCGAGCCGCCGCACAAAGTGCGCTGCTATCTCGCGGAGCCGAAATGAGCGCCGCGACGCAGGACCTGATGCGGCTCGAGAATCTGTCGGTCGCCTTTCCCGGGCGCGGGCAGCTCGACGGCCCCGAGCGCCAGTTCCGCGCGGTCGATGACGTGACGCTCGACATCCGCTCGGGCGAGGTGCTCGGGCTGGTCGGCGAATCCGGCAGCGGCAAGACCACTCTGGCCAAGGCCCTGCTCAGGCTCTATCGCCCCAGCGCGGGACGCATCCTCTTCCGCGGCGCCGATCTCGCCAAGCTCCGCGAGCGCGCCATGCGGCCCTACCGGCGCGACCTGCAGATGGTGTTCCAGGACCCGCTGTCGTCGTTCAATCCGCGCCAAACCGTCGCCCAGGCGCTCGCAGTCCCCTTGAGCCTGCATGCGATCTGTCCGCGCGCCGAGATTCCACGCCAGGTCGACGCCGCGCTGACGCGCGTGGGGCTTTCGCCCGCCTTCCGCGACCGCTTCCCGCACGAGCTTTCGGGCGGACAGTTGCAGCGCGTCGCCATCGGCCGGGCGCTGACCTTGTCGCCCAGCCTGCTGGTGGCCGACGAGGCCGTGTCGAAGCTCGACGTCTCGGTGCGCGCCCAGATCCTGAACCTGCTCAAGGACGTACAGGCGGCCAATACGTTGTCGATCCTGTTCATCACCCACGACCTGCACGTCGCCCGTTACTTGTGCCATCGCGTCGGCGTCATGTATTTCGGCAAGCTGGTGGAGCTGGGCCCGACCGAAGAGATCTTCACAGCACCCCGCCACCCCTACACGCGGGCGTTGCTCGGAACGCTGGACGACGAGATCGCCGGCGGGGACGAGGCGGACGTGACCGCAGCACCGCCCTCGGCTACGGGATGCCGCTACGCGTCGCGCTGCCCGCACGCCGCTGCACCATGCGCAGAGGTCCATCCGGGCCTCGAGCGCGTCGCCGACGGGCATGCCGTTGCGTGCCATCGCTGGCGCGAATTGGTCGCTGCCGCATCGTGGCGCAGCCGTCCCTCATAGCCCCTTGCCGACCCGGGCAGTTTGGCCCAACTTCTAGCGATGTCCATGCCCCAAGCCGCCCGCCCTCCTTCGCCGCCGCCTTCCGGCGCCTTCGACCACGTCGCGGTCTGGATCTTCGACCTCGACAACACCCTCTATCCAGCCTCCTCGCGCCTCTTCGACCAGGTCGACCGCCGTATCGGCGAGTTCATCGCCGAGACCATGGCACTCGACCCGGCCGCGGCGCGCGCGCTGCAGAAGCACTACTTCCGCACCTACGGCACCACGCTCCGGGGGCTCATGAGCGAGCACGGCGTCGATCCGCACCACTTCCTCGATTACGTGCACCGCATCGACCGCACGGCCCTTTTGCCCGACCCGGCCCTCGAGGCGGCCCTCGCACGCCTCGCGGGGCGCAAGCTCGTCTTCACCAACGGCTCCGCCGACCACGCCGAGAAGGTGATGGAGCGGCTCGGCATCGCGCACCACTTCGAGGCGGTCTTCGACGTGGTCGCCGCCGGCTTCCTGCCCAAGCCCGATCCCGCCTGCTACCGCCTCCTCCTCGAGCGCCACTCTATCGCCCCCGCCGCGACCGCGATGATCGACGACATCGCGCGCAACCTCGAGCCGGCCGCAGCCCTCGGCATGACCACGGTGTGGCTGATGGCCGAGACGGAGTTCGCGACGCTCGGGCAAAAAGAGGGCGCCCACATCCATCATCGCGCAAGCGATCTCGTCGCTTTTCTCGAGGCGGTCGCAGCCGCGCGCGCGGCGGGGCCGAGCGGTTGACAGCGTGGAGCCGCTGTCCCATTGTGCCGGCCGCGCGCCAGATGCAAGGTACCGCTTCGCCATGGGTCCCCGCGAGCTGCAAGGCATCATCGACAGCGCCTGGGAGACGCGCGAGGCGCTCAACCCCGGGAGCACGGGCGAGGTGCGCCGGGCCGTCGAGGAGGCCCTCGCGGCCCTCGATTGCGGCAAGCTGCGCGTCGCCGAGAAGGAGGGTGGTGCCTGGCGCGTCAATCAATGGCTCAAGAAGGCGGTGCTGCTCTCCTTCCGCCTGAACGACATGACGACGATTGCGGGCGGCCCGGGCGACCCGGCGAAGGGTGGCGCTCCCTGGTTCGACAAGGTGCGCTCGAAGTTCGAGGGCTGGGACGAGGCGCGTTTTCGCGCCGGCGGCTTTCGCGCGGTCCCGGGTGCCATCGTGCGCCATTCCGCCTATATCGCTCCGGGCGTCGTGCTGATGCCCTGCTTCGTCAATCTCGGCGCCTACGTCGCGAGCGGCACCATGATCGACACCTGGGCCACGGTCGGCTCCTGCGCGCAGATCGGCAAGAACTGCCACCTCTCGGGCGGGGTCGGCATCGGCGGCGTGCTCGAGCCCTTGCAGGC
>DATNIJ010000109.1:0-37392 GCA_035604475.1 Alphaproteobacteria bacterium
GATCGTCAACATCCTGCTTCTGCTGATCGATGTTTCCACTCCGGGCGATCCCTGGTTCTATCAGGTCCTCCTGGGCTGGGGTCTCTTCGTCGGCCTCCATGCGGCATACGCCTACGAGATGCTGCCGTGGACGAGCCGCGATTGGGAGCAGCGCAAGGTCCAGGAACTGATGGAGCAACAGCGCGAAAGGCTGCGGCGGCGCCAGTGATATGTTCTTCGCGCGAGGCACGGCGCCCGATCTTGGGGCCGCCGCTTCGAGTGATGCCGCCAGGATCGACTTGGCGGCCGCGTCGGTCTCAATTTTGTCCCTTTCATCGCTTGGCATCACGCGGCAGATTTTTGCAAAACAAACAATGCAATACGCCACGGCAGCTCTCGCTGGATGCTGGCGAGCGAAGGCGGGAGTCTCAAACGGCAAAGGGGAAATGAGCAATGTTCAAGCGCAAGGATTCCGACGAGGACGCTGGCGGCAAAACCTCGCGGGACGAAGCGAATCCACGCGGCGGCGGCGTCACACCCGCAGCACCTCTGGCACGGCCGCCGGGCTTGGAGAGCGCCGAGATGGCCAATATGCCGTATCAGCCGGTGCGCCCGGGGGCGGAGCCCTACCGGCGGGTGATCGAGATTCCCAACCCGGCGCGAAGGGTGGAGACCACCCTCCCGGCGCCGGCGGCCAAACCCGAGAGCAAGAAGCTGATCGTCGGCCGCGACATCTCGCTCAACGGCAAGATCGCGTCATGCGACCGCCTCATCGTCGAGGGGCGCGTCGAGGCGGAGCTGCAGGACTGTCACACCATCGAGATCGCCGAAAGCGGCACCTTCAAAGGGGCCGCAGAAATCAAAAGCGCCGAGGTCTCCGGCCACTATGAGGGCTCGCTCACCGTGCGCGAGAATCTCCTGATCCACAGCACGGGGCAAGTAAGCGGGACCATCCGTTACGGCCGGCTCGAGATCGAAGAGGGCGGCGAGATCAACGGCGACATCAAGAGCCTGGGCTCCAAGGGCAACTAGCGGCGCGATTCGGAAGTTCGTCTCACTCGGAGATGACCGTCATTGCGAGCGCAGCGAACCCCGGCGTACGCCGGGGCAGCGCGCGAGGTGCGAAACTCTCTCTGGATTGCTTCGTTGCCCTTCAGGCGCCTCGCAATGACAAGTGTTTTCCTGATTTGGTGAATTTCAGAACCAGGACACTAGCGGCGACACGCTGCTCTAAGTGCGCGGACTTGCACCGCCTTCGCGGAGGAGAGGTGCCTCGTCCACCACGTCGATCTGCTCGGAGAGGAGGAAGCGCTCGGCGTAGCGCCGATAGATGCCCGATTTGACCATGAGCCGGAAGATGTCCGGGTCGAGATGGCGGTTGTCGCACATCGCGCGCATGATGGAGAGCGACTCCGAGAGCGTTTTCGGCTTTTTGTAGGGGCGGTCGCAGGCGGTGAGCGCCTCGAACACGTCGGCGACGCCCATCATGCGCGCGGGAACCGACATCTGCTCGCGCTTGAGGCCCTTGGGATAGCCCGTACCGTCCATCTTCTCGTGATGGCCGCCCGCGATCTCCGGCACGCGCCGCAGATGTTTGGGGAACGGCAGCGCTTCCAGCATCTGGACGGTCAGTACGATATGGTCGTTAATGATCTTGCGGTCGGCCTCGTTCAAGGTACCGCGGCGGATCGTGAGGTTCTCCACCTCGTCGTCGGTCAGAAAGGGACGCTCCTCGCCGCCCAGGCTCCAGCGGCGCTTCGCGATCTCGCGTATGCGCGCGACCGTCGCATCGGAGAGGTACTCGCCCCCGATGTTGCACTCGGCCAGAGCCTTGACGTCGTCCCGGAGTGCCGCGATGGCGGCTTCGCGCTCGGCCGCCAGTGCTGCGGGGTCGCCGCCCGCGGCAAGGCGGTCACGGTAGGCGAGATCGATATCGCGGCAGATGACCTCGGCGCGCGCGCGGATCTCGTCGATCCGGTCGCAGATTTTCTCGAGCTTGGTCGCCTTGTCCATGATGTGGACCGGCGTCACCACCTTGCCGACGTCGTGGAGGCCTGCCGCGACGCGGATTTCGTACAATTGCTCCTCGGAGAGATCGAAACCGGCGAACGGCCCGTCCTTTGCCCCGCAGGCCGCCTCGACCAGCATGTGGGTCAGCACGGGCACGCGTTGGCAGTGGCCCCCCGTGTAAGGCGACTTGGCGTCGACCGCACCCGCCATCATATGAATGAAGGAGTCGAAGAGCGCGCGTTCCGCCTCGATGAGCTGCTGATTCTCCAGCGCCACCGCCGCCTGGCTGCCGAGCGATTCGATCACCGGGACGATGGCGCTGCCGAACGGAATTACCCGGCGGGTTGCGGGATCGAGCGCGTTGATGAGTTGCAGGACCCCGATGACCGCCCCCTTGTGGTTCTTGAGCGGGACCGTGAGAAAGCTTTCCGAGCGATAGCCTGTGCTCTCGTCGAACTTGCGCGTGCCGGAGAAATCGAAACCTTCGGCGTGATAGGCATCGCTTATGTTGCTGGTGACGCCGGTATGCGCCACATGGGTCGCAACCTGATTGTGGTTGGGCTCGGTTCGCGCGGCGTCGTTGTAGAGCTGCAGCGCCGGGAATTTGACCGGCTTTCCCGTGGTGCCGCCGATGGCAAACTCAAGCGTGTCGTTGCGCAGAATGACGAAGCGCAAGGTATCGTCCTCGGTGCGCAGGTAAAGCGTGCCGCCGTCCGCCTTGGCAATCGACATGGCGCCGCAAACGATGCGCTCGAGCAGCCGCTCGTGGTTCCGCTCGGCGGAGAGCGCTATGCCGAGATCGACGAGCTCCTTGAGCTCGCTGGCGATATCCGCCTCGGCTTGCCTCGCCGCCACCGCAACGCCTGCCTGATCATTGGCCATGGTCTTGGCTTTCCCAACCTTCCGCGAAGACACGGCTATGAGTGGCCCCGAACCGGCATTTTTACAGCGATTTCACCCTCTTTTTCAACATTATAGCACGCGTGACACTAAAACCGTAAGCGAGAGAGCCGGGGCTTGCCGGCCTCTTACGCCGGGTCCGGTCCGCCGCTACAGGCCGGTGACGAAGCGCGCCGTCACCAACAGGAAGAGCGAAGCCCCTTGACTATACGCGCACGCGGCCGGGGAATAACATGAAGCGTATTCACGAACCACACGCACGAAGGGGTCAGGCCATGCACAGCAACCCGATCACCCCATCCGCGAGGGAGGTGCTGCGCGCGCCATGCGCTTGCGCCCATCATGGTCGCAACACCCTTGCCGTCCCGCACCGCCGCCGCTTTCTTGCCCTCCTTGCCTTCGGCACCGCCGCCGCCCTGGGCGGGGTCCCGTGGGTCCCCGCCTTCGCCGCCGGGGAGGCCGACGCTTTGCTGTTGAGCTGCATCGATTACCGCCTCACGGACGCCACGACGCGCTACATGGATGGCCGCGGCATGGCCGGGAAATATGACCATGCGGTGCTTGCCGGCGCCTCCTTGGGTGCTGAGACCAGCAAGTTTCCCGCCTGGCGCACGACCTTTTGGGAGCATCTCAAGATCGCCATCGATTTGCATCATATCCACCAGGTCGTGCTCCTCGACCATCGGGATTGCGGTGCCTATAAACTCATTCTTGGCAAGGACTTCTCGAAGGATCCTAAAAAGGAGTATGAGGTTCATGCCAAGGAGCTGCGCAGGCTCAGGGCGGCCATTGCCAAGAAATACCCGAGGCTCTCGACCGAGCTTCTGTTGATGGCGCTTGACGGATCGGTGGAGACGGTGGCCTGAGCGGGCGAGGTCTTGCCTCAGACGAGGGCTTGGCCCGTCAATCGCTCGAGCACCTTGAGGGGCGAGCGCAAGGGATCGGCCATGGCCTCGATATCGAGGTGGAAGGTCTGCTCGAGCGCGAACTGGCCTCCGAGTGCTGCATGCAGCACCTGATCGGTGTAACAGAGCCAGGTGCTCCCGGCCGGGAACGATAGGGCCTCCTGGGGTGCCGTTTTTTGGTAATCGGCATCGCGCTTGCCGCGGTCATGCAGCCCGAGCATGAGGTGATCGTAGGCGCCGCGCCGGCCCTTGGTGATGCCGAGGCTCTCGAGCAGCCACCCTTCGCCCGGCAGCGGCTTGCGCACGCGCGGGAGGAATTGACGGGCAAAGGTCTCGAAGGGCTCGCCCACGTGCCAGAGCCGCAGCTTGCCGTACGGATCGACATTGCTGAAGAGGCGCAGGATGCGCCGTCCATGGGTGGGCCGCGAGGGGAAGGCATCCACGTGAAGGAGCTTGTCGTCCTTGAGCGCTGAATAGCCGCGCCCCTCGATCTCGACCGGCCGGTAGCTTGTCCGCGCGCGCTCGAGCCCGGCGGCATAACCCGGGAACAAGTCGGCGACGAAGCGGCCGGCCGCGCGCGCGAAACGCTCCATCATGGCGGCGACGCGGGCGCTCACCTCGCTTGCGGCCGCGAGTCCCTGGCAGGCGCCGCTCAGAGGATCGAGGCTGATGTTCTTGGCCTTGCCGTTCGAGAGCGCGGGCGAAAGGAGCGCCTGCTCGCCTTCCTCGATGGCGAAGGCGAGCTTCGGACAATAAAGCACCTTGCCGCTCTCGAGCGCGTCGGTGGCGCGGCGTTGCAGCTCGGGCGCGAAAGGCCCCGACCAACGCTCGATGCTCAAGCTCTCGATGACGTCCATCGTATTTCTCTCGCCTTCGGTGGCTATAGTCTAACGGGAAAGGCCGGCCGCGACGAGGGCCTCGCAACGCCGCGGAAGACGCGGGCCTCGACGGGTTAGGGCGCCGTTGCTCCGGGTTGCCAGCTCGTGCGGCCTTCTGATAACGTCGCGTGCCACACCAGCGAACAACCAAGCCGAGAGGAGGACGCCGTGCACCTGGGCACGAGGATTGGGCGCCTGACGATTGGCGCGTTGTTCGCCGGTGGTCTGCTCTATGCACCGACGAGTTTTGCCGGCAAGAGCAATGACACGCTCGTCTACGCCTCGGACAGCGAGCCCGAGTCGGTGAGCCCCTACCACAATGACGTGCGCGAGGGCGTCACGCTGGCCCGGCTCGCTTGGGATACGCTGATCTACCGCGATCCACGGACCGGCGAGTACAGACCGATGCTGGCGACCGCTTGGAAATGGCTCGATCCGCTGACGCTCGACGTTGAACTACGTCAAGGCGTTGGCTTCCAGAACGGCGACAAGTTCAGCGCCGACGACGTCGTCTTCACTTTCAACTACGTCGTCAACCCCGAGTCCAAGGTCGTCACCAAGCAGAACGTCGACTGGATCAAGAGCGCCGAGAAGCGCGGGGATTACGAGGTCCGCATTCACCTCAAGACCCCGTTTCCGGCGGCGCTCGAGTACTTGGCGGGACCGACCCCGATCTATCCGAAGGCTTACTTCCAGAAGGTCGGCGGAGTGGACGGCTACTCCAGGGCGCCGATCGGCACGGGTCCATACAAGATTGTTTCGGTCGCCCTCGGCAAGGGCGTCAAGCTCGAGCGCAATGCGAATTATTTCAAGGATAGCCCGCGTGGCCAGCCATCGATCGGCAAGCTCGAGTTCCGCGTCATCCCCGACCACGAGACCCAGGTGGCCGAGCTGATGACGGGCGGCATCGACTGGATCTGGCGCGTGCCGCCGGACCAGGCCGACGCGCTCAAGGCCAATCCGAAGCTGACCGTGGTCGCCGGCGAGACCATGCGCGTCGGCTACCTGGCCTTCGACAACGAGGGCCGCGCCGACGCCAAGTCGCCATTCAAGGAAAAGCGGGTACGCGAGGCGATCTCCTATGCCATCGATCGCCAGGCGATGGTGCAGAACCTGGTCAAGGGCAGCTCCCACGTCATGGACGCGTTCTGCTTTCCGAGCCAGTTCGGGTGCCAGCCCGACGCCGTCCGCAAATATTCGTACGATCCCGCGAAGGCCAAAGCGCTCTTGGCCGAGGCCGGCTACAAGGACGGCTTCGACGCCGAGATTTACGCCTATCGCGAGCGCGAGTACGCCGAGGCCATGATCGGCTACCTGCGCGCCGTCGGCATCCGCGCCAAGCTCAATTTCCTGAAGTACAGCGCGCTGCGCGAGGCGCAGCGGGCCGGCAAGGTGCCGTTGGGCTTTTTGACCTGGGCGTCCTTCTCGGTGAACGACGCGTCGGCCATGGTCGGCGTCTTCTTCAAGGGCGGCGACGACGACTTCACCCACGACAAACAGATCATCGACTGGCTCAATGCCGCCGATTCCTCGACCGACCCGGTCGAACGCAAAGCGAACTATGCCAAAGCGCTCGGCAAGATCGCCGAGGAGGCCTACGCGCTCCCGCTGTTCAGCTATTCCTCGTACTACGCCTTCACCTCGGATCTGCAGTTCACGCCGGACGCCGACGAGGTGCCGCGCTTCGACCTCGCCCATTGGAAGTAGGGCCGCAAGGGTACCGGCCCTGCGGCAGCGTGGCGTGCCATGATTGCGTTCCTGCTGCGCCGTCTCGGCCTCGCACTGGCGGTCGCTTTTACCGTGTCGATCTTCGCATTCGCGCTCGTGCGCCTCTCGGGCGACCTGGCCACGACCATCGCCGGGCCGGAGGCGACGTCGGCGCAGATTGAGCAGATCCGCATCGAGTACGGCCTCGACCGGCCGCTCTGGCAGCAATTCGATGACTGGCTGTGGCATGCCGCGCGCTTCGATTTCGGCCGCTCCTTCTTCTTCCGGGAGCAGGTCGCCAATCTCATCGCCGGCCGACTGCCGGTCACCCTCACCCTCGGAGGGCTCGCGCTCGCCTTCGCGCTCGCGCTCGCACTGCCGCTCGGCATCGTCGCGGCGATCAGGCCGAACAGCTGGATCGACCGGCTGGCGTTGGTCCTCTCCGTCGCGGGCCAGGCCATGCCGACTTTCTGGTTCGGGCTTGTCCTGATGTTAGTGTTCGGCGTTCGGCTGCGCTGGCTGCCGGTTTCGGGCACCGGGACGTGGCGGCACTTCGTGCTGCCGGCGGTCGCCCTCGGCTATTACGCGACCCCTGCGATCATGCGGCTGACGCGCACCGGCATGCTCGACGTGCTCGGCTCCGACTACATCCGCACGGCACGCGCCAAGGGTCTGCGCTGGCATACGGTGCTGCTGAAGCATGCGCTGCGCAACGCGATGGTGCCGGTCGTGGCCCTCGTCGCCGTCCAGCTCGGCTTCATGCTCGGCGGCTCGATCGTGATCGAGGCGGTATTTGCGATGCACGGGCTCGGCTACTTGGCCTGGGAATCGATCCAGCGTAACGACTTTCCGGTCGTGCAGGCGATCGTGCTGATTCTCGCGGTGTTCTATATCGGACTCATTTTCCTGGCCGACCTCTTGAACGCTTGGCTTGACCCGAGGCTGCGCACGCCATGAGTTCCGTACCAAGGCCGCTTCCCGGCACCGAAACGCTGCTGGCGCCCTCGCCAAGCGCCATCCTGCGGACGCGGATCTTCGGCCATGGCGGCATCGTTATCGGCGGCAGCGTCGTGCTGGGCGTGCTCCTCTTGGCGCTCGCGGCACCGCTCATCGCACCTTACGATCCCTACGTCCAGGACATCTCGCAGCGCATGATCCCGCCGATATGGGCGCCCAAGGGCAGCTGGCTCCACCTACTCGGCACAGACAAGCTCGGCCGCGACTATCTGAGCCGTCTCGTCTACGGCGCGCGCATTTCACTCTTTATCGGAGCCTTTGCCTCGGCGCTCTCGGGTCTGATCGGTTGCGCGCTCGGGGTGACGGCCGGATATTTCGGCGGCAGGATCGACGCCGCGATAACCTACCTGGTGACCATCCGTCTGAGCCTGCCGGTCGTGCTGGTGGCGCTCGCCGTGGTCGCGCTTTCGGGCTCCTCGCTTGAAATCGTGGTGATCGTGCTCGGCCTTCTGCTGTGGGACCGCTACGCCGTGGTGTCGCGCGCGGCGACGCGCCAGTTGCGCCATGCCGAGTACATCGTCGCGGCGCAAGCGGTCGGCGCCTCGACGCTCCGCGTGCTGCTTTCCGAGATGTTGCCCAACATCCTCAACCCTTTGATCGTCGTCGCCACGCTCGAAATGGCTCACGCCATCCTGCTCGAAGCGGCCCTCTCCTTCCTCGGACTCGGCGTGCAGCCGCCGCTGCCCTCCTGGGGCCTGATGATCGCCGAAGGGAAGGAGTACATGTTCTTCAGCCCCTGGGTGATCACCATTCCGGGTATCGCCCTCTTCACGCTCGTGCTTGGCATCAACCTCCTGGGCGACGGCGTGCGCGACCTGACCGCGCCGGAGAACCGCAATTGACCGCCCTTCTCGCCGTCGAGGCACTCCATGTCGAGATTCCGCTCGCGCTGGGCACGCTTCGCCCCGCGCGCGGCGTGAGCTTCGAGGTCGCGCGCGGCGAGACGCTCCCGATCGTGGGCGAATCCGGCCGCGACGAGGGCCTCGCAACGCCGCGGAAGACGCGGGCCTCGACGGCCCGGGGCGCCATCGCTCCGCGGCGCGCTTGTGGAGCCTTTTGCGCTAAGCTAAGGTTTTGCGCGCACGAAGAAAAGAAAGGCCGCTAGAGCGGCCGGGAAATAGCCGGGCACGCGGCTTCGCCAAGGTGGCGCGGCAGGGGGCCAAACGCCCACGACTGAAACGGGAGGCAGGATTCATGCTCAACAGATTAGCACTCGCCTTGGTCCCGGCGTTCGTCGCAACGGCGCTTTGCGCCGGCTCGGCCGAGGCCGGCAAGAAGGATGACACCCTCAACATCGCCTGGGACCAGCCGATCGACAACGCGGATGCCTATTTCAACACCAACCGCGAGGGCATCCTCTTCGCGCGCCTGGTGTGGGACCAGCTCATCGAGCGCGACCCGGTGACCTTCGAGTACAAGCCCGAGCTCGCCACCGCCTGGCACTGGGTCGACGACGTGACGCTCGAGTTCGAGCTGCGCCACGGGGTCAAGTTCCAGGACGGCCAGCCCTTCGATGCGGACGACGTGGTCTATACCCTCAACTTCGTGTCCGATCCGGCCAATAAGGTGCTCAACACTACCAACGTCGCCTGGATCAAGAACGCGGAGAAGATCGACCAATACAAAGTCCGGATTCACCTCAAGGGGCCCTTCCCGGCGGCCCTCGAATACGTCTCCGGCCCGATGCCGATCTACCCGCACGTCTACTATGCCAAGGTCGGGCCCGAGGGCATGGGCAAGAAGCCCATCGGCAGCGGCCCCTACAAGGTCGAGAGCCTCGAGTCCGGCAAGTCCGCGACCTTCGTCAAGAACGCCGACTATTGGGACGGCAGCCCCAAGGGCAAGCCCAAGATCGGGAAGATCTACGAGCGCTTCATCCCGGAGAAGACCACCCAGATCGCCGAACTGCTCTCGGGCGGGCTCGATTGGATGTGGTACGTGCCGACCGACCAGGTGGCGAACATCGGCAAGGTCAAGGGCTTGACCACCGTCGACGGCGAGACGATGCGCTCCGGCTACATCTTCTTCGACGCGGCCGGCCGCTCGGGCAAGTCGCCACTCCAGGACGTGCGCGTGAGGCGCGCGATCGCTTACGCGATCAACCGCGAGGAGTTCACCAAGACCTTCTTCGCGCCCTCCGCACATCTGCTCAAGGCGCCCTGCTTCACGACCCAGTTCGGCTGCTACCAGGGGGCGACGCAATACGATTACGACCTCGCCAAGGCCAAGGCGCTGATGAAGGAGGCCGGCTATGAAAACGGCTTCGATACCCAGCTCTATGCCTTCCGCCAGCCGCGCAGCTGGGAGGACGCGCTCGCCGGCTACATGCGCGCGATCGGCGTTCGTGCCAACATCCAACTCCTCGAATATCCCACCTTCCGCAACAAGAACCATGAAGGGGTGACCCCGATCTCCTTCGGCGACTGGGGCTCCTATTCGATCAACGATGCCTCCGCCATGCTTGGCAACTTCTTCACCGGCTCGGCCGACGATTTCACCGGCGACAAGGAGCTCGCGGAGACCGTGCACGCGGCCGACACCAATCCGCACGCGAACAACCGGCAAGCGCTCTACAAGAAGGCGATCGAGCGCATCATGGACCAGATGTACATGCTGCCCATGAACTCCTACGCCATCTATTACGCCTACACGAGCGATCTCGACTTCACCCCCTTCAAGGACGAGATCCCGCGCTATTACCTCTACGGGTGGAAGTGAGAAGCGCGGGAACTATCGATGTATGGCACACCCCCCACCCATTGGCCGCTCCTCAACGGGCGGCCGATCCCCCTAAAGGGGGGAGGGAAGCTGCATAGCATGCCAAGGAAAATCCCCCTCCCCCTTGAAGGGGGCTCGAGCCGCGAAGCGGATCGGGGGGGAGGGGGTGACACTCGAGCTCTCGAAAGTCGGCGCTAGTTGCTCGCGTACTTCCTCAAGCGAAGCCTGGTAGCCCTTCTGGTCGCGATCACCGTCTCGATCATCAGCTTCATGTTGCTGCACCTCTCGGGCGATCTCGCCCAGGCGCTCGCAGGGCCGGCCGCCACGGCGGCGGACGTCGAGCAGGTGCGCAAGTCCTACGGCCTCGACCGGCCACTGCCGGTGCAGTACCTCGAATGGGGCGGGAGAGCGCTCAGGGGAGACTTCGGCCAATCCTTCTTCAACCGAGAGCCGGTGTTCGACATGATCGCCGAGCGCCTGCCGATCACGATGACGCTCGGCGCGACTGCGCTCGCGTTGGCATTAGCACTCTCGATTCCGCTCGGCATCGTCGCCGCCGTCAGGCCGAACACGTGGCTCGATCGCCTGGCCCTCACGGTTTCCGTGTTCGGCCAAGCGCTGCCGAGCTTCTGGTTCGGCCTCTTGCTGATCATCCTCTTCGGGCTCGATCTGCGCTGGCTGCCGGTCTCCGGCACCGGCGGCTGGCGCTATTACGTGATGCCCTCGATCGCGCTCGCCTACTATGCGACCCCGGCGTTCATGCGCCTCACCCGCGCCGGCATGCTCGAGGTGCTCGCCTCCGATTACATCCGCACCGCGCGCGCCAAGGGCCTGCGCCCGGCGAGCGTGCTCTTCAAGCACGCGCTGCGCAACGCGATCATCCCGGTCGTCGCGGTGGCCGCCGTCCAGTTCGGCTTCCTCCTCGGCGGCTCGATCGTGGTGGAGAGCGTCTTCTCGCTCCACGGCGTCGGCTATCTCGGCTGGGAGGCGATCAGCCGCGCCGATTTCCCGGTCGTGCAGGCGATCGTGCTGGTGCTCGCATGCATCTATATCGTGCTGACGCTTTTCGCCGACATGCTCAACGCCTTCCTCGACCCGCGCATCCGCGTGCGCTGAGGTGCCGCCCGAATGAGCGTCGAGAGCTTCATCGGCATCGGCGACAGGCTGCAGCCCTCCGCGGCGGCGATCCTGCGCCGCCGCGTCTTCGGCCACACCACCTTCGTCTTCGGCGCAGGCACGCTCGCCTTCATCCTGCTCGTGGCGCTTAACGCCTCCTGGCTCGCGCCGCACGATCCTTATGCCCAGAATCTCGCTCAACGCCTCATCCCGCCGATCTGGAACGCAGACGGCAGCTGGACGCATGTGCTCGGCACCGACCAGCTCGGCCGCGACTATCTGAGCCGCGTCATCTACGGCACGCGCATCTCGCTCCTCATCGGCACCGCGGCGATGACGATGTCGGGGCTCATCGGCACCACGCTCGGCGTGCTCGCGGGCTATTTCGGCGGCCGCATCGATCTCGCCATCAACTTCATCATCACCACGCGGCTCGCCATGCCCATCATCCTGGTGGCACTCGCCGTGGCGGCCCTTGCCGGCAGCTCGCTCGAGAACGTGATCCTCGTGCTCGGCCTCCTCCTGTGGGACCGCTTTGCGGTGGTGACGCGCAGCGTCACCCTTCAGGTCCGCGGTCTCGATTATGTCGCGGCCGCCCAGGCGGTCGGCTGCTCGAGCTTGCGCGTGCTGGCGAGCGAGATCCTGCCCAACATCCTCAATGCCATCATCGTGGTCGCCACGCTCGAGATGGCGAACGCGATCCTGCTCGAGGCGGCACTCTCGTTTCTCGGCGTCGGCGTGCCGTCGCCGCTGCCCTCCTGGGGCCTGATGATCGCCGAAGGAAAGGAGTACATGTTCTTCACCCCCTGGGTGATCACCATTCCGGGGGTGGCCCTCTTCACGCTCGTGCTCGCCATCAACCTCTTGGGCGACGGCGTGCGCGACCTCACCGCGCCGGAGAACCGCAATTGACGGCCCTTCTCGCCGTCGAGGAGCTCCATGTCGAGATTCCGCTCGCGCTGGGCACGCTTCGCCCCGTACGCGGCGTGAGCTTCGAGGTCGAGCGCGGCAAGACGCTCTCGATCGTGGGAGAGTCCGGCTGCGGCAAATCGCTCACCTCGCTCGCGATCATGAACCTTCTGCCGCGCGGCGCACGGCGCACGGCAACACGGCTCGGCTTCGGCGGCAGCGACCTCCTCGGCCTCGACGAGCGCGAGATGGCGGACCTGCGCGGCAACGAGATCGCCATGATCTTCCAGGAGCCGATGACGAGCCTCAACCCTGCCTTCACCATCGGCAATCAGCTCGAGGAAGCGCTCCTGCGCCACCGCAAGGTGGCGCGGGGCGAGGCGCGCGCGCGCGCCGTCTATTTGCTCGAGAAGGTCGGCATCACCGCGGCACCCGAGCGGCTGCGCCAATATCCCCACCAGCTCTCCGGCGGCCTGCGCCAGCGCGTGATGATCGCGATGGCGCTCATGTGCGGCCCAAAGCTCATCATCGCCGACGAGCCGACGACGGCGCTTGACGTCACCATCCAGGCGCAGATCCTCCACCTCCTCGCCGCCCTCAGGCGCGAGTTCGAGATGGGCGTCATCCTCATCACCCACGACCTCGGCGTGGTCGCCCGCATCGCCGATCGCGTGGCCGTGATGTATGCCGGCGAGATCGTCGAGAGCGGGAGTGTGGAGGAGATCTTCGCGCGCCCGCTCCACCCCTACACGCAGGGCCTGATGCGCTGCATCCCCGTACCCGGCAAGAGCCGTCGCGGCGAGCATCTCGGCTCGATTCCGGGCATGGTGCCAAGCCTCATCGGCGCGCTCCGCGGCTGCGCCTTTAGCAACCGCTGCAGCCATGCCTTCGAGCGCTGCGCCGTCGAGAGCGTGGCGCTCGGCGAGATCGCCCCGGGCCGCGCTTACCGTTGCCTGCTGTCGGCCGAGGCGTGCGCGCGGAATGCGCTCGAGGCCGCCGCGCAATGACGCCGCCCGTGCTCGAAATCCGCGAAGTCGAGCGCCGCTTCTGGGTCTCGGGCGGCGCCTTCAAGGCGACGCGCGCGCTCTCGGCGGTCGCAGGCGTCAGCCTCGCCGTCAGGCGTGGCGAGGTGCTCGGCCTCGTCGGCGAGTCGGGCTGCGGCAAAACCACACTCGCGCGCATGATGCTCGGCCTCTTGCAGCCGACGAGCGGGACGATCCTCTTCGGCGGCGAGCCGATCGAGAAGCTCGACCGCGCGGGCCTTGCCCGGCGCGTGCAGCCCGTCTTCCAGGACCCCTACTCCTCGCTCAATCCGCGCAAGAGCATCGGCAGCATCATCGGGCTCCCCTTGCGCGTGCACGGGTTGGGGACACGCTCCGAGTGGCGCCCAAGGATCGAGGAGATGATGGACCGCGTGGGGCTCGCGCGGCGATTCTACCGCAGCTATCCAAGCCAGCTCTCGGGCGGCCAGCGTCAACGCGTGGCGATCGCGCGCGCGCTCATCATGCGCCCGGAAGTCGTGATCTGCGACGAGCCGACCTCGGCCCTCGACGTCTCGGTGCAATCGCAGATCCTCAATCTGCTGCAGGACCTGCAGCGCGATTTCAATCTGACCTATGTGGTGATCAGCCACAATCTCGCCGTGGTCGAGCATCTGGCGACGCGGGTCGCGGTCATGTATCTTGGCCGCATCGTCGAGGAGAACGAGACGACCGCCCTCTTCCGCACGCCGCGCCATCCTTATACGCAGGCCCTCCTCGCCTCGGTGCTGACGCCGGAGCCGGGCCTCGGCGTGCCCGACACGCACCTCGGCATCGCCTTCCCCAACCCGCTCGAGCCGCCCTCGGGCTGCCCGTTCCATCCGCGCTGCCCCCATGCGATACCCCTCTGCGCCGCGCAGGCACCCGAGCGGCACCGCTTCGATGGTGCCATCGCGGAGTGCCACCTTTACGATGACATCGGCCAGAATTCCGGTAAGCCAATGATTTGATACGGCTGCGGGGGCCAATTCCGACAGAAGTTCACCACCCACGTCCGCTCGGGGGCCCTGATCAGGGTTGCCGTCGTCTACGTCTTGGCATCGGACTGCGGCCCCATCTTGCTTGCGCCTCACCCGGCCGCCCCCAAGGAGCGCGGCAAGACGCCATTGGTATAACGCCTATGGATGCGGCCAAAGCCAAACGAGACAAGAAATGACCGCAGCTATAATTGCTGCAATTTCTGTGATCCACGCTTCTTTTTTCGTACTGCCCCCCATCTTGCTTTGCTCAATTTGGCAGGCTTCGTTGCGGCGCCGCTCTTCCTGGCTCCTCCTAGAGTGAATGGGTGAGCCGCAGGAGATCGTAAGCGGCGCGCAGGGCCAGTGGACGGGCCGCGATGAACTCGCGTTCGAGGATTCTGGGGCCCCACTTGAGCTTGTAGGCGGCTTGGCTGTCGGACGGATACAAGGCCTGACCGTTGCGCCGTAGTACGCGGCCGAGCCATGCCATGGCTCGGCTGAAGCCGGGATACTCCTCGCCGAAGAGAATGAACGGAGTGAAGCCAAAATGCAGGAAACGGACGCCCTCGCGCATCAGTTTCTGCAACGCAAGTGCGTTCACCGCCTCCATCGTGCCGGCGGGCGCGTCCGGCAAGCGGCGGGCGAGGTCGTGCAGGTAACCCGGCATCCGCCCCCAGGCCGGCACGTAAGTGATAAATCCGACATGGGCCCCCTTCTTGTCGAGGGCGACGAAGATACGCCGGTGCGGATCGCCGGGCGCGCCGAGCTCCCCGATCATGAAGTCGAGCTCTTGTTTCTTCTTTCCCGCAAGCCATCCCGCGGTGATCGTCCGCAACTGCGCGAAGACGGCCTCCCCGCTCGGAACGTCGGTGCCTATCTCGAGCACGCGAACGCCGGCCTTGTGCGCGCGGTTGATCTTGTTGCGCAGCCGCATCTTTTCGCCGCCGGTGAGGCTGTAGCCGGCGAGCTCGAGCGTGATGCTGGTACCGAATTGATTCACGGTCATGCCGCGATCGAGGAAGAGCGGCACGGCCTCTTCGCGGATCTGGACGAAGAGCGCGACTCTCTGCTGCCGCGCGGCCTCGGCAAGAAAGGCATTGAGGAGCCGGGCGCGCTCGCTCTCGGGCGCATGCAACCCGCCGAACGCAACGAGGTGGCGGCCCTGCTCGCGATAAGCGACAAAGCCGGGTCGGCCGGGGAGCTCAAAACGCCGGTTGCGCACCGACAGCGCCAGAAAGCCGGAGGGGTGGTCGATCCAACTCGCCTGCGGCAGGCCGCGAGCGTTGACGGTCACCGGCTCGAGCGCGGTCGGCCACGCTCTGATCCTGTCCATTTGTCGGCCTTGTAGCGCAGCCGGCTCCGACGATGCGCTTCGGCGCCGTGAAACGCAACCTCTTGGTCGAAGGCCATTCGGAGATTTAGGGATCATGCCCCTGCGAGCGGTCAACGCGCGGCAAAGCGGTATCATCGCGCATGCGTTGACGTTTCCGCCGCAGGCAGCAGTTCAGTGGCCTTGTGCAGTGAAACCGATCCCGAGCTTTGTGCCGCGATATAGCGCCGCACCTCCACAGGACGCTCCTGCTGCGCCCATTCCGCCAGGGATATCGAGAGCAATGCTTGACGCGGTCGAGCGCTGCCCGGTCAGTCGCCGATGGCGGTGCGAGATGCCGTGCTTTCGGCCGCGCGCGCAACCGCTGCCCGCAGGCGCGGTGAAGAGCTCATGAAACGCGCTTGGCACACGGCCATCGTGTCGTGGGTCGCATCGGTGAAATCCAGACCGTCCTGCTTGAGCCGGCTCATCGTGCCGGTCTCGAACTCCCAGCGATGCGCCGATATTCCCATATTGACCGAGGCGAACATCAAGAACATGCGCTGCCGTGGGTGGATTCGATCGAGCGGCACCTCGCTCAAATGGTCGTAGTAGTAGAGACGTTCGGGCATGCCGATTATTGCCAGCCACCTGTTGCAGAGCTCGCGGACAGTTGGGGCCTTGGTGGTGTCGCCGGTCAGATTGAAGATCGACCCGGGATCCAGGCGCGTAAAGGCGGCCTGGAAGGCGTTTTGGAATGCGTCCTGGTGCACGAAATTGACCGGCAAGAGGGGGGCGACCATGTGGGTCTCGGGGCGGTAGTGATCGAGTAGGAGCCGCTCCCAGCCGGTCCAATACTGATAGAGACCGTTTGGCTTTCCGCTGTAATGCCCCGTGCGGCTGTCGCCGATCACGACCGACGGCCGGATGATGAGATAGGGCACCCCGCTCGCGGCAACACGGCGCTCGGCTTCGCGTTTGGTCCTGGCATACTCGGTCGGATCCTTCGGAGGGTCTGCGTGCAGCTTCTCGGCGACGGGACCGTCGATGTAGCCCGAGCTATAGGCCGTCGAGATAAAAGTGAAGCGCTCGATATGCAGCTGGCGCGCCAGATCCAGCATGCGATCGGTGAGCAGGATATTGCTTTGCTCCAGCTCCGCCCTGTTGAAGTAGTCCAGGGAGCCGGCGCAGTGGACGATCTCCGTGATCCCGAAGTGCTCGAGCTCCGGTGCCAAGGCGGCCAGCCGATCCATCGACGGCAGCGCCACGGCAGCCAGTCGGCCGAACATTTCCGCCTCGTCCCGGAGGTGTGCATCATCGCCCAGCTCCAAGCGAATCCGCGCGGCCAAATCCGCAACCTGCCGCCCCTTGCGGACAAGCGCCACCACGCGCCGGCGCTCGCGTCCGAGCAACACGGCAGCCACGAGCGTGCCGAGGAAGCCGGTCGCACCGGTCAGCAATACAGCGCCCTGCGTGCCGGATGCGCGCATGCTCCATTTGCTCATCTGAATGTGCGATTGTACCTCAGCCCGGCCAGGCATTTACCTTACAATGTGAGTCGTCACATTGTTTCCCCTTATCTGCCCGCCAAATACCGGATTCGCGTTCTAGCCCCATCTGCGTCACCTAATCCGACGTTCCGCCGACGACTGTTCTTACCTGACGTTCCCCAGAGGACCTAAGTTTCGGCGCTAGGATACGCCACACCAGCCTCGTGGGCAAAGCATACTGACCGCGCCAGCCGCGAATGGATGGGAACTTGCCCCTACCCCGCCCCTGTCTTTACGATGACGACCGCGCCGAGGCATTCCGTCCCGTCGCGTGACGGAATTGAGCGAACGGGACGCATCGATCGAGGAGAAAAGGACAGCTGCCATGCCGACCGCCGCTACGCTCCAGCCTGACCTTGTCATCCGCTCGGCCCTCCTCATCGACGGCAGCGGCGCGCCGGGTGTCATCGGCGATCTCGCGATCAAGGACGATCGCATCGTCGCGATCGGCGAGCTCGGCACGCTCAAGGGTGGGGCGGAGATCGCGGCTTCCGGCAAGGCGCTGGCACCCGGCTTCATCGACGTGCACACCCACGATGACCGCGCGTTGCTCTCCGATCCGCTCATGGCCTGCAAGGTAAGCCAAGGCGTCACCACGGTCGTCACCGGCAACTGCGGCGTGAGCCTCGCCCCGCTCGAGATCAGGCACCGGCCCCCGCCGCCGCTCGACCTCGTGGGCGAAGCGCCCGAGCATTACTTCGCAAGCTTCGCCGACTATCTCGCGGCCCTCGACAGCACCCCGCCCGCGCTCAACGCGGCCTGCCAGGTCGGCCATTCGACCTTGCGCCTGGGGGCCATGGACCGCCTCGACCGCCCCGCAACCGCAACCGAGATCGCCGCCATGCGCCGGCGCCTGGAGCGCTCGCTCGAGGCGGGCGCCATCGGGCTCTCGACCGGGCTTTGGTACGAGCCTTCGGCGGCGGCGCCTACCGAGGAGGTGATCGAGCTTGCGAGAGCCCTCAAGCCGCTCGGCGCCATCCACACGACCCATATGCGCGACGAGGCCGAGCACGTGCTCGACTCCTTGGCCGAGACCTTTGCCATCGGCAAGGCGGCAGAGGTGCCGGTCGTGATCTCCCACCACAAGGTGAGCGGGGTGGCGAACCATGGCCGCACGCGCGAGACCTTGGCCCTCATCGACAAGGCGCGCCGGGAGCAGCCCCTCGGGCTCGACGTCTATCCCTATATCGCGGGCTCGACGGTGCTGCGGGCGAACCGCCTGGGCCTCGCGAGCAAGGTGATCGTCACCTGGTCGCGCGCGCGGCCGGAATTCGCCGGCCAGGACATCGTCGAGATCGCCCGCAAGATGGGCTGCGGGGTCGAGGAGGCGGTCGAGAAGCTGCAGCCCGCGGGTGCGATCTATTTCATGATGGACGAGGCGGACGTGCGCCGCGTGCTGAGCTATCCCTACGCCATGATCGGCTCGGACGGGCTGCCGCACGACGAGCACCCGCACCCGCGCCTGTGGGGGACATTCCCGCGCGTGCTCGGGCACTATGTCCGCGAGGTCGGGCTCTTCACCCTCGAGGAGGCGGTGCGCCGCATGACGAGCCTGCCCGCGGCCAAGTTCGGGCTCAGCGGGCGCGGCACCCTCCGTCCGGGCGCCTTTGCGGACCTCGTCCTCTTCGACCCCGCGAGCGTGGCCGACCTCGCCAGCTTCGAGAAGCCCAAGACGCCCGCGGCCGGCATCGATACCGTCTGGGTCAACGGCAGCACCGTGTGGCGCGCGGGTAGATCGACCGGTGCGCGGCCCGGACGCGCGCTGCGCTTGAGCGCCCTCGGCCCCATGGGCGGCGACAGGCTGCCAAATTGAAGAGATTGCACCACGGAGGGCACGGAGGACACGGAGAAGAAGGAAAATTTGAAATCCTTCTCCGTGGTCTCCGTGGTCTCCGTGGTAAAAAATTTCTTGAGCGGAGAATCGGGAGAGCCTGAGCCGATGAGCAAGCGCGTCCTCATAGCCTCGATCATGCACGAGACGAACACTTTCAGCCGCCAGGCCACGGACCTCGAGGCCTTCCGCCGGCGCTACGACCACCGCGCCGAGGCGATCCCGGCCGCCTTCCGCAATACGCGCTCGGAGATGGGCGCCTTCCTCGACGCGGCCCGCACTCGCGGCTGGGAGCTCGTCCATCCGGTCGCAGCGGCGGCAACGCCCTCGGGGATGGTCAGTGCTGGGGCCTGGGCCGAGCTGAGCGCCCTGGTGCTCGCGGCCCTCGCCCGCCCGTTCGATGGCATCCTGCTCGCCCTTCATGGTGCGATGGTGACGGAGACGGCCGACGACGCCGAGGGCGATCTCCTCGCGCGTATCCGAGACAAAGTCGGCGCGCAAGTTCCCATCGGCGTGACCCTCGACCTCCACGCCAACGTGACCGCGCGCATGGCCGAGCATGCCAATGTCATCACCGCCTACCGCAGCTATCCCCACGTCGACATGTACGAGCGCGGGGCCCAGGCGGCCGATCTCCTCGCGCGCATGATGGAAGGCGAGATCAGGCCGCGCAGCGTCGTCGCGCGCCGGCCCACCCTCGACGGCCTCGACCACGGCCGCACCACCTCGCCCGGCCCCATGCGCGACGTGCTCGCGCGTGCCGCACTTTGCGAGAAGGAGCCCGGCATCCACGTGGTGAGCGTGCACGCGGGCTTCGGCTGGGCCGACATCCGTGAGGCGGGCCCCTCCATCTCGGTGAGCGGCGAGCGCCCGGCAGCCGAGCTCGTTGCCGTCGCCGAAAGCCTGATGGACGAGGTCTGGCGCCGGCGTGCGGAGACCACGGTCAAGCTGCTTCCCATCGCAGACGCGATGGCACAGGCGAAGGCCTTGGACCCTACGGGCAAGCCCCTCGTTCTCGCCGACTTCACCGACAATCCCGGCGGCGGGGGCTACGGAGACGCGACCAATCTCCTCCGCGGCATGATCGAGGCCGGCCTCGAGAACGCGGCCTTCGCACCGATCAGCGATCCTGCGGCGGTGCAACAATGCCAGGCGACGGGCGAAGGAGCGACGCTGAGCTTGGCGCTCGGCGGCAAGATCGACGCGAGCTTCGGAGCACCGCTCACGCTCAGCGGGACCGTGCGGCGCCTCGGCAGCGGCGACTTCGTCTGCGACGGGCCGATGTGGAAGGGCCTCAAGATGTCGATGGGGCCGACGGCCGTCCTGCGCGTCGGCGGCATCGACGTCGTCATCGCCAGCAACCGCTTCCAGATCACCGACCTGCAGCAATTCCTCTCGCTTGGCATCGACCCGCGCCGCAAGTCGGTGGTGGCGCTCAAATCGGCCCAGCATTTCCGCGCGGCCTACGAGCCCATCGCGCGCGCGGTCCTCGTCGTCGACTCAGGCGCCCTCACCACGCCGGACTACCGCCGCTTCGCCTACCGCAAGCTGCGGCGTCCGATCTGGCCCCTCGATGATCTCGGGCCTTAGTCCGGTGCCGTCCTTCAGAAAGATCCTCCGGCTGGTTGGCATTAAAGTTGGGGATCGACGTTTGAACCATTGTGCCCGCCTTCAATGTGTGAGTAAATTACCCTTAGATTTATCGCTGCGGGAGCGCGTCCCATGAGGAGAATTTTCCTGCCAAGCGTCATCGCGCTCGCCCTCGCGACATGGGTCGGCGCCGCGCCGGCCGATGCGCAGGTATCGGTTTGCCCGCCAGGATACTATTTGGCTAGCGACGGACAGTGCTACCCGGGCGCGCCGCCCGTCTATTACCCGCCGGACTATGATGTCGCGCCGCCAATCTATGGACCGCCCGTCATCTTCGACGGGTTCGTCCCAGGCATCGGGTATGGGCGTCACGGCTGGGGAGGGCGCGGTGGCGCAGGACGCGGTGGCGCAGGACGCGGTGGCGCAGGACATGGTGGCGGGCACGGACGTCGCTGACCAGCCAAGACAACAGCGCCCAACGGAAACTTACCGAGCGAGAGTCACATGATGCTTCACCTCACCCCTCGAATCAGCAGCGCCTTTGCCGCGGCGGCAATTCTCGGCGCGGCCCTGTTCATGCTTCCCTCGGCCGCGATGGCACAGGCTTCCCCGGCACCGGCACCGGCACCAGCGGCAAAAGCGGCGCCGGCCAATCCTCACGTCGAGGCGCGCATCAAATCGCTCCACAAGGCGTTGCAGATTACTGCCGCCCAGGAGCCCCAATGGCAAGCCGTCGCCGATTTGATGCGCGATAACACCAAGACAACCCGCGCGCTGGTCGAGGAGCGTGAGGCCAAGGCGAAGACGCTGAACGCGATCGACGATCTGCGCGCCTATGAGGCGATCGTGGACGCCCATGCGGCGGGCGTGAAGAAGCTCATGACGGCCTTCGAGACGCTTTACGCCTCTCTGTCGGACACTCAGAAGAAGAAGGCCGATGCGCTGTTCCGTCATCGGCCGCATCCCTCGCGCCCGAAGACGACCGGCTGAGCCGCGCAAGCTTGGCCGGGCTGCGGCGTCCGATCTGGCCGCTCTATGGCGACGCAAGCGGTCTGAGCGGCTCAGCGCTTGCGGAAATATTCCGGGAAGCTTCGCTGCAGATTGCGGCGGATGCGCGCGCGTGGATCTCCTTCCGCAACGGCGAGCTTTTCGCCGGTGATGGCCTCGTATACCCTGACGTAGCGGGCGCTGAGCTCTAAGCGCACATCGTCGGGGATCGCCGGGATCGGCTCCTCGTAGGGACGGCAGTGGCTGCTGATCCAAAGCCGCACATACTCCTTGTCGAGCATCTCCGGCTCCTTCCCCTCGGCGAGGCGCTCCTCGTAGCTCCCGGCGAGCCAGAATCGGCTCGAATCGGGCGTATGCACTTCATCGGCGAGCACGATCTCCCCCGCCTCGTCCAGTCCGAATTCGTACTTGGTATCGACGAGCAGGATGCCGCGCCGGGCGGAGAGCTTCTGGCCGTGCGCGAAGATATCGAAGCTCGCGGACTTTATGCGCTCCCATTGCCGCTGCGTGCAAATCCCGGCGGCCACGATTCCGCGCTCGCCCACGGGAACATCGTGCGCGCCGAGCGGCGCCTTGCTGGTCGGCGTGATCAAGGGGCGCGGCAAGGCGCTGTTCTTGCCGAGGCCGCCCGGCAACGCGACCCCGCCGAACTCGCGCACGCCGCCTTGGTACTGCACCCATATGCTCGTGCTCGTCGTCCCCGTGAGATAGGCGCGCACCACGACCTCGAGCGGGATCATCTTGAGCGAGCGGCCGACCATGACGTTGGGGTCGGGCACGTCGATCAGATGATTGGGGCAAATCGCGGCGGTCTCGCGAAACCAGAAGCTCGAGAGCAGGGTCAGCACCTGGCCCTTGAGCGGGACCGGCGACAGCATCTGGTCGAAGGCGGACTGGCGGTCGGTCGCGATGATGACGCGCCTTCCATCCCCGAGGTCGTAGCTGTCGCGCACCTTGCCGCCGTGGAAATTCGGCAGCTCCGGGAAGTATGCCCGCTCGAGGCAGGAGATCATGGAGTTGCTCGACTTTGCCGCCCGGTTGGCGGCTGCGGACCAATTGACGAAGGCACCCTCATCGCGCGACGATACCACGATCGCTACCGCCCGTGACAAGCCGCGACGGATGCGTAAGGCCCAGGGGGTCGCAGCCGTCAAGCGGCATCACACGCCGGCGGGCTTGACCTGCACCCCAGAGCGTCGTTCTCGAGCCTCTGATATCCGTATGATTTCCATAACAATGTTTCGGTAGGGTGCCTAAGGACATCCGAAATCGCGTTCCAAGCTCGTCGAGTTTGCTTTCGGCGTAAGTGTTTGGTTCCACTCGAAATGACCAAGAGGCTGACCATGCCGAGGATAATAAGGGCCTTGCTCTCGGCGCTCGCGCTTCCCTCGAAGCAGGGCGTCACGGCCATCGAATACGGGTTGATCGCAGCCCTCATCGCGGTCGCGATCATCGCGGCCGTAACAGTGCTTGGCGTCGATCTGACTGCGACCTTCAACATGGTCGCCGGCCATCTCGGCAGTTCGCCGAGTTGAGCGACGGCTTTGGGCGTAAGCACTCGCCCCGCAAGGGCGCGAGCGCTCCGCCGAAACGCGCCTCGCGGCAGTACAATGAAAGCACAAGCCTTAATTAAAATTAGTCCTTAATGAAGTTAGAATTATATCCTTCTCCGCGCCACCAACTTTCCCTTCATGAAGCCGCACAGCTCGACGACGTCCCTCACATGGGCAGGCATGACGATGCGTGCGCGCGCTACCTGCCGGCGCAGCTCCTGCGAAGCGAACGGCCGGCCGCCAATGCTCACGTCCAGCCGGTCGATATTGCGGGTCGCGACCTCGACGATGACCTCGCTGCCGCGCTCGCGCATATCCGTCCTGAGCGCGTAGACCGGCATGGCAGCCAGGATACACGCCGCGTGGTCGATGAGGTCGCGGTTGCCGCGAAGCAAGTCCTCGCGCGTCATGCGATGGACCTCGTCGGGGACGATGCCGAGCTCCTCGACCTCGATGCCTGCATTCTTGCCCACGCGCAGCGAGCGCCGCAGCGCCACGCGCAATCCGGCCTCCTTGGGCAGCGCGCGGAGCGCCGGGCCGCGGCTCGCGCCCCGGGAGCGGCCTTTGGCGAAGACCTGGCGGAGCAGCGCATGCGTCCACACGTTGGCTCCGCCGGCGCCGGTGTTCTCGTCGGTGCCGAGGATCTTCCCCACCGCGTGATCCCTGAACCCCGCCGTGAAGATGTCGGTCGTGCTGTAACATATTCCGTTGGTCACGAGCACGACCGGGCCGTAGTAGCGCTGAGCGATGGCATTGCACGATTCGGGCGTATCCAGCGGGATGCCCGCCGAGAACGGCGCGCCGGTCTCGCTCGCGCGCTGCATCGACGGCAGCCAGCGCGTAAAATGGCCGAGGGACTCGCGGCGGCAGAGCTCGAGGCAGGAGGGCGTGCTGCGCAGCTGCAGCCCCTCGGGCTCGATCGGGCGCGGCGTCAGGAGCTGAAGCAGCCTCTCGCCGTTGGTGAGAACGCCGCCGGTATTGTCGCGCACGTCGAGAATGAGGCCGTTCTGCGGCAAAAGCTCAAGGAGGCGCATGAACTCCTTGACGAAGCCGTCGACGTCGTCGACCTGGAAGGTGCGCAGCCGAAGATAACCGAAGCGGCCATGGGCAGTGCGAACGGGCCGCGCCTCGAACACCGCCGGCATGATGCTCTCGTACCCCTCGACCGCCGCATGGGGATACCGCCTCGCCGCGAGTCTGCGCTCCGCCGCCACGACGTGGGGCTTGTAGAGAAGCTTCTTGCCCTGGCGGACAAGATCGCCCTCGAGGTCGATGCCGAGCGACATCGCGGCCGGGCGGTGCGCGTCGTGATCGATCGCGTGTCTCTCGCGAGGCAAGGCGAAGACCAGCCAGGGAAGCCGGATTTCGCGCGGTCGGCCGCGGCGGCCGCGATATTCGACCACGACCTCGCGCTCCTCGGGCGGCAGCGAGCGGAAGAGCGGGCGGAGGGTCAGCCGTGCGACGCCGCGGGCGCGCCGTGCCGCCTCGTTGCTGCCGGCGCTGATTCCGCCCACCAGCATCACTGCGCGATCGATCGGGATCGAATTCCAGCTCGACACCTCCACGCCCGGCCGGAAACTCGGGTGCTTGAAGCCGGGCAGCAGCATGCTGACGATGTATTTCCTCGCACCACCCTCGAAGCAGTCCTCGATCGCGAAGGGGAGGAAGGCGACCGCCTTGTTGTACGGGCGCGGCAGCAGGTAGTTCGTGTGGAGATCGCAGAGCGACATGAAGATTTCCGACATCTCGTGATGGAACGAGAGATCGCTCGGCAGGTGTCGCAGGTTGAGGGCCAGGAGCTGGAGCCGACGCACCGGATCGATGCCGTGCATCGCCCGCTTCATCGGCAGATGCGCGTAAAAGCCCTCGAGCAGCAAGATGGCCTGCTCGACGATCCGCCGGCGCTCGGCGAGGGAGAGCGGCTCGGCCCGCGCGAGGAAATGCTCGAGCCTGACGGCACCGCGAAGATGCGGCTTGATCGCATCGTCGAGGCCGGCGAGGAAGGCTGCCGCGAGCGTGCGTTTGCGCGGCCCGCGCCTCTTCTTGCGAGCCCCCTTCGCGGTGCGCCGTCTGAGTGCCGTGGCGTGCGGAGGCCGCATCGCGTTTCCTCGCGGCAAAAGCGGCCAAGATCGGTCGTGCCTGCACCACCGTTGCCAAGCCGCCGGCGACGGATTTTCTTATGTCTCGCCTGCGACTTCAAGGTATCCTCCCGCAAAAGCGCGCCTTTTTTCAGGGCGCCAAGAGGCGCCTCGGCGGGAGCGAATAAGGCGTGAGATGCGGCGGGTGCCATAGCGACAACCCGGAGGGCAATCGCTTTTGCGATCGCTGCGGCGCGCCCCTTGCCAGGGCCTGCGCCGCCTGCGGCTACGAGAACCGCGCGGACGCCAAGTTCTGCGGCGGCTGCGGCAAGGCGCTCGAGCAAGCAGCACCTTCGCCCTCCCCTGCCCCCGCCGGACCCAGGCCGCTTACCGTCGCCGATTACACGCCCCAGCATCTCGCGGCGCGCATCCTGAGCTCGCGGCTGATGCTTGCCGGAGAGCGCAAGCAGGTGACCGTCCTCTTCGCCGATATCCGCGGCTCGACCGAGCTCATCCACGGGCTCGATCCCGAGCAGGCGCTCGCGCGTCTCGATCCCGGGCTCAAGGTCATGATGGAGGCCGTGCACCGCTACGAGGGCGTCGTCAGCCGCGTGCAGGGCGACGGGATCATGGCGCTTTTCGGCGCCCCCATCGCGCACGAGGATCACGCGGTGCGCGCCTGCCTCGCGGCCCGCGCCATGCTCGACGGCATTCAGCACCTCGAGGGCACCCCGCTCCGCATCAGAGTGGGCATGAACTCGGGCGAGGTCGTCGTCCGCTCGGTCGGCAACGACCTCTCGCTCGAATACGATGCGGTCGGCATCACCGTGCATCTCGCAAGCCGGATGGAGCAGATCGCCGCCCCGGGCACGGCCTGCCTGAGCGCCAGCACGCTCAAGCTTGCGCAGGGCTTCGTCGAGGTGCGGCCGCTCGGTCCCCGCGAGGTCAAGGGGATCGCAGCACCGGTCGAGGTCTTCGAGCTTGGCGGGATCACCGGGCGTGCGCGCTGGGAGGTGCGCGCCGCGGCGCATGGGCTCAGCCGCTTCGTCGGGCGCGAGACGGAGATGGCGCTCCTCTCGGATGCGCTCAAGCGCACGCTCGCCGGACGCGGGCAGATCATCGGGATCGTCGGCGAGCCGGGGGTGGGAAAATCGCGTCTCGTGCACGAGTTCCTAGGCGCGCATCCTGCCGCCGAATGCACCGTGCTGCGGGTCGGCGCCATGCCGCACGACCGCAATACACCCTTCCTCCTCATCGCGCAGCTGCTGCGCGCCTGGCTCGGCGTCGCCGACCGCGACCGCCAGAGCGAGATCGCCAAGAAGCTGACCACGGCGGTCGCGGAGATCGACGGTCAGCTCCTGGCCGCGCTGGCACCGCTCAAGTCGCTCCTCGACTTGCCGTCCGGGGATGCGGAGTGGGAACGTCTCGATCCGCCCTTGCGCCGCCAGCGCATGCGCGATGCCGTCCGCCTGCTCCTGCTCAAGGCTTCCACACCCAAGCCGCTTGTCCTCGTGGTCGAGGATCTGCATTGGATCGATGAGGAAAGCGAGGCGGTCCTCAACGCCGTCGCCGACGGGCTCGGGGCGGCGCGCCTCTTGCTGCTTGCGACCTTCCGTCCGGAATATCGCCATGATTGGGGTCGGCACGGCTATTTTTCGCAAGTACGCGTCAATCCGCTCGCGGAGAAGGCCGCCGACGAGCTCTTGCAGTTCATGCTCGGCGACGGCAAGGGGCTCGAGGCGTTGCGGCGGCGCCTCATCGCGCGCTGCGAGGGCACGCCCTTCTTTCTCGAGGAGATGGTGCGCGCGCTGAGCGAGACCGGCGTGCTGGTCGAGGCGCGCCTGACGCGGAGTCTCGAGGAGATCGACATCCCGCACTCCGTGCAGGCGGTGCTCGCCGCCCGCATCGACCGGCTCTCCGCCGAGAACCGCAGCGTGCTGCAAATCGCCTCGGTCATCGGCAAGGACGTGCCGCTCAGTCTGCTTCAGGCGGTTGCCGCCATGCCCGAGGCGCGATTGCACGAGCGTCTCGACGAGCTGCGCGCCGCCGAGTTCCTCTACGAGGTCAACCTCACGACGGGAACGGAATTCACCTTCAAGCACGCGCTCACCCATGAGGTCGCCTATGAAAGCATGCTGCTGACGCGCCGGCGCGAGCTGCATGCACAGCTGGTCCGCGCCATTGAAGCGACCTATCCGGACCGTCTCGACGAGCTCACCGAGCGCCTCGCCGACCATGCGCTTACCGGCGAGACGTGGGCCAAGGCCGTCGATTACTGCTTCAAGGCCGGCCAAAGGGCCAATCAGCGTTCGGCCCATCGTGAGGCGATCGTCTATTTCCGGCGCGCGCTCGATGCCCTCGCCCATCTGCCCGAGGAGCGCGCCAACATCGACCGGGCGATCGATATCCGTCTCGGCCTGCGCATAGCGCTTGCCGCCGCGGGCAAGCACCTCGAGATTCGCACATGCCTCGAGGAAGCCGAGGCTCTGGCAAAATCCATCGACAACAAGCCTCGGCTTGCGCTCATCAATATCAGCAAATGCACGATTCTCAGCGTTCTCGGGCCGCTCGAGGAAGCGATCGATGCCGGGCGGCTCGGCCGCGACATCGCGCGGGAGATGGATGACCCGGCCTTGGCTATCAGCGCCAGTTACGCATTGGGACAAGCCTATTGGTATCGCGGCGATCTCCAGCTTGCCGAGGAGGCTCTGCTTCCCTCGGCGACGCGCGTGAGCTCGGGCCTGGAGCTCAAAAGCGCGGGAACGACCGGCAGCGCCGCGGTACTTTGCGTGGGTTGCCTTGCCAACACCTATAGTTTCCAGGGTCAATTCGAGAAGGCGTTCTCCTCAAGCACTGCGGCTCTCGCGATCGCAATGAAGATGAACCGCCCCTACGATCTGAGTTATGCCCACATCGCACGCGGATTGGCGTTTCTCATGAAGGGCGAGATCGAACCGGCCATCGAGGACCTCGAGGAGGCGCTCAGGGTTTGCCGCGCGGGTGAAATCCACCTGCTCGTGCCGGCGGCGGCGCGTTATCTCGCTCGCGCCTACGCGCTTGCGGAGCGGGTGCGCGAAGCGCGCGAGATCATAGAGGAGGCTCTCGGGCTGGCGAACACGCAGACGTTGGCGTCGCTCCAGGCCTGGTGCGGCAGCTCGCTGGCACTCGCTCATCTCGCCGCCGGGGCATGGCGCGAGGCGGAAGCCGCCGGCGCCGCCGCTCTAGAGCACGCGCAAAGACATGGATATCATCCGGTCGAGGCGCTCGCCTTGCGCTCGCTTGCCTTGTCATTCGCCCGGCGGACTCCGAGCGAGCTCGAGCGTGCCGCGCGTCTGTGCGGGGAAGCGCTGTCGGTCGCAGACAAGATCGGGATGCGCCCCGAAGTCGCCCATTGCCACGCCGACCTTGCCGAGATCATGCGGCGTTCCGGCCATACTACCGATGCACAACCGGAGCTGGACGCAGCGATCCGGCTCTATCGTGACATGGGCATGGCGTGGTATATTGCCCAGGCTGAAGCAGCGAATGCATAGCCGCGTCTTCCGCAGCGGAGCGCATCATGGAGTTCCGCCCGACAACCATCAAGACCCGTGAATAGGGAGTTGCCATGGCCAAGAAGATCAAGTTCAAGGATATGTCCAGCATTCTCGGGAAAGCCTCCCGGAGCCCGGCATTCAGGAAGAAGCTGCTCTCGTCGCCCGCGAAGACGCTGAAAGCGGCGGGCTACGATCCCCACAAACAAGCCGTTTCCGTGATCCGCTCCCTCAAGCACAAGATCTTCGGCGCGGCACCCAAAAAGAGACGCCGTAAGAAACGCGATTCTCACGGCGGAAGCGCCGCGGAAGCCTAGATTCCGATCCGATGCGGCAGACGAGGGTCCTGCTCGTCTCCATGCCGCTGTCGGCGCCGCACTATCCCAGCATGGGCTTGAGCCTGCTCAAGCCCGAGCTGGAGATGTGTGGCGTTGCGTGCGACCTGCGCTACTTCTCGCTCGCCTACGTGGACGCGGTCGGCGCCGATGCGCACGATTGCCTGAGCGACCCGCAATATTACATGGCGCACGTCGGCGAGTGGGTGTTCGCCGCCGCGGCGCACGGGGAGAAGGCGGATGACGAGTTCGGCTTCTTCACCGACTATTTCCAGAAAGCCTATCCCGAGTACCACACGCCGTCTCGGCTGATGACTTTTCTTGCCGCCCGGCAGGAGGCGGCGTCCTTCATCGAGCGTTGCCTAGAGGAGGTCGACGGCTCGGCCTATGGCATCGTCGGCTTCACCTCGGCCTTCCAGCAGAACATGGCCTCGCTTGCCTTGGCGCGGCGGCTCAAGGCGCGCTACCGGCATCTCGTGATCGTCTTCGGCGGCACCAACTGCCAGGGCGACATGGGTGTCGAGCTCCACCGCAAATGTCCCTTCATCGACGCCGTCTGCCTCGGCGAAGGCGATTTGGTCTTTCCCGAATTCGTCCGCCGCACGCTCGCCGGCGCGGACTGCGCCGGGATGGCCGGGATGGCCGTGCGCAAGGAAGGCACGAGCGTGGTGCCGAGCCGCATGACGGTGCCGGTCGAGGACATGGACAGCCTGCCTTATCCCGACTTCAGCGAGTTCTTCGCCGCGCACGCGCGCTCGCGGGTCGCCTCCGAATATTATCCGCCGGCGGCCGTGTTCGAGACCTCGCGCGGCTGCTGGTGGGGGGCCAAGCATCACTGCACCTTCTGCGGCCTCAACGCGCTCACGCTCGCGTACCGCAGCAAGTCGCAAAGGCGGGCCTACGACGAGCTCGCCTATCTCGCGCAGCACTACGGCAACGACCTCGCCAACGCCGACCTCATCCTCGATCCGCGCTACTTCGAGGAATTCATCCCCCGCTTGGCCGAGGAGGGGCCGGAGGTCACCATCTATTACGAGATGAAGGCGAACCTGAAGCCGGAGCAGCTCGTGCTGCTCTCGCGCGCCGGCATCAAGAAGATCCAGCCCGGCCTCGAATCCCTCGACACGGGCATCCTCAAGCTGATCGACAAGGGCTGCACGATGCTGCAGAACGTGCAGACGCTCAAGCTCGCCGCCGAGAGCGGCGTCTACGTCGAATGGCTGGCGCTCCACGGCCTCCCCGGCGAGACGCCCGAGCAATATCGCCGCATCGCTGCCCTCATCCCCAAGCTGCGTCACCTGCAGCCGCCGAGCGGCTTCATCCGCGCGCGCGCCGACCGCTTCAGCCCCTATTTCTACCGTCCGGACGCCTATGGCGTGACGCTCGAGCCGGCACCCGTCTACCGCTTCATCTACCCCTTCGAGGAGGCGAGCCTCCGCCGCCTCGCCTACCATTTCGACATGCGATCGGCCGAGCTCGAGCGCGTCGCCGCCTACACGGCAGCCGCGGCCAGGGAATTCCGGGCCTGGCAGGACCACAAGGACGCGAGCGCGCTTGTCATAGAGGAGTTGGGGGAGGAGTTGGGCGACGCGCTCAAGGTCAGCGACGCGCGCTGGGGTCGCACGAGCCGGAACTGGCTTCTCAAGGATGCCGACGCCGCGATCCTCCGCCTCTGTTGGAGGATCACCGCACGCCACGCGATCGACAAGGCGGTCGCCCAAAGCTTCGGCGCAAAGGCGACCCAAGCGGCCCTCAAACGCCTGATCGCGCGCGGCCTTCTGCTGCAAGAGGGAGAGCAGTTCCTGGCACTCCCGTTGCGCCAACCGGGCTTCCGTCGCGCGCCGACTTGGGAGGAGATCCGCGCGTCGCGCACGGTCCCCTACCTGCTGCGCGAATTCGATCGCTGCCGCGCCGCGGGTGCTGTCGCCTAGAGACGGGCCGCGGCAACCGCGTGGCGATGGGCCTTGCGCTTCCCGTCAAGCCCTTGTTACTCCTAGGCACGGATTGGCGGCCGGAGAAAGGCCTGAAGCCCTTTGCCGCCGCAGAGATTCGCCCGCGGGAGATCCCGATGACATGAAGGGCGCCGGCACTTCCAAAGTCTTGGCGCGCGCGCGGCGAGGAGCCGCCTGGGCCGCCCTCGCCGTCCTCACCTCGGCATGCACGGTCGGCCCGGACTTCGCGCGCCCGGAGCCGCCTTCCGCCACGGCCTATACCAAGGCTGGCGGCGCGGAACTCTCGTCCGAGGACGCCCGCAACTACGGGCAGCACGTCGCCCCCGGCAAGCCGGTAGCACCGGAATGGTGGAAGGAATTCGGCTCGTCCGATCTCGACGCCGTGGTCGACCAGGCCGTCGCCGCCAATCGCAGCCTCGCGGCGACGCGGGAGACGCTCGCAGAGGCCCGCGAAGCGGTGACCGCCGCCGAAGGTGTGCTCTATCCGCAAGTCGATTTCTCGGCGAGTGCCGGCGGACAGAAATACGGCGAGGCCTCCCTCGGCACGACCCAGCCCAGCCCCGCGTTCGGATTTGTTTCGCTCGGACCGGCGGTGAGCTATGCCCTCGATGTCTTCGGGGCCAACAAGCGGCGGATCGAGGGCGAGGCCGCCCTTGCCGATTATCAGGCCTATGAGCTGGAAGCCGCCGTGCTGACGCTGAGCGGGGATGTGGTGCGCCAGGCCATAGCTCTCGCCTCCATCCGTGCTCAGATCCAGTCGGTTGAGCATATCCTCAGGGATGACGAGAAGAATCTCGGGCTGGTGCGGTCGGCGCGCGCGGCGGGTGCCGTGTCCGACGTCGACGTCGTGACCGCGGAGAGCCAGCTCGCCAACGACTACACCCTCCTCCCCCCGCTGCGCCAACAGCTCGACATCGCCCGCCACGCCCTCGCCATCCTTGCCGGCAAGGCGCCGGTGGAGTGGACTCCGCCCGAATTCGACCTCGACCTGCTCACCCTCCCCCGCGAGCTCCCTTTGCGTCTTCCCTCGGCACTCGTCCATGAACGCCCGGACATCATGGCCGCCGAGGCGCAGCTTCACGCCGCGAGCGCCACCATCGGCGTGGCCACGGCAAACCTCTACCCGCAGCTCACGCTTACCGCCAGCCTGACCCAACAAGGCCTTGACGTTGGTCATTTATTCACCGCCGCGGGCACGGCGTGGAGTGCCATCGGCGGCCTGACGGCTCCCCTCTTCCATGGCGGCGAGCTCGAGGCCGAGCGCCGTGCTGCGATCGACGGCTACAAGAGCTCCTTGGCGCGCTACGAGGAGGTGGTGCTTGAGGCCTTCGGCCAGGTCGCCGACGCACTGCGGGCACTCACCCACGACGCCGAGCAGGTGGCCGCCCAGAAGCATGCGGTCAGGGCCGCCGAGGCGTCGCTCGTGCTGGCCCGCCTGAGCTACAGCGCCGGCAGCGCCGGCATCCTGTTGGTGCTCGATGCGGAGCGCCTCTACACCCAGGCCCGGCTTGGCTTGGTGCGCGCCGAAGCGCAGCAGTACGCCGACACCGCACAACTCTTCCTCGCCCTCGGCGGCGCCGTCCTCTCGGCAAATGGTGCGCCGGCGAATTGACCGCCAAACCCCGCGCAGTGCTCGCGAAACTTGGGTTCCGTTCTTCAAGCCGGCGGATCGTGCGGCGCGGCCCCATAGATCTGCTGCGCGCGGCGCGCAATGGCATCGACGGTCTCCTCGGCGACTTGGCGCTCATCGAAGAGCGCTTGCATCGCGTGCTGCAGCAAGGACGAACGAAGCTCGAGCGTGCTCGCGTACTCGACGATCGTGCCGCCTTTCGGCGCCGGCGAGAACGTCCAAAGCTGATCGAAGCGCCTGAACGGCGGCTCTTGGGAGGTGATCTCGATCCGCCGTGGGGCATCGAGCACGGCGCGCGTCTCAAAGCGTGCGCGCAATCCTTTGAAACGCACGACCTGGTCTACATCCAAGACATTCCCTTCGCGACGGCGGATGCGAACCGCGACGAACCATTCGATGAATTCCGGGTATTTCTCCACATCGGCGACAAGATCGAAGAGCCTTCGCGCGCTATAGGGAAGCTGGCGGCGCTCACGATGGCTCGGCATGGCCGCTCAGCGCCGTGAGGGTCGGATAGTCCGTGTAGCCGCGCTCATCGCCGCCGTAAAACGTCGCGCGGTCGGGTGCGTTGAGCGCAGCACCGCTCCGCAGCCGCTCGACCAGATCGGGATTGGCGAGGAAGGCGACGCCGAAAGAGACGAGGTCGGCGTGACCGTTCGCGATTGCAGCTTCCGCACGCTCACGGTCATAACCGGCATTGGCGATATAGCTCCCCCGATAGCGCCGGCGAAAGACATCCCAGTCGAACTGCACCGAAGGGGTCTCGTCGACATGGAGTGCCGCGAGTCCGCGCATGCTCAACGCCTCCGAGACGAATCCGAATGTTCGCTGCGGATCGCTGTCTGACATGCTGTTATAGGGGCTCGTCGGCGAAAGTCGCACCGTGATGCACTCGGCCGCCCACGCTCGCGCAACGGCATCGACAACAGCCAGCAGGAAGCGCGCACGATTTTCGAGCGAGCCGCCATAGGTATCGACGCGGAGATTGGAGCCGTCGCGCAGGAATTGATCGATCAGATAACCGTTCGCGGCGTGAACCTCGACGCCATCGAAACCGGCGCGGCGCGCGTTATCTGCGCCTTCCGCGAAGCGGGCGATCAAGCCGGGCATCTCCGCCGTCGCGAGTGCCTGCGGCGTTACGAGCGAAACCGTCTCCTTGCCGGTGGCGAGCGTACCTGTTGCCGCTAGCGCCGAAGGCGCCAACGGCAGGGCGCCGGCGGGTTGCAACGAGGGATGGGAGATCCGGCCGGCATGCCAAAGTTGGAGGAATATTTTCCCGCCTGCGGCGTGAACGGCATCGGAGACGCGCCGCCAGCCGGCGATCTGCGCTGCGGTGTAAATTCCCGGCGCGCGAAAGCCGGCGCGGCCGCTCACGGAAATGGGCGAGGCTTCGGTGACGATAAGGCCTGCCGTTGCTCTTTGTCGGTAATAAAGGGCGGTCAGCGCCGTCGCCGCATCGTTGTCATCGGCGCGATTGCGGCTCATCGGCGCCATGACGATGCGGTTGGCCAGGAGGCTGGCGCCCAACCGGAATGGCTCGAAGAGCTTGCTTGCAGCGGATTGATCAGGCACGGCGACTGGCCGGTGATTCCCGCGTCAACGAACGCTAGAAGACGTAGAACGCCCCCGCTCCGAGTTCGATCGTGTGGTTGCCCGGCTCCTGGCCGAATCCGGCCGGCATCCCGTCGAAGATGATCGGCTGCAGGTTCGAGGCGCCGATGCGCCAGTAGCGCACGAAGGGACCGAATTGAAACACGCCGATCGGGGTCTTGCCCTCCGCCATCAGCGAGGCGCGGAAGCCGGTGCCCCTATGCTGCGTATTGTTGATGTCGTTCTGGAAGCCGGGGACGTCCGTGAGATAGGAGTGCTGATGGCCGTAGAGGAAGAGATCGTACTCGGCGGTCGGCGTAATCTTCCATCCCTGTGCCACCTCGATCGGCACCTCGACGCCGAACGGCATGTAATAGTAGTTCGAGCTGCGGTCGTATCCTGCAGCACCCGTGCTGGTCACGGTCCCGCTCTGCCCGTCGTAGAGATAGCGGAATCCGAAGCCGACATAAGGCGTCACCTGCACCTGCGAACCGGCCTTGAACGTCGCTTGCACGAGCAGGCGCGGCTCGACCATGTAATTGGTGATGCCGTTGTCGGTTCCCGAGCCGGGCGAGCTGTAATCGAGCGAGCCGCCCGCGCCATGCACCTCCAGCTTGAGCGAAAAGGCATCCTGGGTGATCTTGTAGAAGCCGGCGACGCCGTAGAAGGCGCCTTGGAGATGGGCGAAGCTCGGCTCGGTATAATGGTAGTAGTAGAATTCGGGCCCGATCCCGAGGCTCTGCTGAAGCTCGGCGGAAGCGGCCGGCTGTGCCAGGAAAAGCGGCAGACCCAGCATGCACCAGAGAAGAGATGTCGCGCGACCACGCATCGGCAGGTGACGTTTCATGTGGCCAAACCCTCCGAGCCGTATCGGAACACGCAAATGTTTTGAAATTGTTATGGTTAGAACGGCGCGAGCTTATCACCAGCTCGCGCGTCTGGCCACTGCGCCTTGCATCGCACCGCCGACTGCGCGTCGGAAATTCCGAGTCGTTGGCTAATTTTGGCGCAGATACTCGGGCGTGCCGGGCAAACGCTTGGCGCGAAACGCCACGCGCTCGTCCCAGGCGGCGAGTCGTTGCGGCTCGAATCCGGAGGAATAGAGCGCCGCCTCGACCGCCTTCTCGTTCGGCACGAACCAATTGCTGAAGTCGCCCCGCAAGAGCTCGTCGAAGCGATGGAACTGATAGAGGGCTATCTCGGCGAGGCGCGGGTCGAGCGCCGCGAGCGGCACGCCCTCGCCACTGGCGAGCACCACGCGGGCGTCCAGCACTTGCGTCTCTAGGAGCAGCGTGCCCTCGCACACCTCGTGGATGCGCTCGAGCGCCAAAAGCGGATGGCGCAGGTGGTAATAGACGCCGCAAAAGATCACGAGGTCGAAGCCGCCGCCGAAGAGCGAGCGCTTCATGTCGTAGACGTCGCCCTGGACATACTCGACCCGGCTGCCGAGCAGCCCCTTCGCCAGCGCGAAGCCGAAATGGTCGGCGGGCATCAGGTCGTAAGCGACGACGCGCGTGGCCCCTCGCCGCTCCGCCTCGAAGCTCATGAAGCCGTCCCAGGCGCCGATATCGAGGACGCTTTGGCCGTCGAGCCGCTCGGGCAGCAAAAGCTCGGCGAGCCGCGTGAGGTAGGAATTATAGACGCGTCCCGGCGTCACCACGCCGTCGCCGAGGTCGATCGAATGCCACCACGGCCGACCCGCGATAGCCGCGCGCTTCGCCTCTGCCGCACCCGCACGCTCGCCGAGCTTTTGCGTCAAGGCGGCATGCGCCGCGTCGAGCTCCCGCAGCCGGTGCTGGAGCATGCGGTGCTGTCGGTAGAGCCGGCCGAGCGGCGTCAGCGCGCGCCGGGCGGCGTCGGGACTCTCCGTGACGGCGGCGATGCCAAGGCTGCGCTCGAGCGAGCGGCATTCGGCGAGGCGGCGCTCCACGCGCACCAGGAGCGCATCGCGCTCGCGATAAAGCCGGTCGAGCGGGCCGAACGCCAGCGCCCGGGACTTCAGCCAGCGCCGCATGTCGAGCTCGGCCGCCGATCGCGCTAAGCCCCTCTCCCGCTCGCGGGAGAGGGTTTTCTTGTCTTCGCGCGCACGCTCAGGTCTGGTAAACCGAGAAGGCGAGCGTGCCCGCGCGCGCGCGGTAGTCGGTCACCACGTTGACTAGCGCCACCCTGCCCCGATCGACCTCCTTCTGCGCGCGCTCGAGCGCCGGCTTTATCTCCTCCGGCCGCTCGACGTATTCGCCATAGCAGCCAAGCGCCTCGGCCATCTTGTCGAAGCGCGTATAACCGAGGCTGCGGCCGGGCTTCTCGCCTTTGGGATCGGCCGTCCAGCCGCCGTTCAAGCTGATCACCACGAGCACCGGGATGTTGTGCCGCACGGCGGTGTCGAGCTCCATGGCATTCAAGCCGAAGGAGCCGTCGCCGTGGACCACGATGACCTGCTTGTCGGGCTTCGCGATCTTGGCGCCGAGGCCGAAGGGCAAGCCCACGCCCATCGTACCGAAGGGGCCGGAATTGAGGCGATGGCCGGGCACGTAGGTCGACATCGACTGGCGGCCGTAGTTGAGGATCTCCTGCCCGTCGACGACGAGAATGGCGTCGCGCTGCATGAAGTGGGTGATCTCCTCGCAGAGCCGCAAGGGGTGGATGGGGTCGCCCTCCGGCGGCTTGTTGCCGAGGGCGGCGCGCTTCGCGGCCTCGCCCTCCTTGAGCGTGCGGCGCCAGGGCTCGAAGCGCGCGGGCGTGGCGCCGCCGTCGAGGGCGGCTGTGAGCTGCTGCAGCACCATCTTGCAGTCGCCCACGATGGGGATATCGACCTTGCGCGGCGCGGAAGCGATCTCGGCGACGTCGATGTCGATGCGCGCGATCGTGGCGGCGGCATTGAAGCGCGGTGCCGCGGCATGGGTGATGATGTAGTTCATGCGGGTGCCCACGACGATGATGAGGTCGGCGTCGCGGAAGGCCGTGGAGCGCATGGTGAGGTAGGAATAGGGATGATCGTCGGGCAGCACGCCGCGGCCTTGCGGCGTCGTGTAGAACGGAATGCCGGCCTTCTCCACGAGCGCCTTGAGATCGTCCCACGCCCGCGACCAGATGACGCCGCTGCCGGAGACGATGATGGGCTGCTTCGCCTTGGCGAGTGCTGAGGCCAGCCGCTCCACCTCCTTGGGATCGCCCATCGGCCGCGCATGCAAGAGCGGCCGTCCGGAGAGGCTCCAGTCGACCTGCTCCTCGGGGATCTTGGCGTAGAGGATGTCGCCGGGGAAATCGAGATAGACCGGCCCGGGCTTGCCGCTCA
>DATNIJ010000110.1:0-4326 GCA_035604475.1 Alphaproteobacteria bacterium
GCGTGGCCGGTCTCGCCCTCGGCGGTCGAGCGGAAGACGGCGGATACGTCGTTGTAGCCCTCCACATCCGCCTTCTGGGCGAAATAGAGGTAGCGGCGATTGGCCATAGACTCTCCGCCGAATGCGGCTTTGAGGTTGTCCTCGGTCTTGGATCCCTTGAGCGACGCCATGGTTCTCTCCCTTCACATGCAAGTGACGTAACGGCAATGAGCGCGGCCCGTGGCCGTGCGCGGACGCGGGCTATCGGCGAGCCGCCGACGCCTTTATCGCGCTCCCCAGCCCTCCCTGTCAATAGATTAGAATTATTCGAAGAAAGTTTCTAGAGCTTTGGAAAGACGGAAAGAAAATTACTCGTATTTTCGCAAGCGCACGATAACGTCGATGCGCGAGACGGTGGTGCCGCTGGGTGGTGTGGGCAGCTCGGAAACGCCGAGCTCGGAGCCGGCGATATCCTGCAGAGAGCCGCTGTCCTCGTGGTAGAAGTGATGGTGCTCGGAGGTATTGGTGTCGAAGTAGGAGCGGCCGGCCTCGACCACGACTTCGCGCAAAAGCCCGGCAGCGGTGAACTGGTGAAGGCTGTTGTAGACGGTGGCGAGCGAGACGGGGATGCTCGCGGCAACCGCCTCGGCATGAAGCTGCTCGGCGCTCACATGCCGCGCGGCCTTGTCGAAGAGCAGGCGTGCGAGCGCCAAGCGCTGGCGTGTCGGCCTCAACCCGGCGCTTCTCAGGCGTTCGAGCACGGGGGCGAATTGACGGGCTCTCGGCATGCGCTTCACCTGGGCTCCAGGAACCGGCGGGTTGACCTCCAGCATGGCGCGTACCCTGCCGCAATCCTCGCAAAAAATAAAGCTTTTCCTCGGGCGCGCCGGCCCTCTCGTGCGCAACCCTCAATCGCCGGTCAGGATGCGCTCGACCAGTTGCCGTACCGTCGGGATGAAGCCGTTGGCGTAAAAGGGGTCAGCGGCGAAGCGATAGGCGTTATGCCCGGCGAACATGAGCTGGCTGTCGACATCGCCCCCGTGGCTGATGTGCTGCAGCGTCTTTTGGATGCAGAAGGAGCGCGGATCCGCCTTCCTCCCCGTGCTGTAGGGCTCGTTCTGCGACCAGTTGGAGAAGAGGCATGCCGACAGGCAGCCCATGCAATTGATCTGGTCCGTGCGGATCTCCCGCGCCTTCTCGGGGGTGACGAAGATGATGGTGGCGTCCGGCGTCTTGAGCGCCTCGGTGAAGCCTTGCGCCACCCAGGCGTCCGCGCGCGTCTTGTCCGCGGCGGTGACGTAGACGATGCGCCGGCGCGGACCGACGGGAAACACCGTATCGTGCTGGCCCACCGGTTCCGGGGTGAAGGCCACTTGGCGGCTCGTGCGCTGGTAAAGCTCCTCGAGGTACTTGTTCTTGACGGAGGAGGAGTAGAAGCCGGTCGGGCTGAAGCGATGCAGCAGCACGTCGCCTTCCCTGAGCGTCAGCAAGCGCTCCTTCCATGCATCGGAGATCGGGCTCTCCTGGGTGAGCAGCGGCCGCGTGCCGAACTGGAAGCAGATGGGGCCGAGCTCCGCATTATCGATCCAATCCTCCCACTCGCGCAGGAACCACACCCCGCCTGCCATGATGATCGGCGTGTCGTTGAGGCCGGCCTCATTCATGAACTCGCGCAAGGCCTTCACGCGCGGGAAGGGGGCTTCCGGCTTGGTCGGATCCTCGGCGTTGCTGAGCCCGTTGTGGCCGCCGGCGAGCCAAGGATCCTCGTAAACGACCCCGCCGAGCCAGTCGCGGAACTTGTGATAAGCGCGCTTCCACAGCGCGCGGAAGGCGCGCGTCGAGGAGATGATCGGATAGTAGTGGACGCTGTAGCGGGCACAGATCTCGGCGATCCGATAGGGCATGCCGGCGCCGCAGGTGACGCCGTTGATCAGTCCCTTGGCGCGCTCGAGCACGCTATGGAGGATGGTTTCGGCCGCCGCCATCTCCCACAGAACGTTCATGTGGATGCGGCCTTGGCCCAAGGCCGACTCGTAGGCGACCCTGGCTTGGTGCAGCGCCCCCTTGATGGCGTAGGCGACGAGCTCGTCGTGGCGCTCGCGCCGCGTGCGGCCGTAATAGAGCTGCGAGACGAGATCGCCGTTCTCGTCGTAGGAGTCGGCATTGACCCCGGAGAAGGTGCCGATGCCGCCGGCCGCGGCCCAGGCGCCCGAGCTCTCGCCGTTGGACACGGAGATACCCTTGCCGCCCTCGACCAGCGGCAGCACCTCGCGCCCGGAAATGAGAACTGGATTGAGCGTCCTCACTCTTTCTCCTAGTCCCTTGCCAATAGTCAATGCCGCACGGGCCGGCGCCCCTCGGGCTCCGGCCGGCTCGGCGCCAACAGTGCATATAGTGCGATTTTGCAAGGTTATGAAGTGGAATCGCTCGTACCGATGAGCGAGGGCGCATACCGGGAAATTATGTTGCAGCGCCGAAAGCCGCTCCCTCGCGTAACAAAGGTTGCTAAAGTGCTGCCATGATCGCGTCGGGCATGTCGCTGATGAGGCCATCCACACCAAGTGCGAAGAGCTCGCCCGCGCGGGCCACATGGTTGACCGTATAGGCGAGGAGCGGATAGCCGGCCGCCTTGACGGCGCGCACGGCATCCAGCGAGAGCAGGCGCTGATTGCAGATCACGGCGGCAGCGCCGAGCCCCTCCGCCGCCCGCCGCCAATCGCGCGGCAGGACTTCGACGAGATAGCCGCGCGGGACGTTCGGAGCGAGGCGTTGGAAGGCAGCCGCCGCCTCGGACTGGAAGCTGGTCACGAGAGGGGCCGGCAAGTCGCCGGGCCACAGCCGTGCAAGCGCGCGCACCACCGCCTCGGCGAGCCTTCCCTCGCGACCCGGCTCCGCCTTGAGCTCGAGATCGAAGGCGAGCTCGAGGGTCTTAAGAAGCGCCAACGCCTCCTCGAGACTCGGGATTGCCTCGCCTTTATAGGCGGGAGCGAAGTGAGCGCCCGCATCGAGAGACTTGAGATCGCGGAAGAGCGTCGCCCCCACCGCCCCCACAGCACCGGTCACGCGCTCGAGCTCGTCGTCGTGGAAGATGACCGGCGCGTCGTCGAGACTGAGCCGCACGTCGAATTCGACCATGCGGCAGCCGAGCTCCGCCGCCTTGCGGAAGCCGGCGAGCGTGTTCTCCGGTGCGCGCAGCGCAGCGCCGCGGTGCCCGATCACCTTGGGAAGACGCAAGTCCGGCCGGCTCATTGCGGAGGCCTTTCTCCCGGCTCAAGAAATCAGTGCCCCCGGACGCTGGGCTTGCGCGAAAAATCGGCTCTCGCCGCGAAGTCGAGCGAGACAAGACGGGACAAGTCTCCTCGATCTGCCGGAGTGTACGGCATGGGGCCGACCCCAACAAGATGGCCCCTCCGGCCGCGGCTCAGTGTCGCCGCTCTTCGGGCCGCGGTGAAATCGCGCTGGCGCGCGGCGGACTGCCGGGCTATATCACGCAGTGAGTTCGAGTGAAGAGTGCCGAAGCGCCTCAATTGACGCCGGATCGGCACCGTGAACCGGGGAGGGAAGCATGTCGCCCGATCTCAGGCTGCTCACATGTTCCGTCGCACTGGCCTTCGCCCAGATGCTGGTGGCGGCCATAGCTGCGTCGCTGCAGGTGGGTCTGCTGCCGCTCATCGGCAATCGAGAGAACATCCCGACGCTCACCGGTTGGGCGGGACGGGCGCAGCGCGCCCACCGCAACATGCTTGAGAACCTCGTTCTCTTTGCAGCACTCGTGCTGGTGGCAGCCGCCAGCGGCAAGGCCAATGGCGCCACTCTCCTCGGCGCCGAGATCTTCTTGTGGGCACGGCTTGCTTACGCGGTCATCTATCTTGCCGGCGTGCCCTGGCTGCGCACGGCGGCGTGGGGCGTCTCCGTCGTCGGTTTGATCGTGATATTCCTGCAGCTCGTCTAGGAAAGAGCGCGGGGACGCCATCGGCAGCGGCCTCAGGCGCGGCCGCGTCCCGCGGAGCCCCTTTCAACGGCACGTCAAGCCCGCCCTCGAGAGGCGCCTCTCCGGCGGCGCTCAGTCGGCGCGGCCGGCCTCGCGCGGGCCGCCCTCCTCGCGCTTGCCTTCCCGCTCGCTCGGCTGCGCTGCGGCCTCCTTGCCCGTCTTCTGGTCGACCGCCTTCATGGAGAGGCGAACCTTGCCGCGCTCGTCGATGCCGAGCACCTTGACGTAGACCTGGTCTCCCACCTTGGCGACATCGGAGGGCTGCTTGACGCGGTAAGGCGCCATCTCCGAGACATGCACGAGGCCGTCGCGGCTGCCGAGGAAATTCACGAAGGCGCCGAAGTCGACGAGCTTGA
>DATNIJ010000111.1:0-11298 GCA_035604475.1 Alphaproteobacteria bacterium
CTTTATCGCGGCTTCGCCGTCGGCACCCTCGATCTCGACGCGGAGCAGGGTACGCTCAGCCGCTACATCGAGAACCGCGCCGGCTTCGCCAGCCGCCGCGGCACGGCCCTGCCGCTGCCGCTCCACCGCACCGTGGCGCCGGGTAGAGCTGACGAGGAGATGCGCTTCACCTCAGCACTCGCCGAGCTCGCGGCGAGCTGCCGCTTCGTGGTGATCGACACGCCGGCCGGCGAATCGACGCTTTCGCGCCTGGGGCACTCCTTCGCCGACACATTGGTGACGCCGCTCAACGACAGCTTCGTCGATCTCGACGTGCTCGGCCTCGTCGATGCCGAGACGCTCAAGGTGCGGCGCCCGAGCCGGTACAGCGCCATGGTGTGGGAGATCAGGAAGGAGCGCGCGCGACGCGACCGCGGCAGCATCGACTGGGTGGTCATGCGCAACCGCCTCGCCCAAATCGATGCGCGCAACAAGCGCGCGATCGCGGACGTGCTCGCGGCCTTAGCACCGCGCATCGGCTTCCGCTTGGCACCCGGCTTGAGCGAGCGCGTCATCTTCCGCGAGCTCTTCCTCCTCGGCCTCACGCTTCTCGACCTGCGCGAGGAGGCGACGGGCGTCAAGCTGAGCCTCTCGCACATCGCCGCGCGCCGCGAGCTCAGCGAGATGCTCGACACCATCGGGCTCGCCAAGTTGAGCGTGCGGAAGGCGGCGGTCGCGGCCGAGGGTCTCTAAAGGACGGATGGCACCTGCCGGCCGCGGCGCGCGCTCTATCCCCTTCGTCCCGTCTCCCGCTGCCGCGGCACCGGCAGGAATTCGACGCCGCCTGAATGAGAGCGCACGGGCTGCGGATAGAGCGACATCAGCTCGAGAACCTCGTTCGGCATCTCGGTGCTGATGGCAAGGCCGAGTTCCTTGGCTTCCGCCGCCGAGATCGGGTAATCGTGCGTCCAGGTGCCGGTCGACAGCTTGTCCGCGAGCGCCTCCGCCGCTTCGGCCGGAAGCCGGCGCTGCAGCAGCCCTTTCGCGGCCTCCTTGACCTGGGCGATCGCCTTGCGCCCCACGTCAGCCAGGATGAGGGTCTCGTCGTCGATCTCCGCGAGCGGCTTCTGCTCGACGACCTTGAGGAGCGAGGCGGCCGGGAACTTGCCGAGCTGCGGGTCGATCGGACCGAGCACGGAGTGCTTGCACAAGACGATCTCGTCGGCGGCGAGCGAGATGAGCGTACCCCCCGACATGGCGTAATGCGGCACGAAGACGGTGACCTTCGCCTTGTGCTCGCGCATCGCGCGCGCGATCTGGAGGGCCGCCAGCACCAGCCCGCCCGGCGTGTGAAGCACGATGTCGAGCGGCACGTCGTCGTCGGTCATGTGAATGGCGCGGAGCACGTCCTCCGAGTCGTGCACATCGATATAGCGCATGAGCGGAAAGCCCAACAGGCTCATGGTCTCCTGCCGGTGCACGAGCAGGATGACGCGGCTGCTCCGCTTGCGCTCGAGCTGCGCGATCTTGCGCGTGCGCATCGCCTCGAGCATGCGCTGGCGCAGCACGGGCTGAAGGGCCGAGACGATGAAGAAAATCCAGAAGATATCCAGGATCGACATGGTCCCTCCCGTCATGGCCATCGCTTCATCGCCGTCCCAACGGCGTGAAGCCGAGAATGCCCTCGTCGGCGTAGTGCTTGCGGTAGCGCCCGATCGGGCGGTGCAACAGCGGGCCGATCGCCAGGCCGGCCAGGAAGCCGCCGACATGGGCCCACCAGGCGATGCCGCCTCCGCCGGACGGCATGAAGAATTCCGCGGCCCCCTGCATCAGCTGCAGGAGGAACCACAGCCCGACGAAGATGATCGCGGGCAATTCAAAGAAGAGCGGCAGGAAGAGAACCGGTACCAGAACGATCATGCGGGCGAGCGGGAAGAGACGAACGTAGCATCCCAAGACGCCGGCGATCGCCCCTGAGGCGCCGAGTGCGGGCACCATGGAGGTCGGATTGAAGACCGCGTGGCTGACCGAGGCGAGCACGCCGCAGCCGAGATAGAAGGCGAGATAGCGCCCCGAGCCCATGCGGTCCTCGATCGCCGGACCGAAAAGCCAGAGCGTCCACATGTTGAAAATCAGATGCAGCCAGCCGCCGTGGAGGAACATGTTGGTGACTATGGGCAGCCAGGCAGCGGGCCCGGGGCCCGAATGGCTGCCGGGAAGGGGCATCAACACGTCCGCTGGAACGAGGGCAAACTGCGCGATGAAGGCGTCGAGCTGCTCTGGGGAGAGGTTGACTTCGACGAGAAAGACCGCGCAGTTGGCGGCGATCAGCGCCCAGGTGGCAATTGGGGGATAACGCGAGGGAACCGCGGTCTGGAGCGGGAACATGAGCCGTCGTCCTCGGCAAGCGAACCCCTCGGCGGGGCCTTTCTCGACTGTCCGTCACGAGGCAGGCTTCGCGCGAGACCGGCTTCAAGCCCTGCGCTACGACCGCAAGAGGAGAATAAGTCGCGCGCTGCCTGGGTCAAGTTGAGCCGCCTGCCGCGTCCGGGTCAAACGGCTCAGGATTTCCGCAACGCCGGCATCACGTCCTTGGCGAACCAACGCAGCTGCTCCTTGAACTCCTTGGGCGAAATGCCTTCGGCCCAGTGGATCATGAAATGCTCGAGCCCGGGATACTTGTCCGCGATCGATTTGATGCCTTGGATGACGCGCGACGGCGGACCGCAGAACCAGGCCTTCTGCTGCACCCCGTCGGCGAGCGTGGGCACCCGCGCCGGCGCACCGGGCATGCCCCAGCTCCGCCCCTGCTCGTCGGCGTAGCGCACGAAGCCGAAGGGTGCGAACCACTTGTAGCGCTCGTCGTGCGCGGGCTCGAGCCGGCGCATGGCCTCCCCCTCGCTTTCCGCGAGATAGACGCCGGCGCCCCAGATCACGTCCTCGCCGAGCTTCTTCTTCCGGCCATGGCGGGCGCAGGCGTCATGGTACTGGCGCACCACGTCGTCGAGGATCTTCTCGCCGTTGAGCGTCACCATCGCCTTCAAGCCGTAGCTCGCCATCATCTCGATCGTCTTGCCGCTCGCGATCGGCATCCAGATCTCGACGGGCAGGTGCTTGGGCCGGGGAATGACGGTGATCTCCTTCAGGCGATAGCCCCGGTAGTCGACGGCAGGCGGGACCTCGAAGTACTCGCCCTTGAAATGGAAGGAGTCCTCATTGAAGCACTTGAGGAGGAGCTGGAGCCCTTCCTCGAAATAGGCGCGGTTGGCCTCGGCGTCGCGGAGCGGTGCCCCGAAGCTTTCCACTTCGCGCGTGTGATAGCCGCGGCCCACGCCCATGACGACGCGCCCGTCGGTGACGATATCGGCCATGGCATAGTCTTCCGCGAGGCGGATCGGGTGCCACATGGGCAGCACGTTGAAGGCGCAGCCGAACTTGAGGTGCCGCGTCTGCGTCGCGAGCCACAGGCCGAGCTGGATCAGATTGGGGATGCACTCGTAGCCCTCGCGCTGGAAGTGGTGCTCGGCCGTCCACAGCACCTGATAGCCGAGCTCGTCCATGGTCCGCGCGATGTCGCGCGCGGTCGCGTAGACCTCGCGCAGGCGCTCGCTCGAATAGCGCCGCTCGTTCGCAGGCGTGCCCTCGAGCCCGATGTTGTCGAGCTCGATCTGGCCGACGTAAAGCACGTGGAAATTCCTGATCATGGCGCGCCGAGGATGCCTTCTTTCGCCGCCACCGACAAGGCGCATCGCCTCTCGGCCGAGCAACCGTCGACTTGGCTCCGGCCCGCGGCTAGAATCGTGCGACGGGCCGTTCCGGGCCCGCTCCCGGACGTCTTCTTTTTTGGAGTCTCGCCATGTTCTCACTCAGCGGCAAGACCTGCGTCGTCACCGGTGCCAGCCGCGGCTTGGGCCGCGCGATGGCGCTTGCCTTCGCCGAGCAGGGAGCGGACGTGGTCGCGGCGGCGCGGAGCCGGAGCGATCTCGATACGCTCGCGCGGGAGATCGAGGCCAAGGGACGCAAGGCACTCGTCGAGGTGGTCGACGTGACCGACTGCCGCCAGCTCGAGACGCTTGCCGAGCGCGCGCTGGCGCGCTTCGGGCGCATCGATGCCTGGGTCAACAATGCGGGCGGCTTCACAGCCGAGCCGGGCGGCATGAGCGAATGGCTCGAGGTCAGCGAGCGCGGCTGGGAGGCGATGGTCCGCCTCAACTTGACCGCCCAGGTCTTCGGCGCCCAGGCGGCCGCGCGCGCCATGCGCGCTTCCGGCCGGGGTGGGGTCATTCTCTTCCTGAGCTCGATCGACAGCCTCTATGCCGCACCCGGCGGCGAGGGCATCTACGCCGCCTGCAAAGCGGCCCTCAACAGCATCGTACAATCCATGGCTATCGAGCTCGGCCAATACGGCATCCGCGTGAACGCGCTCGCCCCCGCCATCGTCGAGACGCCGTTGACGGCACCCTGGCTCAAGACGCCTGCGGAGCGGCGAGCGCGCGCCGCCTTCTATCCGCTGCGCCGCGTCGGCCAGCCGGCGGACGTGGCCGGTGCCGCGGTCTATCTCGCCTCCGACGAGGCGGCCTGGGTATCGGGTGCGGTGTTGCTGATTTCGGGAGGGGCGGTGATGACGAGCGATCCCTACCGCTATCTCCTGCGAGTCAATCGCGATCTCCTGGAGGCGGACTAGGACGCGTCGATTTGTCGGAGGTTCGCCACACGGCCTGCGACATTTGGAAATGGATGCAATCGAACTTCATAGTTGACGCGCCGACAATTTGCTTGATTAGCTTGTTTCCCGGCACGAGCGCGGTTTGCCGGCAAGTCGCGCCGCTCGTAGCAAGGAGGATCGATTGAAGAACGCCATGTTCCTCGGCTTGGCCGCCGCGCTGGCGACGCTTCCGGCGGTCGCATGGGCGGCGGGCGACTGCCCGGTACGGCCGCCCGCCGACCTCACGAGCCCCGGCACGCTCACCATCGCGACCCATCTCACGATGCCGCCGCAGGCCTTTCTGGATAACGACAAGCCCGCGGGCTTCGCCATCGAGATCGGCGAGGCGATCGCCCGCGAGATGTGCCTCAAGGCTGCGTTCGTGAACTTCGATTTCGCGGGGCTCTTCCCAGGGCTCAACGCCAGGAAGTTCGACACCATCATCGCCGGGATCGGCATCACGCCGGACCGGCAGAAGTCCTTGGATTTCGTGCCCTACTTCGAGGGCGGCGTGCGGCTCATCGTCCGCAAGGACTCGAAACTCACCTTCAAATCCGAAGACGATTTGTGCGGGCTCCCCGTCGCCACGCAGAGCGGATCCGTCGAGGCGATCAGCCTCGAACGCACCAACAAGGAGAGATGCTCCGAGAGCAAGAAGATCGACATCATGGCCTATCCGAATTTCAACGAGGCGGTGCAGCAATTGCGCAAGAAGGTCGCCGACGTCGCCTTCTTGGATTGGCCGTTCGCCAATTACCTCGCCCAGGCCGTTCCCGATCTGGCGCTCGGAAGCCCGATCCTGTCGGGCACGCCCGGCCTGCCCCGGAACAAGCACGGCATCGTGGTGCGCAAGGGGGACGTAGCCATGAGCGACGCCTTGAGCGAAGGGCTGAAGCGCATCGAGGCGGACGGGACCTATGGCAAGATCCTCGCGAAGTGGAACGTTGAGGAAGGGGACATCCGCAGCGTCAAGTGACGGCCTGCCGGCCATGGCGCACTCGCCTCTCACCGGAACCTGCGGCGAGGCAGGGGTTGCGTTCGACCAGAGCGAGGACCGATAGCCATGATCTTCGACATTCATGTGTTCCTCGACACCCTGTTTTCCCGCGTCTTCTTCCTGCCGGCGTTGACCACGCTCTGGATCACTTTGGCCGCGATGGCCCTCGGGATCGTGCTCGGGTTCTTCGGCGCACTCGGCGCGCTCTCCCGGTGGGCGCCGCTCAGCGCGCTGGTCGGGCTTTATGTCTGGATCTTCCGGGGAGTGCCCGCGCTGGTGCAGATCGTGTTCTGGTACGACGCGGTCGCCGAGATCACCGACAACGTGATCAACCTGCCGGCCCTCGTCGCCGGCGTGGTCGCGCTCGGCGTGATCGAGGGCGCGTACATGACCGAGATAATCCGCGCCGGTTTGATCTCCGTCGACCCGGGACAGCGCGACGCCGCGCGGGCGCTCGGCATGACGGCTCCCATGGCGATGCGGCGCATCATTATCCCGCAAGCCATGCGGGTCATCATCCCGCCCACCGGCAACCAATTCATCTCGATGCTGAAGACCACTTCGCTGCTGTTCACCATCGCCGTGCCCGAGCTATTCGCCCGCGCCACCGCCATCTACAGCGAGAACTTCAAGTATTTCGAGGTCCTCTGCGTGGTGAGCCTATGGTATCTCCTGCTGACGACGGCGCTGACCGCCGTGCAGCAATTCGTCGAGCGGCGCTACGGCATCGGGCCGACTGCGACAGGCGGGCCGCATCGGGGCGTGTTGTCGCGCGTGTTCGGGTTCGGCCTTCCGCAGCCGGGCATCTGACGGTGCTCGTCGAGATCCGGGACGTGCACAAGCGGTTCGGCGGGCTCGAGGTCCTGAAGGGCATCAATTTGGACGTCGAGGTCGGCCAGGTGATCTGCATCGTGGGCGCCAGCGGAAGCGGAAAGACCACGCTTCTCCGCTGCATCAATCATCTGGAGAAGATCGATCGCGGCACCATTCTCGTCGAGGGCAAGATGGTGGGTTACCGCGTTGGACGCGACGGCGCCTTGCGCGAGGAATCCGACCGTGCCACGGCCGCCAAGCGCGCGCGCATCGGCATGGTCTTCCAGCGACTCAACCTCTTCCCGCACCTTACCGCGGCCGAGAATGTCTCCGAGGCGCCCATCCACGTGCGGCGCGTGCCCGCGGCGACGGCGCAGGCGCGCGGCCTCGAATTGCTCCGTATGGTGGGACTCGAGGAGAAGGCGAGCCAGTACCCCCACCAGCTTTCGGGCGGACAGCAGCAGCGCGTCGCCATCGCGCGCGCGCTCGCGATGGATCCGAAGCTCATGCTCTTCGACGAGCCGACCTCGGCGCTCGATGCCGAGCTCGTGGGCGAGGTGCTTGAGACGATGCGCCGCCTTGCGGCGGCGGGGATGACCATGATCGTCGTCACGCACGAGTTGTCTTTCGCCCGTGAGGTGGCGGACCGGGTTGTCATGATGGATGGCGGCCTCGTCATAGAGGACGCGCCGCCGGCACAGTTCTTCGCAGCACCGCAACACCCTCGCGCCCGTGCGTTCCTGTCCCGGTTGCGCGCGGCGAACGGCGCCCAAGGGTCCCACGGAAGCGCGCCAACAAGAGACGAGCGATGAAGATCAATAGGGTCAACATCTATCTGATCAGCCGCGGCAAGCTCCACCCGGTCATCGTCGAGCTCGTCACGGATGATGGCGTGAGCGGGATCGGGGAGGCGGCCATCGCCTACGGAATCGGCGGGACGGCGGTTGCGGGGATGATCAAGGACCTCGCCCAACGCATGATCGTCGGCCGGGATCCGTCGCGGATCGAGGCGCTGTGGTCGGAGATGTACGACCATTCGTTCTGGGCCAAGGGCGGTGGTGCTATCATCTTCGCCGCGATGAGCGCAATCGAGCAGGCGCTATGGGACATCAAGGGCAAGGCGCTCGGCGCCCCAGTCTACGAATTCCTTGGCGGAAAGGTTCGGGACCGCGTGCGCGTCTACGCCAATGGATGGTATGGCGGGGCCGAGACGCCGAGCGAGTTCGCGAAAGCCGCAGAGACACCGCTCCGCGACGGCTACGATGCGCTGAAGTGCTATCCGCTCGCCTATCCCGATCGGAACGGGTTGCGCCACGTCAGCCGCCGCATGGTGGACCGGGACTTCATGAACTTGGCCTTCGAGAAGGTCAAGGCCCTGAGAGAGGCCGTCGGTCCGAAGATCGAAATTATGCTGGATTTGAGCGGGGGCCTGACAACCGACGAGACTATCCGCCTTTGTCGCCGGTTCGAGGAATTGGACATCGTATGGATCGAGGAGCCCGCCGACCCGTTCGATATCGGCGCGCTCAAGAAGATTTCCGAACACGTCGCGATCCCGGTGGCGGTCGGCGAGCGTCTTTACACCCGCCACGGCTTTCGTAAGATCTTGGAGCGGCACGCGGCGGACATCCTTCAGCCCGATGTCGGCAACACGGGCGGAATCATGGAGGCGAAGAAGATCGCCGCCATGGCCGAGGCCTACAACATGCGCGTGGCACCGCATAATTGTGCTAGCGCCCTCTCGACCGCGGCCTCCCTTCAGCTCGCCGCGTGCATACCTAATTTCATGACGCAGGAGATCTACCCCTATTTTCCGCGACAGTCGGGATACGTCCAGGTGTTGGAGAACTCGCCCGAAGACGGAATCAAGGACGGGTCAATGGCAATTCCGGGCGGGCCGGGCCTTGGCGTTACGCTCGCTGCCGAGCGTGTGCGTCCCTTCCTTTTCGCGGAATGCCGCAACTGACGGCCCGCGTGGTTCCGCTGGGACCAAACTTGCTCAACCGTTCGGGCCGTCATCGCGTATTCAGAAAACGCGTGCGGCCCGATCGCTACATTTTATTGACACCCATAATCTGGAACCTGTCTGGTAAAATATCCGTTGCGATCGTCCAAGCAAAGGAATAGCGCCGATGACGAGTGTATCAGAAGGGAGCGGTTCCGCCGCGTCCGAGGCCATCGAGCAGGTGATCGAGCCGCGCATCTTCGAGCGCGTCAAAGGCTTCAAGCTGCGGCGCGTGCTGGCCAATGCGCCCGCGGTCGGGCCCTTCGTGCTGTTCGATCATTTCGGTCCGGTGACCTTCGGCGCCGGCCAGGGCCTCGACGCCGGCCCGCATCCGCATGTCGGGATGGCGACCTTGACCTATCTTTTCGAGGGCAGCCTGCTGCATCGCGACAGCATGGGCAACGCGGTGCCGCTGACGCCCGGTGGCGCGAACTGGATGGTGTGTGGGCGCGGCGTGGCCCACTCCGAGCGCACGCCGCCCGAGGCGCGGCTGCGGGAATCGCGTCTCCACGGCGCGCAGCTCTGGCTCGCCCTGCCGCGCGCGCATGAGGAGGATGCGCCGCATTTCAATCACTATCCGGCGACCGCACTGCCCGTCCTGGAGGAAGCAGGCAGGAAGCTGCGCGTCATCGCCGGCAGCTTCGAGGGCGTGCGCTCGCCCGTCGGCACTCTCTCGGGCACGCTCTGCGTCCATGCCGAGCTCGCGGCCGGCGCGCGGCTTGCGCTCGCAGCCAAGGAGCACGAGGAGCGCTCCCTATATGTCGCCTCCGGCGAGGTCGCGCTGGACGGCGCGCGGCTCGACCCCGAGCGCCTCGTCATCCTGAAGCCGGGCAAGGCGGCCGTGCTCGCGGCGCAGTCTTCCGCCCGGCTTCTGCTCCTGGGCGGCGAGCGACTCGACCGCAAGCACATGTGGTCGACCGTTGTCGTCAGCACCGCGGAGCGCATCGAGCGCGCCAAGGCGGATTGGAGCGACGGCCGCATACCGTCCGTCGTCGGTGAGGCGGATCGCGGGGCGTTTCCGAGCTCCATGTGAGATGCCGACGCAAGCCTTGGCCTGGAAGCGGGTCACCGCCGCCGCCGCACGCGGCCCCCCACTTGAACTGGCAGAGGCCTCGGGCGCACACTATTTCATCCCAAGGAGCCTCGGGCTCGATCGTGCGCGAGTTCGGCGATGGGCAAGGACAGCGGCAAGCTACCGGAAGCGGCGGAGAGGGCGGCGGCGGTCGCCGAGTTCCTCGAGAAGGTGGCGCGCGCGCCCGCGGCCGGGCCCGCGGGCGGGCGCGGCCGGCTCATTTTCGCCATGGACGCGACCGCGAGCCGCGAGCCGACTTGGGACCGCGCCTCCAAGATCCAGGGCGAGATGTTCAAGGCGACCGAGAGCCTCGGCGGGCTCGACGTGCAGCTCGTCTTCTACCGCGGCTTCGGCGAGTGCAAGACGAGCCCTTGGGTCTCCAATGCCGCGGCCCTGGTGCGGAGCATGACCGCGGTGTTCTGCCTCGCCGGCCAGACCCAGATCGCCAAGGTGCTGCGCCACGCGCTCGCCGAGACCAAGCGGCAGAAGGTCAACGCGCTCGTCTTCGTGGGCGACTGCATGGAGGAGAACGTCGACGTGCTCGCCCAGCTCGGCGGCGAGCTCGGGCTGCTTGGCGTGCCCTGCTTCCTCTTCCACGAGGGTGCCGATCCCATCGCCGCGCGCGCCTTCAAGGAGATCGCCCGGCTCTCCCACGGCGCCTACTGCGCCTTCGATGCGGCGAGCGCGCAGCAGCTCAAGGACCTCTTGAGCGCCGTCGCCGTCTACGCGGCCGGCGGGCGCAAGGCGCTCGCGCGTTTCGGCGAGAAGACGGGCGGCTTGGTGCTCCAGCTCACCCACCAGCTGCGCTAGGGTAGGAGAATGGTCGCCTATTTCCTCCTCGGCACGGCCCTCCTCCTGACTTTCCTCATGCTCGCGCGCTGGACGGTGGCGGCGGACCCGCAAGTGCTGGTCAAAGGCGTGCGCTACGGCGGCGGGGCGGCGGCCGCGGGGTTGGCCCTCTATCTCGTCGTCTCCGGACGCTGGCCCTATGCGCTCGTGGCGGTGAGCTCGGCGCTGCCCTTCATCCTGCGCTGGCGGGCGCTGTGGGACCGCGCCAAGGCCGCGGCCGGCCCGCGCCCGGGCCAGCGCTCCAAGGTCGAGACCGCCATGCTGCGCATGAGCCTCGACCACGATACCGGCGAGATGTCCGGCACGGTGCTGGCCGGCGATGCCGCGGGTCGCAGCCTCGCGCAACTGAGCCGCGCCGAGCTCCTCTCCCTTCTCGCGGAGTGCGAGGGCCGCGATCCACCCTCGGTCTCGCTGCTCGAGAGCTATCTCGAGCGCCGCTTCGGCGCCGATTGGCGCGAGGACGCGGCGGCCGGCCGGGAAGACGACGGTGCTGCAGGCGGCAGCTCCTCGCGCGGCCGGCCGCGGGCGTCGGGTGCGATGAGCCGCACCGAGGCGCAGCAGATTCTCGGCGTCGCGGAGGGAGCCGGCCCCGCCGAGATCAAGGAGGCTTATCGCCGGCTCATGCTGAAGCTGCATCCCGACCACGGCGGGTCGGGCTATCTCGCGGCCAAGCTCAACCAGGCCAAGGATACCCTCCTCGGCCACTGAGGCGATGGGGGGCGCCCGTTGCCGTTGCTATCCCCCCTTCGCTATGGCACAAAGCAGCCCGCCCGAGGACAACCTTAGCGCCGAGGCGCCAAACCGCATCATGATCCAGCGCGTACGCAAAGCCATCTTTCCGGTCGGCGGCCTCGGCACCCGCTTTCTGCCGGCGACCA
>DATNIJ010000112.1:0-3908 GCA_035604475.1 Alphaproteobacteria bacterium
CTTGCGATGTTGTCACCGAACAATTGCCCCGCCCTGGTGCTGAACGCGGACTTCCGGCCGCTGAGCTATTTTCCGCTCTCGCTGTGGTCCTGGCAGGAGACCATCAAGGCGGTCTTCCTCGAGCGGGTGAACATCGTCTCCGAATACGAGGATTTCGTGCATTCGCCCACCATGGCGATGCGGCTGCCGAGCGTGATCGCGCTCAAGGAGTATATCCGGGCGGCGCGCCGGCCGGCCTTCACCCGCTTCAACGTCTTCCTGCGCGACCACTTCACCTGTCAATATTGCGGCACGCGCAAGCCGACCCAGGAGCTGACTTTCGACCATCTGGTGCCGCGCTCGCGCGGCGGGCGCACGACCTGGGAGAACGTCGTCACCGCCTGCGGCCAGTGCAATCTCCTGAAGGGCAACCGCGTGCCGCGGGAATCCCGCATGTACCCGCGCGCGCGACCCGTGCCGCCGACCACTTACCAGCTGCAGGAAAACGGCCGCGCCTTCCCGCCCAACTATCTGCATCAAAGTTGGCGGGACTTCCTCTATTGGGATACCGAGCTCGATCCCAACTGAGCGCGTGCGCGTGCCCGCGCGCCGGCATCGTCGTCTTTCCGCAGCATTCGCGCGGGTAGCGCCGAAGAAATTCACCACGGAGGTCACGGAGATCACGGAGGAGAAGAATCCCTTTCTTTCCTTCTCCGTGGTCTCCGTGGTCTCCGTGACCTCCGTGGTGCAACAACTTTCTTGACGTGAGTGCTAAGCGAGTGCCGCCGCCGGATAGATCGGGAAGCGGCGGGTGAGCGCCTTCACCTGGGAGTAGATCTTTCCCTCGACCGCATCGTTGCCGCCGGGATCGCGCGCGAGCCCGTCGAGCACGTCCGCGATCCAGTTGCCGATGCGGCGAAACTCCGGCACAGCGAAGCCGCGCGTGGTGCCGGCGGAGACGCCGAGGCGGATGCCGGAGGTGACGGTCGGCTTCTCCTCGTCGAAGGGAACGGCGTTCTTGTTGCAGGTGATGCCCGCGCGCTCGAGGCTCTCGGACGCCGCCAGCCCCTTGAGGCCCTGGCGCTTGAGGTCGACGAGCACGAGCGGCGTGTCGGTGCCGCCGCCGACCAGATCGTAGCCGCGCCTCTGAAGCGTCTCGGCGAGCGCGCGCGCGTTCTCCAGCACGGCGTGGGCATAGAGGCGGAATTCCGGCTTGAGCGCCTCGGCGAGGCACACGGCCTTGGCTGCGAGCTCGTGCAGGAGCGGGCTCCCCTGCATGCCCGGGAAGACCGCCGCGTCGATCTTGCGCGCGATGGCCGCGTCGTTCGTGAGGATGATGCCGCCCCGCGCACCGCGCAACGATTTGTAGGTCGTGGTGGTGACCACGTCGGCGTGGGGCAGCGGGCTGGGATGGACGCCGCCCGCGACCAGTCCCGCGAAATGCGCCATGTCGACGAGGAGGCGCGCACCCGCCGCATCGGCGATCCTGCGCATGCGCGCGAAGTCGATGGCGCGCGGATAGGACGAGCCGCCGGCGACGACGAGCTTGGGCCTGTGCTCGCGCGCAAGTGCTTCCAAGGCGTCATAGTCGATAAGCCCGTCCTGTCGCCGCACGCCGTACTGCACGGCGCGATGGTACTTGCCGCTTTGATTGACGGAGGCGCCGTGGCTCAAGTGCCCGCCGGCGCTGAGCGCCATCGAGAGCACCCCCTCGCCCGGCTCGACGAGCGCGAGGAAGACCGCCTGGTTCGCCTGGCTTCCCGAGTGCGGCTGCACGTTGGCGAAGCGGCAGCCGAAGAGGGCCAAGGCGCGCTCGATGGCAACGCGCTCGACCACGTCCACGTTGACCGCACCCCCATGGTAGCGCTTGCCCGGCAGGCCCTCGACCGTCTTGTTGGTGAGGAGCGAGCCCTGCGCCTCGAGCACGGCGCAGCTCACGATGTTCTCGGACGCGATGAGCTCGATCACCTCCGACTGGCGGCGGTACTCCGCTTCCACGGCGTCGGCGATCGTGGGGTCGACCGCCGCGAGCCCGGCGGTGAAATAGCCGGCATGCACGACGCGCGCGCGCGCGCCCTCTTCAGGTCCGCTCATGCCGCCGCCGCCGCGACGAGGCAATCGTCCGCGAGGAGGGTGAGGGGGGTGAAATCGCGGTGATGCTTGTAATCCGGACGCGCGAAACGCGTCTGGCGGTTGGCGATGGGGTTGGCGATGAGGGAGAAGATGCGGCGGTTCCAGGGCGAGAGGTTGGGCGGAGAGGCGTGCACGAGGCAGTCGCCGAAGATGAGCGCCGTGCCCGAGGCCCCGGTTGCGGAGACGATGCCGTGCGCTGCGACGAGGCGGGCGACCGTGGCGCGCTCGACCACCCAGAGCGGATAGCTCGTCGAGACCGAATCGAGCTCGCACGCCACCGGCCCGTGGCGCTGCGAGCCGGGGATGAAATAGAGCGGCCCGTTGAACTCGTTCACCTCGTCGAGGAAGACATGGAGGTTGAGGGCCAAGGGCGCGGGCACGCCGTCCTCGTGGTGGTGGGTGGCGAAATCATAGTGCCACTGCCAGGCCTCGCCCTCGAAGGCCGCCTTCACGTTGACCTTGACCTGCTGCGCATAAAGCCCGTCGCCGAGAAGCCGTAAGGCCGGAGCCAAGAGGCGCGGATGGCGCACGAGCTTGCCATAGGCGGGGCTGCGCAAGTGCAGCCCCATGGCGGTGCGCACCTCTCCGCTCTGCTTCTCGCGCACGTTGGCGGGGCTCTCCTCGGCGAAAACGGGGACAAGGGCGGCGCGCAGCACCTCCACCTCGCGGGGCGTGAAGAGGCCTGGGAGGACGAGAAAGCCTTGCTGCTCGAACGCCTGCGTCTGCTCACGGCTCAACCGCATGCGGGCTCTCCCCATCCTTGGCGGGCGATGCCGCCTGGGGCGATTTTCCGCCAAAGCACCGCTCCCGCGCAAGAGACGGCGTAGAGGGCCGGTTTGCAATCCGCCGCGCGCGCGGGCACGATGGCGTCCGCTTACGAAGCCATGCAGGTGAGGCGGGATGGAGCTCATACGCTGTGCCGCTCCGAGCATCATCGAGGACAACATCGGCAGGCCGGTCGTCCGCTTCGAGATACGCTCGCCCTCCGGCACCTCGGTCGCACTCCTCCTCGACTGTCCGGCGCGCGACCGGCAGGATGCGCTCGAGATCGTGTTGCGCAACCGGACGGCCGCCGAGGCTCCCCTCCTGCTTGAGGAGGAGAGGCTGGCGCAGTGCCGCATCTCGACCGAGTGGCGCTCGCTAGCGCTGGCAAAGCGTCTCGTCTCGGGCTATGACCGGCTCCGCTTTCTCGAATTCCGGCGCTTCTGGGATCAGCCCATTCCGCCGGCTTGGCTTCAGCATTACGGCGAGACCGGCCTCGGCGTCACCGAGCCGCGCCCCGTCGAGGGCGTCGATTACCTGTGGGAGATCGGCGACGGCTTGACGCTCGCCTCCTTCGTCGAGGGCGACCGCCATCCCCTCATCCAGAGGCAGCTGCGCGCGACGGTGTTCGCCGCCTTCGCGCGCTGCCGCGGCGAGCTCTACCTCGTCTCGGAGCGTCCCTCGCTCTTCGCGCTCGCGGCGGACGAGGCCATGGTGCTCTCGGCGATCGAGCCGAGGCTCGAGGGGTGGAAGTGGCTTTCGCAGATTTTCCGCCTGATCGACTCCTTAGGACGCGAGGGTGGCAGAGGGACCGAAGAGGCGCCGCCCCGGAAGAATCCGCCCGAGGGCGAGGGGCCGTAAGCGGCCGGTGCTGCGCACGCGCCGATTTCGATGATCAGATGCGCGTCGAGAGCCAGATGGCGAGGCGCGAGGCCGCCTTGATGGCGCCGCTCAAAAGCGGATAGGCGGGTGCCGCCTCGGCGCCATGGGCAAGCGCCGTCTCCTTGTGCTCGATCTCGTGCGCGCGGAACTCC
>DATNIJ010000113.1:0-7642 GCA_035604475.1 Alphaproteobacteria bacterium
TAATATTGCTTGAACTTTAGATGGACGGTTGGCTCATCGCCAGGTCGTGCGGTCCCAGAGGTTTGCGCCACGGTCCTACACACTTCGACCGATCGCCCATCATCAAAACTAACTGAGAGGCGCTGATATTCTGTCTCTTCAAGAACGGAATACCGGAGCCTTGAAAATGCATTTACGAGTCTCAGGACTGCGGTTTTGCCGTAGCCATTTGGAGCATGGATAATCGTGATCCGATCGGTGGTACTGAGTGGTATCGGGTGATCAAATGTCCCGAATAGGCCAAATACGTCTATTTTTGTCGCTTTCATTCGTCGAAGCTCCGAGATGCTCGGATCAGAGATTACTTGTTTAGGCCGCTCGCGTTCAATCTTGCCCCCCAAGTCGAGATAATCACAATTGGCCGTCGCCGTGCGAATATACCCGTTTGAAGGGTGCGCCTACGCAAGCTATATATCAAGGGTGTTCTCCGTAGTGGCATCGGTCAGGGCGGTTTGCGGTTGCGGATTGGATCGAAGGAGGTGGCAGTGAAGTCCTCCTGCAGGCACATGCTGCGTGCCTTTGACGCGCTTGCACCGTGCTGGTTCATGAGACCGATACGGCCACCCGCTCGGGTGTCTCTCGCCGCCCCTATCAAAAGCCCTCCGGCCGCGCTAGGCTCCCTACCCCTTGAACCTTCTCTTGCGGCACGGCCATGCATCCCGACGTCGACGAGATCGAGCGCCTGACCGACGCCTACTTCAACCGCAGCAAGGCGGTGGTGGGGCGCTTCGGCGACACGGGCGCAACCTATGCCGTCTTCCTGCGCCGTCCCGTGGTGAGCGCGCCTCGCCTCGCCATCGAGTGGCTTCAGGCGGTCGCCGAGCGGCGCCAGACCAAGTTCGAGATCGCGCTTAATTACCCCGAGGGGAAATGGGTGGGGGCTGGCGAGCCGCTCTTTTACCTTTCGGGTCCGCTCTACCATCTCGTCGATCTCGAGACCATCTATCTGCAGAAGGTCGGCCCGGCCTGCGTGGCCGCCTACAACGCCTTCACCATGTGCTCGGACTTGCCGGACGTCGCCTTCCTCGCCATGGATGCGCGCCATTGCGCCGGCAGCGAGATGGCGGAGATGATGGCGTATGCGGCCTCGGTCGGCTCGGCGCGTGCGCGGCGCAAGGTGGGGGCCAAGGGCTTCATCGGCAATGCGACGGATGCGACCGCGCACTATTTCGGACAGACGAAGGGGCTCGGCACCATGCCCCACGCCCTCATCGGCTATGCCGGCTCGACCGTGGCCGCCGCCGAGATGTTCCACGCGGCACATCCCGGCGCCGCGCTCACCACGCTCGTCGATTACTTCGGCAAGGAAGTGACGGATTCGCTGGCCGTCTGCCGGCGCTTCCCCGAGCTCGCTGCCAAGGGCGAGCTGGCGATGCGGCTTGACACCTCGGGCGGGCGCTTCATCGAGGGGCTCGGTCCGCAGGAGTCCTATGCCGTGCTCGAGCGCAACGCGCCCGACGCGATCCGCGGCTTCCGCACGGATGTGGAGCTGCGCTATCTCATCGGCACCGGCGTCTCGGCGGCGGCGATCTGGCATTTGCGCGAGCGCCTCAACGAGGCGGGCTTCGAGCGCGTCAAGATCGTCGCCTCCTCGGGCTTCGGCCCCGCCAAGTGCAAGGTGATGGCGGCGGCGTTGGCACCCATCGACGTGATCGGCACCGGCTCCTATCTGCCCGAGAACTGGCACGAGACCTACGCCACCGCCGACATCGTCGCCTACGACGGCACGCCGCGCGTCAAGGTCGGCCGCGAGTGGCTCCTGCGCAAGTAAGGAGTGCGGCGCTCTCTTCCGCTCGAGATGAATTCCCTCTCCCGCTTGCGGGAGAGGGAAGGGACCCATCCCGAAGGGATGGGAAGGGTGAGGGATTGCCGGATGTCGGAGTAGTCCCTCACCTTCCCATTGCTGCGCAATGGGTCCCTCCCTCTCCCGCAAGCGGGAGAGGGGTAGATGAGTAATGGGAGGGGCGTATTGCGGCGCGCGGTGCTGAAGAATGGGTACTCAGCTCCGCCGCGCGATGGCGTCGATCTCGATGCGCGCCCCGCGCGCGAGTGCGGTGACGCCGATGCAGGTCCGCGCCGGCAGGCGGTCGGGGGCGAAATAGCCGCGGTAGACCGCGTTCATGCGCTCGTACTCCGCGAAATCGGTGAGGAAGACGCGTGCCGAGACGATGTGCTCGAGCCCGAGCCCGAGGCCCTTGAGCACGAGGCGCAGGTTCTCGATCGTGCGCCGCGTCTGCCCCTCGATGTCGGGCGGCAGCGGCGCCTTGTCGTTCGGCGGATCGTTCGGGATTTGGCCGGTCAGGAGAATCCAATCCCCGACCTCGACGGCGTGGCTATAGGGGGCGACCGGCTGGGCGGCCCCTTTGATCATATGGAAGACGGGCGGTTGAGGCATGGGCTCCTCCCTTTGGCAAGAACGCGGCGAGCGTAGCCGATCGGCGCATCCGGATCACGAGGGTCGAATGCTTGCGGCATGCTTCCGCTCCCCGCCGCCATTGACAGTTCCCCACCCCGCTCCTAGGTTTCTGTTGCAGCGCAATAGCTTCGTTTTCACCTTGGCGGCTGCGGCTTGCGCCGCACGGGGACCATGACCGACATCCTCTCGATCGCCTTGGCGCAGCTCAACCCGACGGTCGGCGACATCGCGGGCAACATCGCGGCCCTGCGCCGCGCGCGCGCCGCGGCGGCGAAGCAAGGTGCCGATCTCATGGTCGCGACCGAGCTCGTCGTCGCCGGCTATCCGCCCGAAGATCTGGTCTTGAAGCCCGCTTTTGCGGACGCGGTCGAGGGTGCGGTCAAGGATTTCGCCAAGGAGACGGCGGACGGCGGACCTGCCGTGATCTTGGGTGCCCCTTGGCGCAGCGACGACAAGCTCTTCAACGCGGCCCTTCTGCTCGAGCGCGGCGACATCTCCTATATCCGCTTCAAGCACGAGCTGCCCAACTACGGCGTCTTCGATGAGAAGCGCGTCTTCGTTGCCGGCCCGGCGCCGGGCCCCGTCGTCTTCAAGGGGGTGCGGCTCGGGCTCCAGGTCTGCGAGGACATGTGGTTTCCGGACGTGAGCGAGACGCTCGTCGAGTCGGGGGCGGAAATCCTCATCGTCATCAACGGCTCGCCGTTCGAGAGCGACAAGCCCGACCAGCGCCTCAATCTCGCGACGGCACGCGTGAATGAGACGGGCCTGCCGCTCATCTACGTTAATCAAGTCTGCGGGCAGGACGAGCTGGTGTTCGACGGTGCCTCCTTCGCGCTCAATGCCGATCATTCGCTCGCGGCCCAGCTCGCCGCCTGGCGCGAGGAGGTCGCGACGACGCGTTGGCAGCGCGAGGGCAAGGGCTGGCGCTGCGTGGCCGACAGGATCGCCCCCGTCCGCAACGGGCTCGAGGCGACCTATCAGGCGATGCTCTTGGGCGTGCGCGACTACGTCACCAAGAACGGCTTCCCAGGCGTTCTCATCGGGCTCTCGGGCGGCATCGATTCGGCCTTGACGGCGGTGGCGGCGGCGGATGCGCTCGGCCCCGACAAGGTGCATTGCCTGCGCCTTCCCTCGCGCATCACCTCGCGCGAGAGCATGGAGGATGCGGCGGAGCTTGCTCGGCTCGTCGGCTTGCGCCTCGATACCGTGTCGATTGCACCCGCGGTCGAGGCCTTCGATGCCATGCTCACGCCCGCACTCGGCGCCCACCCCAAGAACGTCACGGCCGAGAACATCCAGCCGCGCGCGCGGGCGATGGTGCTGATGGCGCTCAGCAACGCCACGGGCAACATGCTGCTCACCACCGGCAACAAGTCCGAGATGTCGGTCGGCTATGCGACGCTTTACGGCGACATGTGCGGCGGCTACAACGCGCTCAAGGACATTTACAAGACGACGGTCTACGCGCTCTCCCGCTGGCGCAACCAGGTGCATCCCGAGGGTGCCCTCGGCCCCGCGGGCAGGGTCATCCCCGAGCGCATCCTCAGCAAGGCGCCGACGGCGGAGCTCAAGCCCGACCAGACCGACCAGGACACGCTGCCCCCCTACGAGATCCTCGACGGCATCCTCGAGTGCTTGATCGAGCACGAGATGCGGCCGGAGGAGATCGTCGCCAAGGGATTCGCGCGCGAGACGGTAATGCGCGTCTGGTCCATGCTGGACAAGGCGGAGTACAAGCGCCGCCAGGCCGCCCCCGGCGTCAAGATCACGCGCCGCGCCTTCGGCCGCGACCGGCGCTATCCGATCACCAACCGCTTCAAGGGCTGAGCGGTGCTGTGACGGTCGCCGTGCGAGTGGCACCCAGCCCGACCGGCCGGCTCCATGTCGGCAACATCCGCACCGCCCTCATCAACTGGCTCTTCGCCAGGCACCACGGCGGTACCTTCCTCTTGCGCATCGACGACACCGACGAGGAGCGCTCGACGCGCGCCTACGAGGAGGCGATCGAGCAAGATCTCAGCTGGCTCGGCCTCCGCTGGGACCGCTTCGCGCGTCAGTCGGACCGGCTAAAGCACTACGCCGAGGCGGCGCAGAAGCTCACGGCGCTGGGGCGGCTTTATCCCTGCTACGAGACGTCGGAGGAGCTCGAGCTCAAGCGCAAGATGCAGCTCGCGCGCAAGCTGCCGCCCGTCTACGACCGCGCCGCCTTGAAGCTCAGCCTAGAGGACAGGCGCAAGCACGAGTCGGCGGGGCGGCTGCCGCACTATCGCTTCCTCCTCTCCGACCGGCCGGTCGAGTGGCAGGACCTGGTGCGCGGGACTGTACGCTTCGAGCCGGGTCATCTCTCCGATCCCGTGCTCATGCGCGCGGACGGCCGCCCCCTCTACATGCTCGCTTCCGTCGTCGATGACCTCGAGCTCGGCATCAGCCACGTCATCCGCGGCGAGGACCACGTCGCCAACACCGCCCCCCACATCGAGCTCTTCGCGGCACTTGGCGGCGATCCGGCGGCACTCGCCTTCGCCCATTTGCCGCTTTTGACGGATGCGAGCGGTGCCGGCTTCTCGAAGCGCCTCGGCAGCCTCTCGGTCGGCGATCTGCGCGCGAGCGGGGTCGAGCCCATGGCGCTCAACAGCCTGCTTGCCAAACTCGGCACCTCGGACACGATCGAGCCGCGGCACTCGCTCGACGAGCTCGTCGCCGAGTTCGATATTTCCCATTTCAGCCGCTCGACGCCCAAATTCGACCTCGACGAGCTGATGCGGCTCAACGCGCGCCTGCTTCATTCGACGCCCTTCGAGGCCGTCGCCGGGCGGCTCGAGGCACTCGGCTTGCGCGGCGTCGACCGCGGCTTCTGGGAGGCGGTGCGCGGCAACCTCTCGCGGCTCGACGACGCGGCGATCTGGTGGAGAGTGGTGCATGGCGAGCTCGCCCCCTTGATCGAGGATGCGGACTTCGCGCGCGAGGCGGCGGCCTTGCTGCCGTCCGAGCCGTGGGACGGCGGCACCTGGGCGGCGTGGACCGAGCGCCTCAAGCAGGCGACGCGCCGTAACGGCAAGGCGCTTTTCCATCCGCTGCGCCTGGCGCTCACCGGCCGCGAGCGCGGGCCCGAGCTTGCCGCCCTCCTGCCGCTCATCGGCCGCGCGCGCGCGCTCGCGCGCCTGAACGGCGAGGCCGCATGAGGCTCATTTTATCAAGGATGCTGTGTGCAGCGGTTCTCGCCCTCGGCGTGAGCTTTGCCGCAGGTGCCGTCGATGTGTGGAAGGAGGTGCGCTCGAGCGAGGGCGGCTTCACGGCCGTCTTTCCCGCCGATCCCAAGATCAGGACGGAGCCGCCCGATCTGAGCGGCGGTGTGGCCAACGTGTATCTGGTCGAGTTCGGCAAGACCGCCTATGAGGTGAGCTATACGGATTACGCGGTGGGGACCTTCGCGGCGCGCAACGTCGATGCGATCTTCAATCTGGCGCGCGACGATCTCGTCAAGGGCCAGCCGGTCAAACTGCTTGCCAACCGCAAGATCACGCTGGGTGACCGTCTGGGCCGCGAGGTCGTCTTCGCCGAGCAGGACGGCTATACTCAGGTCTATCGCTTCTTCGTGGTGAAGGACCGCATCTATGCGGTCATCGCCGGCGGCCCGGCCGGCAGCGAGAAGAGCCCTGAAGCCAAGCGTTTCTTGGAGTCGTTCCGGCTCGTCGTCGGGAAATAGCGCCGGCACTCGACCGTCGTCCCGCCTTTTGTTACCAATACGCCGTTGGCCCAAGGGGATGCCATGGGGGATGCCGTGCCGCTCGCGCTTTACAATACGCTCAGCCGCAGGAAGGAGCTCTTCGAGCCGCTCGAGCGGGGGCTCGTGCGCATGTACGTCTGCGGCCCCACGGTCTACGATTTCGCCCATATCGGCAACGCGCGGCCGGTCGTCGTCTTCGACGTGCTGTACCGTCTCCTCAAACGGCGCTACCCGCGGGTGATCTATGTGCGCAACATCACGGACGTGGACGACAAGATCATCAACGCCGCGCGCGAGAACCACGAGGCGATCGAGGCGCTGACGCTGCGCACGGCGGAGGCCTATCACGCCGACATGGCGGCCCTCGGAGCGCTGCCTCCCGACATCGAGCCGCGCGCCACCCAGCACATCCCCGAGATGATCGCGATGATCGAGCGCCTGATCGCCGCCGGCCATGCGTACGAGGCCGACGGACACGTGCTCTTCAGCGTCGTCTCCAAGCCCGACTACGGCAAGCTCTCGCGCCGCGACCGCGAGGAGATGATCGCGGGCGCCCGCGTCGAGGTCGCCCCCTACAAGCGCGATCCGGCGGACTTCGTATTGTGGAAGCCGTCCACCGCCGAGCAGCCCGGCTGGCCGAGTCCGTGGGGCCGCGGCCGGCCCGGCTGGCACATCGAGTGCTCGGCGATGAGCGAGCGCCATCTCGGCGACAGCTTCGACATCCACGGCGGCGGACTCGACCTCGTCTTTCCCCACCACGAGAACGAGATCGCCCAGAGCGAGGCTGCCCACGGCAAGCCTTTCGCGCGCTACTGGCTCCATAACGGCCACGTCATCGTCAACGGCGAGAAGATGTCGAAGTCGCTCGGCAATTTCTTGACCGTGCGCCAGCTCTTGGACGAGGGCATTCCCGGCGAGGTCCTGCGCCTCGTGCTCATCGCCACGCACTACCGCCAGCCCCTCGACTTCACGCGCCACGGGGTGGAGCAGGCGCGCGCGCGGCTCGATCGCTGGTACCGTGCGCTGCTCTCGGCCAAGCGAGCGGAGGCCGCGAGCCTGCCTCTTGAGCTCGAGGCGGCCCTCGACGACGACCTCAACACGCCCTTGGCACTTTCCGTCATGGATGCGCTCGCGGGCGAGACGCTCGCGGTGGAAGGTGCCGAGGCGAAGGCCGGGCACGCCGCAGCCCTGCTCGCCTCGGGTGCCGCACTCGGCCTCCTCCAAGAGGCGCCCGAAGCCTGGTTCAAGGGAAGTGCGGCCGCTGGGGAAATCCAGGAGATCGAGCGCCTCATCGCGGCGCGCAACGAGGCGCGCAAGGCGCGCGACTTCGCCGAGGCCGACCGCATCCGCGACGAGCTCGCAGCCCGCGGCATCCTGCTCGAGGACACGCCCAAAGGGACGCTCTGGCGGCGCAAGGGGTAGCGGCGCTCCTCAGAATCCGAGGAAGATCATGTCGAGTG
>DATNIJ010000114.1:0-12486 GCA_035604475.1 Alphaproteobacteria bacterium
CTCCGCCACCACCGCGCGGCGGCCGTAGCTCGTCTGCTCGAGCGGCACGCCCTCCTGGCGGCGCTTGGCGATATAGATGAAGGCGCGGCCATAGGGGCCGAGCACCCATTTGTAGGTCGGGAAGAGGAGGAAATCGGGATCGAGCGTCTTGACATCGAGCCTCATGACGCCGGCGCCGTGCGTCGCATCGACGAGCAGGGCCGCACCCCGCGCGCGCAACGCCGAAGCTATGCGGTCGAGATCGACCACCCCGCCGTCGGACCAGTGCACCGAGGAGATCGAGGCGAGTGCCGTCGGCGCTGCTCCCGGGCGCTCGATCGCGGCGATGAGCGCTGCGCTCCAGTCGCCGTCCTCCGGCCGACGCACCGTCTCGACGGCGAAGCGCGCCGTAGGAGCGCGCGTCAGCCATTCCAGGACCGGCGAGGAGTGGTCGTTCTCCAACACGAGCACGCGCGAGCCCGCCGGCACATCCAGCACTTTGCCGGCCGTGGCGACGCCGTAAGCGACCGAGGAAATCAGCGCCACGTCTTCGGGATCGGCGTTGATCAGCCCTGCCGCGGCGCGGCGCGCGCGCTCGTGCTGCTGCGAAGCGAACGCGGCATCGATTTTCCACGGCTGTCCCTTGCGCACAGCACCCATGCGCCCGGCTTCCTGCACGGCACGCGGCAGCGGGCTCCAGGAGGCGGCGTTGAGATAGCAGATCTCGCGCGGAATATCGAAGAGCGCGCGTTGCGATGGTAGCATGCCGATGCCCTGCCTAGTGCCGACACTCAAAAATTCTCGCGTCCCCCCCTCCCTACCCTCCCCCTCAAGGGGGGAGGGGAAATTTTGTCGTTATGCGAGAAGCACCCCCTCCCCCCTTGAGGGGGAGGGTTGGGGTGGGGGGTGTCTCACATACCCATGATTCCGAGTGCTAGCGTCACGGCGGTCTTGGTCTAACACGCCGGCTGGCGGCTGGCGAGGACGCCGAATGCATGATCGGCGCCGCGCCCGCCGTCCGGCATTTCGAGGTCATCGTCAATGACCGGTCGGCGTCGGACTTCCGAAGCGGGCATTTTTTCGCAATATTCGGCTCGCGGCGAGGCAAGACACAAGGTACAGTCACTCGTCACAGAAACGGTCGGCAGCAAAGCCGGCACATTGCAACCTCGAATGGGAGGCGCATAACATGACATTTATCAAGACTTGGGCGTTTGCGACGCTCGCGGTCGCGGCCCTTGCGGGTACTTCGGCGGCTCAAGCAGCGGAGACCAAGGGCGGCGTCACCGACGACATCGGCGTGCTCGCGATCCCGAAGGGGGCCCCGATCCAGTTCGGCGGCTATTGGGTCATGTCGGGTGCGGATTCCGCCCTCGGCATCGACGCCAAGCGCGGGGTCGAGATCGCCTTCAAGGACCACGGCGGCATGCTTCTCGGCCATCCCCTGAAGCTCAACGTCGAGGACGACCTGTGCAATGCCGAGGGCGGCCAGACGGCGGCGACGAAGCTCGCGGCAAACCCCAATACCGCCATCGTGCTGGGCTCGGCCTGCTCGAGTGCGGCGACGCCGGCGGCCCCCATCCTGTGGAAGGCCGGCATCAGCGATATCGGCACCGCGGACACAGCCCCCTCGCTCACCGCACCCGACCGCAAGCCGGAATACGACGGCTTCATGCGGACCTGCTATAGCGACATCGATCAGGGGGCCGCAGACTCGAAATACCTCTACGACGTGCTCAAGGCGCGGAAGGTGGTGACCATCCACGACGGCAGCCCCTATGCGCAACAGCTCGCCCTGGTGATGGCGGACAACTTCAAGAAGATGGGCGGCACCGTGCTCTCGGTCGAGGCCGTGGCGCCGACCGACGTCGACATGCATCCCGTGCTCACGCGCATCGCGACCGAGAAGCCGGATGTCATCTACGCGCCGATCTTCGTCGCCGCGGGCGCACAGCTCCTGCGTCAGTCCAAGGAGATCCCCGGCCTCGAGAAGGTTCCGCTCATCGGCAGCTCGGGACAGATGGCCCCCGACATGATCGAGGCCGCACGCGCTTCCATCGTCGGCTACCGTATCACCTACCCAGACCTCTCGCCGGAAGCCATGGGCAAGGGCTATCCCAAGTTCGTCGAGGATTACAAGAAGGCCTATGGCGAGGCCCCCATCTCGGGCTACCACGCCAATGCCTATGACGCGGCCGAGCTGGCGATGAAGGGGATCGAGAAGGTCGCCAAGACCGACGCCAGCGGCACCACCTACATCGGCCGCAAGGCGCTCCGCGACGCGCTCCGCGCGACCACCTTCGAGGGGGTCAGCGGCCCGATCAAGTGCGACGCCTACGGCGAGTGCGCGCAGTTCAAGCCCGCGGTCTACGAATTCACCAACGGCGATCCCAAGACCTACAAGATCGGCGACAATCCGAAGAAGATTTGGCCCTGATCGTCTGCCTCGATAGGTCTCATAACCCGCGGTGGCGCCTTGCGGCGCCATCGCGGCTGTTTTATTGATTGACCGGTGATGCGCCGCCCTAATCCCGAGGACGCACCCGCGGGCCGGACCTGGATACCGCGGCTGAGCTCGCTCGCCCGCTTTACCTTCGTCGACGTCATCCTCTGGGCGCTGCGCATCGGCGTGGTCTTCGTCGTCGTCGGCGGCACGATCGGGACCCTGCTCAAGGGCCGCTACGATGCCGCCCAATGGTTCGACTTCCTCGTCTTCGGGCTCACCATCGGCAGCGTCTACGCCCTGATCGCGCTCGGCTACACCATGGTCTACGGCGTCCTGCGCCTGATCAATTTCGCCCATGGCGACATCATGATGACGGGGGCGTTCGCCGGCTATTACGTGGCTTCCGAATTTGCCGAGGACGGGCTACTCGACCGCAGTCCCGTGCTGGCGATGGTCGTCATCCTCACCGCGGCCGTCGCCGTCTCCACGACCATCGCCGTGCTCACCGAGCGGATCGCCTACCGCCCCTTCCGGCACGTGCGCGGCTTCGCACCCCTCATTTGCGCGATCGGCGTGTCGTTCTTCCTCGAGCAGACCTTCCGCGGCGCCTTGGGTGCCAGCATCCGGGCGTACCCGGATCCGAAATGGCAGCACGCGATGATCAAAGTCTTCGGCTTCGGCGTGCCCCGGGTCGAGGCCTTGGTGGTGGTCGCCGCGATCGTCTCGATGATCGTGCTCTACCTCGTCGTCCAGCGCACGCGGATGGGGACGGCCATGCGCGCCGTCTCCGAGGACACCGACGCGGCGGCCATGATGGGCATCGACGTGAACAAGGTGGTGGTCTTCACCTTCGCCCTCGGCGGCATCATGGCCGGCATCGCAGGCGTGTGTTACGCCTTCGTCTTCAAGCAGGTGTACTTCTTCATGGGCTTCACGCCGGGGATCAAGGCCTTCGGTGCGGCCGTGCTGGGCGGCATCGGCAGCGTACCCGGTGCGATGCTCGGCGGCTTTTTCCTCGGCCTCGTCGAGTCGATCGGGCCCGCCCTCTTCCTCGACGGGATCGGCATTACGGCACCCTATCAGCTGCGCGATCTCATCGCCTTCACGCTCCTCATCATGGTCCTCATCTTCCGGCCCTACGGCATACTCGGTGAGCGCATGGCGAAGAAGCGGGCATAGGCATGACGGCCGCGGCGACCCGTCCCGCAGCCGGCAGCGAGCGAAGGGCGCCGTCCCCTCTCCGGCGAGCGGTGACCCTGGGACTCGGCTTCGGCGCCGTCGCCGTCTATATCGCCGTCGTCGGCATCCTGCCGATGATGAACGCGCGCTGGATTGTCGTCGGCGTGGTGTCGCTCGGCCATGCGGTGCTAGTCGCGATCGGGCTCGGTGCCGGCGCCGCCGTGGCCAAGCGCCGCGGCGCCCGCGCCTTCGGCCCGCTCATGCTGCAGAGTGCCGTCGCCGGTGTCATCGCCGGCGGCTTCCTCGCCGCCCTCGTGACGGCGATACAGCTTTTCGACCTCCGGGTGATCTTCGTCGCACTCTCGCCGGCACTCTTCCAGGCGCTCACCTTCGGGCTCGGCCTGCCGCTCGGCACCCTCCTCCTGGCGGCCGCCGGGGCCTTGCTCGGCGTGCTGGGCGCCGCCCTCTCGCTAGCCCCTGCTACTCTCCGCCGGCCCGTCCTTCTCGGCTTTGCCTTCGTCGTCTTCTTCGGCGTCTTCCAGGAACTCATCCAAATCATGATGCAGTACGGCGCCTTCGTCGGCGCGCTCCGCGACGCGATCTACACCTGGGAAGGTCTCGCCCCGCAGGGTGCGGTCGCGATCTTCGTGGTGACGGCACTCGCGGCATACATATGGACGAAGACGATGCACGACGCGGTGCGCCGGCGGACGGCGCGATTTACCCCAACCCAGCGCGCTTACGCCACGGCCGCAAAGATCGCCGGCGGGGTGCTGCTTCTCGTGCTTTTCCCAATCGTGGCCGGCTCCTACATCGGCCAGGTCATGATGCTGGTCGGGCTCTATACCCTGATGGGCATGGGCCTCAATCTCGAAGTCGGGCTCGCCGGCCTGCTCGACCTCGGCTTCGTCGCCTTCTTCGCCGTCGGCGCCTATACGACGGCCATTCTGACCGCCGACAGCTCCCATGCGCTCGCAAGCTACACGGTGCTGCCGAGCCTTACCTATTGGGAGGCGATGCCGATCGCGGTCGTCTTCTCGGTGATCGGCGGCGTGCTCTTCGGCATCCCCGTGCTCGGCGTGCGCGGCGACTATCTCGCCGTCGCCACGATGGGCCTCGGCGAGATCGTGCGGGTCACCGTGCAGTCCGACATGGCGGCCCCCCTCCTCGCGGGTGCCCAAGGCATCCTGCAGATTCCCAAGCCGCGGATCTTCGGCTTCGAGCTGGGCGACCCGGTCGACCTCTTCTTCGTGACCCTTGCGGCCTCGGCACTTGCGGCCTACTGCGCGTGGCGCCTCGAGAACTCGCGCCTGGGCCGGGCCTGGATGGCGGTGCGCGACGATGAGGACGTGGCCCAGGCGCTCGGCATCAACCTCGTCAAGGTCAAGCTCCTCGCCTACGGGCTGGGGGCCGCCTTCGCCGGACTTTCCGGCTCGATCTTCGCGACCATGCTGACCTCGATCTATCCGAGCAGCTTCCAGCTCCTCATCTCGATCAACGTGCTGGCGCTGATCATCGTCGGCGGCATGGGTAGCCTACCCGGCGTCGTCTTGGGTGCCGTCGCCCTTGTCGGCTTGCCGGAGCTCTTGCGCGAGTTCGGCGAGTACCGCTATCTCTTCTATGGAGCAGCCCTCATCATCATGATGCGCATCAGGCCCGAAGGCCTGTGGCCGTCGGCGGCGCGCCGACGCGAGTTGCGCGACGCTGCGGGCGAGACGGCGGTCGAGAGCGGGGATGCGCCCGCGGGCGACGATGCGACAACGACCGGCGACACGAGCGTGCCACGCGTCGAAACAGCGGTGAGATAGGAGGCCGCGGTGACAGCAGCGGCGACCCTCGTCACCAATCGACTGACGATGCGCTTCGGCGGCCTCACCGCCGTGGGAGAGCTCGACCTCCGGGTGCGCGAGCGCGCCATCCACAGCATCATCGGCCCCAACGGCGCGGGAAAGACCACCGTATTCAACTGCATCATGCAGATCCTGCGGCTGACGGAAGGACAGATCTGGTTTTGCGGGGAGCGCATCGACGGCCTGACGCCGGACCGGGTCGCCGCGGCCGGGATCAGCCGCACCTACCAGAACATCAGGCTATTCCGCAACATCACGGCAATCGAGAATCTGCTCGTCGGCATGCACCTCCACCTCAAGTCGAGCTGGTGGGGCGCGCTTTTGAACACACGGCATACGCGGCGGGACGAGCGCGAGGCGTATGAGGAGGCATTGAAACTCCTCCATTTCGTCGGCTTGCGCGGTCGCGGCGACGTGCTCGCCCGCAATCTTGCCTATGGCGAGCAGCGGCGCCTCGAGGTCGGGCGCGCGCTCGCGACCCGCCCGAAGCTCCTCATGCTCGACGAGCCGACCGCCGGCATGAACCCGCACGAGACTTTGGACATGATGGCATTCATCAAGAAAGTGCGCGACCAGTTCGGGCTGACCATCCTCCTCATCGAGCACCAGATGCGCGTCGTCATGGGGATGTCGGACGTGGTGACGGTGCTCGACCATGGCGTGAAGATCGCCGAGGGACTCCCGGCGGAGATCCAAAAAGACGCGAAGGTGATCGAGGCCTACCTCGGCAGCCCCAAGGCGGCTCCCGCCGCCGTCCGTCGGCACGCGGCCGAGCACCTGACCGACATGCCTGACGCTCCCAAGGAGGTGCGCTAGCTCCGGCCGGCGCAAAGCGAGACAGTCATGGCTCTTCTCGAGATCGACGACATCCACGTCTTCTACGACAGCATCGAGGCCCTCAAGGGGATTTCGATCGCCGTGGAGTCGAAGCAGATCGTCACACTCGTCGGCGCCAACGGCGCCGGCAAGACGACGACCTTGCACGCGATCAGCGGCTTGCTCCGTCCGCGCAGCGGTCAGATCCGCCTCGCCGGCGAGAGCCTCGGCGAAATGCCGCCGCATGAGATTGCCGGGAGGGGTGTCATGCAAGTCCCGGAGGGGCGCCGCATCTTCGCGCGCCTCACGGTCGAGGAGAATCTGGCCATGGGTGCCTTCACCCGATCCGATCGGCAGGGCATCGCGGAGGACAAGGAGCGCATGCTCACCCTCTTTCCCCGTCTGCGCGAGCGGTTGAAGCAAGTCGCAGGCACGCTCTCGGGCGGGGAGCAGCAGATGGTGGCGACGGCGCGCGCGCTCATGGGCCGACCGCGCGTGTTGCTCATGGACGAGCCGAGCATGGGGCTTTCGCCCGTCTTGGTCGATCAGGTGTTCGAGACCATCCGCGCGATCAACGAGCAGGGTGTGACCATCCTGCTCGTCGAGCAGAACGCGCTGATGGCGCTCGGCATTGCGGATTACGGCTACGTCATGGAAAGCGGCCGCATCGTGCTGACCGGGCGCGGGCAGGATCTGCTCGCCGACGAGAACGTGCAGCGCGCATACCTCGGCTAGAGCGGGTTCCGCCTTGATGGGATCGCCAATTTTTCTCGTCATCCCCGGGCTTGTCCCTACGGCATGCACACATCTTTCCTCGCATGGTCTCGTCATTCCCGCGAAAGCGGGAATCCATTCGCTGAAATGGCGGGGTTCTGCCGTTCTGGATGCCCGCTTTCGCGGGCATGACGAATTTCCTGGGGGTCGATAGCGGCTTTCGCTCAGACCTTCTCGAAATCGATGCGCTCGGTGACGGGCAGGCCGCGGAGATGGCGGCGCAGGCAGTCGAGGGCCAACTCGACCGCGCCCAGGCGCACCCAGTCGCGGCCGCCGACGATACGCGCGCGCCGCGAGGCGGTCTCCTCCCCGGTCGCGATCGCGAGCGAGATCGTCCCGCCGAGGTCGATGCGGTCGGCCCCCTCGTCGAGCTCGATCAGCACCGCGAGCGCGTGGCTCGAGCCGGTCTCGCGCAGCTGGGCGCGCGCTACCATCGCCGCCGTCTCGGGCGTGAGTGCTGCGAGCGATGAAAGCTCGTTGAGGCCGACGGCGGCGGCGATCTGGCCCAGGTCGCGGGCGACGACGCCGCGGCGAAACACCTTGTCGGCACCCGGGAGATGGGCGATGCGCGCGGCGATCCCGCCGCCCGTGAAGGTCTCGGCGACGGAAAGCGAGCCCTCCCGGCTCGCGAGTGCGGCCAGAATGACGCCCTCGAGCGTCTCATCGTCCTCCGCCAGGATGAAATTGCCGAGCCGCCTGCGCACTTCCGCCTGGATGGGCTCGAGCTTGCGCTGGACATCTGCCATGTCGCGGCCGCGCACCGTGAGCTTCGTCTCGAGCTGGGGATAATGGGCGCGGAAGCCGAGCTTGATGCTGCCGTCGGGGACGAGAGCCTCCACGCCTGCGAGGAGCGCGTCGACGTGGGACTCGCCGAGCCCGTAGGAATGGAAGCGCTTGAGATAGATCGCCGTGGCGCTGCCGCTCCGCGCGAGGAGGCGCGGGATGATCTGCTCCTCGATCATGCGTCGGAGCTCGCGCGGCACGCCGGGCGTGAAGAAGAAGCGCGCTTTGCCGATATCGAGCGCGAAGCCGCAGGCGGTGCCGATCGGATTGTCGAGGATCTCGGCACTCGCGGGCAGCATGGCCTGTTTCTTGTTGTTGGGCGGCATCACCCGGCTGCGCCTCAAGAAGTACGCCTCCATTCGCGCGAGCCACGCCTCGTTCAAGACGAGATCGACGCCGGCGGCGCGCGCGGCCATCTCCTGGGAGAGATCGTCGACCGTCGGTCCCAGCCCGCCGTTGACGATGACCGCATCCGCGCGCGCGCCTGCCTGGCGAAAGGCGCTCAGCAGGCTTTCCCGATCATCGCCGACGATCGTCCCCCAGCCGACCGAGAGCCCGAAGTCCTCGAGCTTCTGGCTCATGTAGCTGAAGTTGCTGTTGACGATCTTGCCGGAGAGCACCTCGTCGCCCGTTGAGATGATCTCGATCCGCATGCCCGCACCTTGAGCCCAGCCGGACGCCTCTTTATTCGCCCGCCCGGCGCTTGGCCGCCGGCGGTGCCGCGAGCTCGTCGATCGCCGACGCCCAGGCGTCGCACGTATGCCGGATGTCCTCCGCCGTGTGGGCAAGCGAGACGTAGTATTTCGCTTCGCCCTTAAGCACGCCCCGCTCGCGCAGGAGCGCGTTGAAGCGCCGCAGCATCTCCGCGTCGCCGCGCAAGACGCCCCGATAGTCGCGGATCTCCTCGGCGGTGAAGACCACGTCGAAGAGCGGGGGTTCGCCGATCACCTGTGCTGCGATGCGAGCGCGCTTGAGCAGCCGGGCGAGCTCGCCCATGAGCTCGCGTCCCGTGGCGAAGATGCGCTCGTAGGTCCCCGGCCGCTTCAGGATGTCGAGGCTCGCGAGGCCCGCCGCGGCGGCGACCGGATTGCCGCTGAGCGTGCCGACCTGCATGAGGAAGCCCTCCTCGCCGACGGCCTTACGGTCGAAATGCGACATGATCTCCTCGCGACCCGCGATCGCCGCCAGCGGGAAGCCCCCGCCGATGACCTTGCCGAGGGTGCAGATGTCGGGCTCGATTCCGTAGTATTCCTGCGCACCCCCGTAGGCGAGGCGGAAGCCGGTGACCACCTCGTCGAAAATCAAGGGGATGCCGTGCTCGGCGGTGACCTTGCGCAGCGCTTCGAGGAAGCCGGGTGCGGGCGGGATGATGCGCTGGAAGGGCTCGACGATGACGCCGGCGAGATCGTCCCGGTGCTCGCGGACGAGGCTGGCCACCATCTCCGCGTCGTTGAAGGGTGCTATCAGCATTTCGTCGCGCACGCTTTGCGGGATGCCCGCCGAATCCGGGATGGCGCTCGGGAAGTTGCCGGGCCGCTTGGGGGCGAGGCTCATGAGCGCGTAGTCGCTCATGCCGTGGTAGCCGCCCTCGAACTTCAGGATCTTGTCCCGCTTGCGATAGGCCCGGGCCAGACGCATGGCGTAGAGGTCCGCTTCCGTGCCGGTCGAGACGAAGCGCACCTTCTCGGCGCAAGGCACCGCCTCGACGATGGCCGCCGCGAGCTCGATGCCGCGGCGGTTGTTGGCGAAGAAGGTGGTGCCGTGGGGCAGCTGCGCCTCGACGGCGGCGGTGACTTCGGGATGCGCGTGCCCGACGAGCATGGGGCCGGAGCCGAGCAGGAAGTCGATGTACTCGTTCCCGCTTTCGTCCCACACGCGCCCGCCGCGGCCCTCGCGAATCACCACGTCCGAGGCGACGTTCCCGAAGCTTCCGCCGGGAAGCACGCGCTTCGCCGTCTCGATGAGCCCAAGCTCCTCGTCGCCATGAGTTTGCGTCGTCATGTGACCCTCGTTCGTATTCCCCAGGACGCGGATACTAGCGGAGAGAGGAGCGGCTGTCGCGATGGATATGCGTCCGCGGGAAAGGGCCGAACCGGCGTCCCCTTCACGCCAATCGCGGTATATATTTGATTCGTGTACGGCGTAACCGTACTATCCTCATGGATGGAGACTCGAAGCGTTTGGAGGACTATCATTGATGACCGTCAAAGCGCCCAAGATCGGCATGCGCCCCTCCCATCCCGGCGAGTTCATTCGCCTCGAGGTTTTCGACGAGCTGGGCCTCTCCGTAACGCGCGCCGCCAAAATCCTCGGCGTACGCCGGGCGACTCTGTCCGATCTTGTGAATGCGAAGGCTGCCCTCTCGCCTGAGATGGCGCTCAGAATCGAAAAGGCCTTCGGCGTGTCCATGGATACCTTGCTGCGCATGCAAGCCTGGTATGACAGCCATGCCATGCGCCGACGCGAGGGCGACGTCAAGGTACAGCGCTACAAGCCGGCCTGATCCTCTGAGCGTTACTACAGCTTGCACTCCGCGTGGCAGGCGCCCTGCGTCGTAGGCCTGGGCCGCGTAGGCAGACGGCCCGCGCCTGTGCATCTTGAGGAAATCGGCGACGAAACGCCGGGCTGCGGCATGAAATACCTGCCGCGCAATCTCGCCTTCGCCAAGCTCGGCACCATGGTCGAGGGCACCAAGATCGCGCGCGCGGAGCGCGCCGGCCGCGGCGCCCGGGCCGCGCCGCCGGTCACTCGCCGATGGTCGCCACCTCCTTGAAGCGGTCGCCCTCGACGACGTTGATGAAGATCACCGCCGCCTTGTTGTCGCCGTTCGCCTTCCACTCGATCGGCTTGGCGTAGGCGATGCCCTGGAACTTGGTGCCCTTGAGGGCCGCGAGCACATCGGCGCGACCGGGCATCGCCTTCTTGGCCTTGGCCGCAGCCTCGATCGCGGCCAGGAGCACGCGGGCCGAATCATAGTCGTTGGCTGCGTAGTTGTTGATCGGGCCGTATTTCGCCGCGTAGGTCTTGGCGAAGGCGGCCGAGCCGGGCACCTTGCCGAGTGCGGGTGCTGCCGAGAGCACGCGCACGCCCTCTCCCTTCGTGGCGGCACCTTCCGAAGCCAGGACGAAGCCCTTCACGTCCCAGCAGCCGTCGCCGCAGGTGAAGAGCTGGCGCAAGCCCTGCTTGCGCATCTCCTTGAGGATATAGGCGGCCTCGCGGATGCCGCCGAAAAACAGCACGTCGAAATCCTTGGGCAGGCCCGCGACGAGAGCGCTGAAATCCGTATCGCCGACCTTGATATTCCGGCGCGCCACTACGGCGCCGCCTTTCTCCGGAAACGCCTGGGCGAAAAGGTCGGCGAGGCCCTTGCCATAGGGCGTCTGGTCGTCGACGACGACGGCGCGGCGCTTGCCCATGGTCTTGCGGAGATAGGCGGCGAGGCCCGGGGCCTTGCGATCGTCCCGGCCGGTCAAGCGGAAGATGCCGGGAAGGCCGCGGTCGGTCACCGCCGGGTTGGAGGACATCGGCGTGATCATGGGGAGCGCGCAGCCGGCATAGATGCTCGAAGCCGCGATGCTGACACCGCTGTTCACATGTCCGATGACGCCCAGCATGGCCGGATCGTCGCAGAAGCCCTTGGCGACGGCCTCGCCCTTGGCGTTGCTCGCCTCGTCGTCGACGGCGAGTGCCGTGATCTTGGCGCCGAGAATACCGTCCTTCGCGTTCTTTTCGTCGACGGCGAGTTCGACGGCCTGATGCATCTCGACGCCGAAGCTCGCCGAGCTCGTGGTGAGCGGCCCGCCGATGCCGATGTGGATCTCCTTGCCGGCGAGCTGCGCCGAAGCCGGCGGGGCCGCCACGGCCGACAGGAGCCAGGCCCCAAGAATGGCCGCAACCGGTAATCCCGTTTGTCTGCGCGACATCTCATCCTCCCTAGCTTAACTCCCAAAAACAGTTTCATTGGTTTGACGGACTCTAGAGGGTTGACATTAACGTGTAAACTATGTTTAGCTGGTTATATGGAGCAGTTGTCCCAGGACCAGGCGCCGCGCGCCGCAGCACTTCCGCTCGTCGGCAACGAGCTGGCGCTCGATCTCGCCAACACAGCCTCGGGCCGCGGCACGGCGAAAGCGCGCGAGCATCTCCAGCGTGCGGAGCATGTCGTCCTCTGGGCGCGGCACGCGCAGGCGCTGTCGTCGGCCGACGGCGAGACGCTGCAGACGATCCTGGCGGCAAACCCCAAGCTCGCCGCACGAATGGTGAGGCGCACGCTCGAGCTGCGCGAGGTGGTCTACGCGATCGCTGCCGCCATCGCCGCGGGGCACCCTGCCGATGCCGCCGCCATCGACCAGCTCAGGCGCATCTATGCCGAGTGCGTCGGCCACGCGAGGCTCGTGCCGCACGGCGCCACTTTCGTCTGGGTCTGGGAGCCCGCCGAGGGCCCGGTCGAGGCGGTGCTCGGACCGATCACGCTTTCGGCCTTGACGCTGCTAACGCAGGCGGACCTCTCGCGCATCAAGCAATGCCGCGGCGATCATTGCGGCTGGCTCTTCTTCGATACCACCAAGAACAAGAGCCGGCGCTGGTGCGAAATGGAGGTCTGCGGCAACCGCGCCAAGCAGCGCCGCTTCCATCGCCGCAGGGCCGGCCGGCCCGAAG
>DATNIJ010000115.1:0-2390 GCA_035604475.1 Alphaproteobacteria bacterium
TCATCTGCGCGCGCTGCGGAGCCGCCTCCGAGCTGCACGACGGCCATATCCAGAGCGTCATCGGCGACAGCGCGCGCGAGATCGGCTTCCGCATCCAGCATCTCATGGTCGAGGTGATCGGCCTCTGCCCGAGCTGTGCCCGCGAGGTGGCCGCGGCCTGAGCTCCTTTCAGGCCGGCAGGTTCTGCGAACCCCTAAGCTCGAATGCCGTCCAAAGCGCCAGCGTGAAAAGCAGCAAGGCGCCTGCTTGATGGCAAGCGGCGAGCGGGATCGGTACGACCAGAAGCAGGGTGGCGATCCCCAGTGAGAGCTGAACAAGCATCATGAGGACGAGGAGATCGGCAGCCAGGCGCGCGCGCGGCGGCAACTCCAGCCGGCTGAGCGAGAGCCGGAAGAGGATGACGAGAACCACGGTCAGAAGCGCCAAGAGACGGTGGACGAACTGCACCGTCATCGCATCCTCGAAGAAGCTCGAGAACCAAGGTGTTCCGCTGAAGAGGTGATCGGGGACGAGCTTGCCGCCCATGAGGGGGAAGCTATTGAAGACGAGTCCGGCATGGAGCCCGGCGACGAAGGCGCCCGAGACGGCCACGAGAAAGATCCAGCCGACGAGGAGGTGGCCGCAGAGGGCGCCGCCGGCGGCACCGGCCGCGCGCGGGCGGTGCTCGCGGGGAAACAGGAGATCGAGGGCGAGCCAGAGCATGTAGGCATAGATGACGAGTGCCGCCGCGAGATGTGCGGCGAGCCGGTATTGGCTCACCGAGGTGCGCTCGACGAGCCCGCTTGCCACCATGAACCAGCCGAGCGCGCCCTGAAGGCCGCCCAGGATGAAGAGGACCGCGAGCCGCGGGGCGAGCCTGCGCTCGATGCGGCCGCGCCAGAGGAAGTAGAGGAAGGGGACCAGAAACACGGCGCCGATGAGCCTGCCCATGAGACGATGGACATACTCCCACCAGAAGATCGTCTTGAAGTCGGCGAGCGTCATGCCCGCGTTCTCGAGGCGGTATTGCGGGGTTGTCTTGTAGAGGTCGAATTGCGTCTGCCACTCCGCCTGGTCGAGCGGCGGAAGCGCTCCGCTCACCGGATTCCATTCGGTGATCGAAAGACCCGAGTGGGTGAGCCGCGTGATGCCGCCGATCACCACCATGGCGAAGACGAGCGCGCAACAGGCCAGCAGCCAGTAGGCGAGCGAGCGGTCGTGCGCGTCGAGGCGCGCTTTGGGCGTTGCCAGGCTGAGCTCGGTCATGAGCCTTTGAGAGTGCCGAGCCCGCGCGCGCCCCGCAAGAGGGCTGCGCCAATCCGTCGCGGCCGCCCTAGGCTCTAGGGAGAGCGCCGCCGTGTTCGGCGACCGCGGCGCGGCACGTCAATGCAGCCTGAGCTCCGAGAGGGCGTAGCGGATCTCGGCCGGGCGCAAGAGGCGCGTGCTCGCGATGCGCACCGAATGAAGCCGGCCCTCAAGGTTGCGTTCCCAATATGTGAGGAAGCGCCGCAGCACCGGGAAATCGGGGCTGATGTCAGGCTGCTGCCAAATGAAGCTCTGCAGCAAGGTGGGAAAGTCCGGCATATGGTAGAGGATCTCGGCCGTCGTCAGGCGGTAGTCCTTGAGGGCCGATCCGATAACGCGCATGGGTTGCACCTCTTGGCCGTTGTCCCGCTGACGTCGCCGCCAGCGTCCCATTTTCCCTTGAGAAAACGCCGACGCAAGAAAAAAATTAATCGAATCAATATTTTAGCAGCATGAACCCAAGACTGCTGCCAGAGCAGCCGCGGGAGCGACGTAGCACTCTCGAGCTGGCGAGGCGGGCTCGCCAAAGCGCTGGCACTCGCACGGCAAGAGTGCTAATTATGGCGGCAGGCGAAGTAATCCCACGGAAAAGTCACGGAGGAGTCGACATGAAATTTCGGCCATTGCACGACCGCGTCGTCCTGCGCCGCATCGAGCAGGAGACCAAGACCTTGGGCGGCATCATCATTCCCGACACGGCCAAGGAAAAGCCGCAGGAGGGCGAAGTGGTCGCCGTCGGCCCGGGCACGCGCGACGAGAACGGCAAGCTCCATTCGCTCGACGTGAAGGCGGGCGACCGCGTGCTGTTCGGCAAGTGGTCAGGCACCGAGGTGAAGATCGATGGCGAGGAGCTCCTCATCATGAAGGAGTCGGACGTCATGGGAGTCATCGAAGGTGCGAAGGCCGGCAAGACCAAGGCGGCTTAGGGAGGAGATCGGATCATGGCAGCGAAGGACGTTAGATTCGCAGGCGATGCCCGCGCGCGGCTCTTGCGCGGCGTCGAGATCATGGCGGACGCCGTCAAGGTGACGCTCGGTCCCAAGGGCCGCAACGTCGTGCTCGACAAGTCGTACGGCGCGCCGCGCATCTCCAAGGACGGCGTCACC
>DATNIJ010000116.1:0-9599 GCA_035604475.1 Alphaproteobacteria bacterium
CCGCGTCCCCGCTAGGCCGTCATTCCCCGCTCGGGCTTCGGATGCCGGCGAGGCTTTCGAGGTTTTCCCTTCGGCAATCCGCTATTAGCAGTCCGCATGTCCCATACGGGTCATCAAGAGACTCACTGACCTGCTCGCCGAGCGTCTGCAGCACCTTCAGCAGCGGACATGCCGCACGGGAGAGTCGACCGCTCTCATTGTGCGAATATCATGAATTTCGCACCAAAATTGGTCGCTTGAGATCAAAGGACTTTTTTGTTGCGGAAAACCGGTGCGTAATCGGACTATGATTTACGGCGATCCCCCTACACCACCTTCCGCACGATGTGCTGCCGGTTGCTCGTGTAGGGCCGCACCTCGGTGGCCCAGCGGCCCACTTCCGACGCCGCGGCCCAGGCGGCACTGGTGAGGACGCCCGGACTGTCGATCTCGTAGATCGCCATGTATTTGGGTGCGCCCTCGCCCGTCAGCCGCTTCGTCTGCCCGCCGATGTTGAAGCTGGCGGGCTCGGTGCACAGCCGCGTGACCGAGCGCACGCCCGGCACCTTCAGCAGGTTTGGCACGTGCTCGCGGTCGTAGATCTCGTTGAAGAGCGCCTCTTTTTCGGGCGCCACGTCCATGCTCGCGATGAAAATGTATTTCGTTGTGATCGGCATCTCGCTCTCCCTTGCGCTTGTCGTCCGTGCGGCGCCTCATCGGTCGGCGACCTTCCGCCTCCCATCACTCTCAATGATCATCGGTCCCTCCATTTACTGGCAATAGCGTTGGCGGTTGGTCGAAAGCAACGAGGACCGCGCCCCCCGGCTCCTCTTAGCATATGGGCATATGGTGCCACCCAGGCGGCAAGGCCTTGGTATTTTTGGGCCTTTCGGGGCCTACTTGCATGGTTTGGGGTTTACTTGCATGACATCGACCATCCCGCGGCGTAAAATAGCGTCACCCCGACCGAAGAGGGGAGGCCCCGCAGAGCGCAGGGCCGCCTCTTTGCTCAGCGCAAAGGAAGCTGCCCCCAGAGCGTCGGGGCGCGGATCAGGGCGACGGGTACCAGGTGACGCGCGGCATGACGGCCAATGAGATCGATCATGGCCCCTCCACGCTGAGGGGGAGATGGACCGGCTGGTTCGCGCGCAGCGGGCTCGGGCGTCTGCTTGCGATCGCCCTTGCCGTGTGCGCCGCCATCTCGGGGCTTGCCACCTACGCCGCCCTCACCAAGGCTCTGCCCGTCGAAATCTCGCCCAATCTCATCCTTGTCTTCCTCTACAGCGACCTGATCCTGCTCTTGCTTCTCGTCGTCGTGGTGGCGCACCGCATCACCATGGTGTGGATGGAGCGCCGGCGCGGCTCCGCGGGCTCGCGCCTCCATGTCCGCCTCGTGGTCCTCTTCAGCCTGGTCACGGTGACCCCCACAATCGTCGTCGCCGTGTTCTCGAGCCTGTTCTTCAATTTCGGCCTGCAATCCTGGTTCAGCGACAAGGTGCGCACCGCAATTCAGGAATCGGTCGCGGTCGCGAACGCGTATCTCGACGAGAACGTGCGCGCCATCAAGGCCAATGCCGTGGCGCTCAGCCAGCATTTGCAGTCCGAGGTGCCGCTGCTCGTGAGCGGGGACCCGGGCAAGGTCGCGGAGTTCCAGCAAATTCTCAATAGCGCCGTCGATCAGCTCTCGCTCACCGAGGCGGTGGTCTTCGACGACAGCTTCCGCGTGCTCGCGCGGGCCAGGCTCAGCTTCGCGATGGAGCGCGAGGGCATTCCCAACCAGGCGATCGAGAAAGCGCAACGCGGCGACGTGGCGCTGCTGCGCAGCGAGGCCGATGACCGGGTCCGGGCGCTCCTGCGCATGGAGCCGCCGTCGGGCGAGGTCATGCCGCGCCTCTATCTCTTCGTCGGCCGCTTCGTCGAGCCGGAAGTGCTGCAGCACGTGGAGCGCGCGCAGGCGGCCTTGACCGACTACCGTCAGCTCGAGCTTGCGCGCTCCGACATCGAGATCACCTTCGCGCTCATTTTCGGCGTCGTGGCGCTCCTGCTGCTGCTCGCCGCCGTTTGGCTCGGCCTCTACTTCGCGACGCAGCTCGTGCGGCCGATATCGGCGCTCATCGCGGCGGCGGAACGCGTGCGCGCGGGCGATCTCACGGCGCGCGTGCCGGAGGCGGGCGCCAAGGGCGACGAGATCGGCTCATTGAGCCGCGCCTTCAACCGCATGACCGGACAGCTCGAGGAACAGCGCCGCGAGCTCATCGAGGCGAACCGCCAACTCGACGCGCGGCGCCGTTTCACCGAGGCGGTGCTCTCCGGAGTCTCGGCGGGCGTCATCGGCCTCGATCAGCGCGGCAGGGTCAATCTTCCGAACCGTTCGGCCTGCGAGCTGCTCTCGACGAACCCCGAGCAGCTCATCGGTCGGTTGCTCGACGAGGCGATACCCGAGGTGCAGCCGCTCCTGCGCGAGGCGCGCCGGCGCCCGCGGCATCTTGTGGAGGCCGAACTCAAGATCGCCCGCGGCGGCCGTACCCGCACGTTGCTCGTGCGGGTCGCGGCCGAGCGCGTCAATCGCGAGACCAAAGGCTTCGTCGTCACCTTCGACGACATCTCCGAGCTGCTTGCCGCGCAACGCACGGCCGCCTGGGGCGACGTGGCGCGGCGCATCGCGCACGAGATCAAGAACCCGCTGACCCCGATCCAGCTGTCGGCCGAGCGGCTCAAACGCAAATACCTCCGGGAGATCACAAGCGATCCGGAGACTTTTCTCGCCTGTACCGAGACGATCGTGCGCCAGGTGGGCGATATCGGACGCATGGTCGACGAATTCTCGGCGTTCGCGCGAATGCCGGCGCCGATCATGAAGGAGGAGAACCTCGTCGAGCTGTGTCGGCAGGCGATCTTCCTCCAGCGCCAGGGCAATCCCGACATCGTCTACGACGCCGTGCTGCCGGCCGAGGCGCTGCGCTTCCGCTGCGATGCCCGCCAAATCGGGCAAGCCATCACCAATCTTCTCAAGAACGCCGCGGAGTCAATTCAGGCGGCGCGGACGAGTGCAGAGGAAGAACCGCCGCGGCAAGGATGCATCTCCCTTAGGCTCGAAGCCGGCGACGGGCAGATCGAGGTCCAAGTTGAGGACAACGGCAAGGGATTCCCGGTCGAGGATCGCGAGCGGCTGATCGAGCCCTACGTGACGACGCGCGAGAAAGGCACTGGGCTCGGCCTGGCGATCGTGCGCAAGATCATGGAGGATCACCACGGCGATCTGCTCCTCGAAGATCGCCAGGGCGGGGGAGCGCGCGCGGTTCTGCGCTTCAAGCTTCCCGACGCGGCCCAATCCGAGGACGAGGAAGAGAACGAGAAAGGAACCAGCATGTCGTCAACCGTGGCACCGGCGTCCGCCCATGGCTCATGACATCCTGATCGTCGATGACGAGGCGGACATTCGCCTTCTCATGGCGGACATTCTTAAGGACGAGGGTTACGAGACGCGCGAGGCCGTCAACAGCAGCGAGGCGCTTGCCGCCATAAAGGCGCGCCGACCAAGCCTCGTTATTCTCGATATCTGGCTGCAGAACAGCGAGCTCGACGGGCTCGCCATGCTCGACGTCGTGCGCGAGAACCACCCAAGCGTCCCCATCCTCATGATCTCAGGGCACGGCACGATCGAAACGGCGGTCAGCGCCATCAAGCGGGGGGCATACGATTTCATCGAGAAGCCCTTCAAGACGGACCGGCTCCTGTTCATGGTGGAGCGCACGATCGAGGCGGCGCGCTTGAAGCGCGAGAACGAGGAGCTGCGCGTGCGCGCGGGCGGCGAGGTCGAGCTCATCGGCCGCTCTCCCGCGGCGAACCAGCTGCGCCAGTCGATCGAGAAGGTGGCTCCGACGGGCAGCCGGGTGCTCATCAGCGGGCCGGCGGGTGCGGGCAAGGAAGTGGTGGCGCGCCTTATCCACGCGAGCTCGCGCCGGGCCGAGGGACCTTTCGTCGTGCTCAACTGCGCCACCATGCGGCCCGAGAACCTCGAGGTCGAGCTCTTTGGCCTGGAAGCCGCGGGCAAGGAGGGCGGCATGGCCAAGGTCGGCACGCTCGAGCAGGCGCATAACGGCACGCTCCTGCTCGACGAGGTCGCCGACATGCCTTACGAGACCCAGGGCAAGATCGTGCGCGCGCTTCAGGAGCAGACCTTCGAACGCGTCGGCGGCAAGACGCGCGTGCGGGTCGACGTACGCGTGATCGCGTCCACCAATCGGGACCTGCACGAGGAGATCACGGCCGGCCGCTTCCGCGAGGACCTCTATTATCGTCTCAACGTGGTGCCCCTCCGGGTGCCCGCCTTGCGGGAGCGGCGCGAGGACATCCCGCTGCTTGCGCGCGCCTTCATGGGGCGCTACGCGAGCGCCTCGGGCCTGCCCGAGCGGCAGATCGGCGAGGACGCCATGGCGGCGCTGCAGTCCTACGATTGGCCCGGCAGCGTACGGCAGCTGAGGAACGTCATCGAGTGGCTGCTCATCATGGCGCCCGGCGAGCCCCGCGATGCGATCCACGCCGACATGCTGCCACCCGAGATCGGCGCCATCGCGCCGCCGGTGCTCAAATGGGACAGGGCCGGCGAGATCATGGCGCTTCCCTTGCGGGACGCGCGCGAGCTCTTCGAGCGGCAATATCTGCTCGCGCAAGTGACGCGTTTCGGCGGCAATATCTCGCGCACGGCGGTATTCATCGGCATGGAGCGCTCGGCCCTCCACCGCAAGCTCAAGACGCTGGGCGTGCACACCAGCGACAAGAGCTCGGCGTATGACGCATAAGGCCAGATGACAGACGACAGAAGCCGGAAGCCAGATAGGATCGGCCCAGGATTCCGCAATCCATCTTCTGGATTCTGCTTTCTGGTTTCTGGCTTCTGATGAGCCGTATCGCTTACGTCAACGGACGCTACGTGCCCCACAGAGATGCCGCCGTGCATATCGAGGACCGGGGCTACCAGTTCGCCGACGGCGTCTATGAGGTGATCGCCGTGCAAGGCGGGCGGCTCGTCGACGAGGAGGCGCACCTGCGGCGCCTCGAGCGCTCCTTGAGCGAGCTCAAGATCAAGCGCGCCATGGCGCCCAAGACGCTCGGTTGCGTGATGCGCGAGGTGCTGCGCAAGAACCGCATCAGAGACGGCAGCATCTACATCCAGATGACGCGGGGGGTGGCGCCGCGCGACCATGCCTTTCCGGCGAAGAGCGAGACCTCGGTCGTGATGACGGCCAGGCGGATGCGCGCTCAGCCGGCGCGGGCCATCGAGGCGGGCGTGCGCGTGATCACGCTTCCCGACAATCGCTGGAGCCGCTGCGATATCAAGTCGGTCAGCCTGCTGCCCAACGTGCTGGCCAAGCAGCGCGCACGCGAGGCGGGCGCCTACGAGGCATGGTTTGTCGATTCCGCGGGCAAGGTGACGGAGGGTAGCTCGACCAATGCCTGGATCGTCACCGCCGAGGGCAAGCTCGTCACGCGCTCGGCGAGCCATGCGATCCTCAACGGCATCACCCGGCAATCGGCCATCAGGCTGGCCAAGGAGAACGGCCTGGCGCTCGAGGAGCGGCTCTTCAGCGTGTCGGAGGCCAAGGCGGCGCGCGAGGCCTTCATCACCAGCACCACATCCGAGGTGCTGCCGGTGACCGAGATCGACGGCAGCGTGATCGGCAAGGGCAAGGCGGGCTCGTTCTCGCGCAAGCTGCGCAAAATCTATCTCGCCTACGCGGAGGGCACGGGGGCGAGCGGGTGAGCGGCGTTCGCGGAAGCGCGCGGCGGGCGGGGCCCAAGCGGCCGAAAGCGCTCCTCTTCGACTGGGACAGCACGCTGGTCGACAACTGGCGGAGCATCGAGGAAGCCCTCAATGCCACGCTCCTCGCCATGGGACAGCAGCCGTGGACGCCGGAAGAGACGCGTCTACGCGTGCGCGCCTCGATGCGCGACAGCTTCCCGAGTCTCTTCGGCGCACGTTGGGAAGAGGCGCGCCGGATCTTCTACGAGAGCATCACGGCGCGGCATCTTGCCCATTTGGCCCCCTTGCCCAGTGCTGCGGCGATGCTCGCGGAGCTCGCCGCGGACGGATTCTACCTTGGCGTGGTGAGCAACAAGACCGGGACCCTCCTGCGCAAGGAGGCCGCTCATCTCGGCTGGCAGCGCTTTTTCGGCAGCATCGTAGGGGCGGGGGATGCCGTGCGCGACAAGCCCGATCCCGCCCCTGTGGCACTGGCGCTGGCAGAGAGCGGGATAGCACCTGGCCGCGAGGTCTGGTTCGTAGGCGATACGGCCATCGACATGGTTTGTGCGCTCAACGCCGGCTGCGTGCCGGTGCTGGTCGCCGGGCAAGGCCTCGCTTCCGACGATTTCTCCGCGGCCGCCCCGGAATGGCAGGTCGCCGACTGCTTTTCGCTAAGCACCCTTGTCCGCGACCTCTAGCGGCCCATATTAGCCCTATGGCGTTGCTTTAGAGTTGGTTCGCGCGAACGCCCTAACTCCAAATAAAAGAGGGGATCGAGCATGTCCTCCGAAAAGCCTCAGAACTTGCAGGATGTATTCCTGAACCACATTCGAAAGAACAAGACGCCGGTCACAATATTTCTGGTCAATGGAGTGAAATTGCAGGGAATTGTGACCTGGTTCGATAACTTCTCTGTGCTTTTGCGCCGCGATCATCATTCGCAGCTTGTCTATAAGCATGCGATATCGACTGTGATGCCGACAGGTCCGATACAGCTGTTCGAGGCCGACAAGGAGGTCGCCGAGGCTTGAGTTGCGCTCCTTGAACCGCCACGGCTCGAGCCGCGGAGCCAAGGCCGGGGAGACGCGCGCCGTGGACCGGGCGCTCGTCATTCATCCGGCCCCCAAATCCCTCAAGGCCAACGGCAGGACCCCCGAGGCCAGTCTCGAGGAGGCCGAAGCACTCGCGCGCGCCATAGCGCTCACGGTCGCCCATGGCGAGGTCGTGCGCCTTGCCGAGCGCCGCCCGGCGACCCTCTTCGGCAAGGGCACGGTCGAGCGCCTGGGCGGCTTGGTCACGGCGCTCGAGATCGGCGTCGTCGTGGTCGATGCGGACCTCACCGCGGTGCAGCAGCGCAATCTGGAGCGGGCGTGGCAGTGCAAGGTCATCGACCGCACCGCGCTCATCCTCGAGATCTTCGGCGAGCGGGCGCGCACGCGCGAGGGCCGGCTCCAGGTCGAGCTCGCGCATCTCTCCTATCAGCGCAGCCGGCTGGTGCGCAGCTGGACGCACCTCGAGCGTCAGCGCGGCGGCTTCGGCTTCCTGGGCGGCCCGGGCGAGCGCCAGCTCGAGATCGACCGCCGGCTCATCGGCGAGCGCATCATCAAGATCAAGCGCGAACTCGAGGGCGTGGCGAAGCGGCGCGGGCTCCATCGCGCAGCGCGCCGGCGCTCGTCCTATCCGGTGGTGTCGTTCGTGGGCTACACCAATGCCGGAAAATCCACCCTCTTCAATCAGCTCACCAAGGCTGCGGTGTTCGCCGAGAATCTGCTCTTCGCCACCCTCGATCCGACCATGCGCTCGCTCACGCTGCCGTCCGGCCGTGCAATCATTCTGTCGGACACGGTCGGTTTCATCTCCCATCTCCCGATCGAGCTCGTCGCCGCCTTCCGCGCGACGCTCGAGGAGGTGCGCGAGGCCGACGTGATCGTGCATGTCCGCGACATCTCGCATCCGGAGAGCGAGGCGCAGAAGGAGGACGTGCACGTGGTGCTGCGCGAGATCGGACTTGGCCGGAAGGTGGAGGAAGGACTGCTCGAGGTGCTCAACAAGATCGACCGCCTCGCACCTGCCGAGCGGGCGCGTCTCCGGGAAGTCGCCGCGCGCAGCAATCACCCCACGATCCCCCTCTCGGCGTTGACGGGGGAGGGCTGTGCCGAGCTGCTCATAGCACTCGACGGACGGCTCTCGCAAGGCCGCGGCATCGTCGCGGTCGACGTGCCGCTTGCGGACGGAGCGACGCTGGCCTGGCTTTATCGGCAGGGCGAGGTGCTGAGCCGCACGGACGATGAGGCGCATGCCCATCTGCGCGTGCGGCTCGAGCCCGCGGACCAGGCGCGCCTCGCGCATCGCGGCATGCGGGCCAATTGACCGGCGCGTGGGAGTTTCCCTGCGCGACCTACTCGCCGCTTTCCTCCACACATTGCACGAGGGCCGACATGCGGCGCAGCAACTCGGCCGATCCCTTCGCCTGCGCCTCGGATGCCGCGGCCGCGCGATAGGCGATTCCGTGGCTCTTCAGGAATTTTCCGACCTCGACGGCCGGCACGGCGACGCCGTGCTCGGGGCGCGAGCCGTCTGCTCCGATGATCATCCCCTCGAGCGTGCCGTCGCGGTCGATGACCGGCCCGCCGCTATTGCCGCGCTCGAGCGCGGCATCGATCACCAGGAGGCGCTGCCCCGAGGGCGCGGTGGCGCTGCCGATGACGGTGCCGTTGGAGAGCGTCGGCACGCCGGGATTGCTCGGGTCGAGAGCGAAACCGATGGTGGACACGGCTGCGCCGGCCGGTAGCGTGCCGCGGGCCGCAATGACGGCGAAGCCGCGAACGGCACCCGAGGAGCGCAGAAGTGCTATGTCGAGCCTCGCATCCGCGGCGACGAACTTGGCTGCCCGCAGCGGGCCGCGCTCTTGCCAAAGGGAAAGGCGAGCGCATCCCGCCACCACATGGGCGCTCGTCAGCAGATATCCCGCCCTCGACACGAAGAACGCCGTGCCGCTCCGCACCAAAGGGGCGCGAGCCGCACTCTCCGCGGCGGGCTCGCCGGCCGCGGCCGCGGGCGAAGGGCAGGCGCCCGCGCTCAACAGCAAGAGCAGAAGCGCTGCGGCGGGGCTCAGCGCGTCCGGCCGATGCGGCCTTGAGCACCGGGCATCGCCCCAGGCCCGTTTCGTCCTCTCGTCGTCCATTCGCCGAATTATCCTTCGCTCCAGCCGCTTTCGACTAGTGCCAGGAATCATGGGCGCCTGACACACCCCCCTCCCATCGGCCGCTCGTTGCGGGCGGGTTTTGCGCCGCAGCGCCCCTGACAAGTTGACTCTCGCTCGTGCGCTCCCTATAAACCTGGCACTCTCACGGAGGGAGTGCTAAAGAGACGACCCTTCGGGCGAAACCCTAGCATCGAGGAAAGCTTCATGAGGATCAGGCCCTTGCACGACCGGGTCGTGCTCAAGGCGATCGAGCAGGAGACCAAGACCGCGGGCGGCATCATCATTCCCGACACGGCCAAGGAAAAGCCCATGGAGGGAAAAGTGGTGGCCGTGGGTCCCGGCACGCGCGATGCCAACGGCAAGCTGGTTCCGCTCGGCGTAAAAGTCGGCGACCGCGTTCTGTTCGGCAAGTGGACGGGAAGCGAAGTCAAGATCGGCGGCGAGGATCTTCTGATCGTGCGCGAGTCCGATCTCATGGGAATCATTCAGTAAGGAAGCGAACCAATGGCAGCCAAGGACGTTAGATTTGCAGGCGATGCCCGCGCGCGGCTCTTGCGCGGCGTCGAGATCATGGCGGACGCCGTCAAGGTGACGCTCGGTCCCAAGGGCCGCAACGTCGTGCTCGACAAGTCGTACGGCGCGCCGCGCATCTCCAAGGACGGCGTCACC
>DATNIJ010000117.1:0-16067 GCA_035604475.1 Alphaproteobacteria bacterium
GAGGGGGAGAGGGTTGCGTAGGCTTAGCGAGACGAAGTCGAGCTTAGCCGCTTGACGCCTGCCAAGCGTCCACTGGACGCTTGGCCCGAACATGCCAGTGGCATGTTCGGCGGCGTCAAGGGGTGAGGGGGTGATTCCGCGACATCGGAACATGCTCTAGCTGGGCTTAGCGCCGTACGATGAAATTCTCCACGGGCCGCCGCTCCTCCCATCCGACGCGCTCGAGGGCCGGGACGTCATCGTCGCTCTGGGCGTAACCGATGCAGAGATAGCCGATGAAGCGCCACTCGGGCGGCACCTCGAGGAGTGCTGCGATGCGGGCGGGATCGAGGATCGAGACCCAGCCGAGGCCGAGGCCGAGGGCGCGCGCGGCGAGCCACATGGTGTGGATCGCCATCACCGCGGAATATTCGATGCTCTCCGGCATGGTGCGCTGGCCGACCCCGTGTCCTTGCGTGGTAGAGCGGTCCGCGAAGACGGCGAGTTGCAGCGGCGCATCGTCGAGCCCCTCGAGCTTGAGGGTCGCGTAGAGCTTCGCACGCTCGCCCGCATAAGCCGCGAGCGCCGCGGCGTTGCATTCCGCGAAATTCTCCCGCACCCTGCGGCGCCGCGCGGGGTCGGCGACGATCACGAAGCGCCACGGCTGCGAAAGCCCGACCGAAGGTGCGAGCGTGGCGAGCTCGATGAGGTGCTCGAGCGTGCCCTCGGGCGGCACGGTCGAATGGAAGCGCCGCACGTCGCGCCGCCAGACGAGAAGCTCGCGCAGGCGGGACCGGAAGGCTTCGTCGAAAAGCGGCGCCGTCACTTGCCACCCCCCACCCTAACCCTCCCCCACAAGGGGGGAGGGGATTTATCTTGCCGTGACAAGCGACATTTCACCTCCCCCCTTGAGGGGGAGGTCGATCGCGGCTGCAAGCCGCGGGCGGGTGGGGGGTGAAGGCGCGCATCGAGGAATCCGGAAACGCCTTCAATCGGCGCCGAGCGCGCGGTTCGCCGCCTTGGCGAGCGCCTCGAGGTCCTCCGTCTTGCGGTAGATCTCGCCCCCCGTCTTGCGGAAGGTCTCCGCCATCTGCGCCATGCCGGACTCGGCATAGTCGCGCACCTCCTGCGTGATCTTCATCGAGCAGAACTTGGGGCCGCACATCGAGCAGAAGTGCGCCACCTTGTGCGCCTCCTTGGGCAGGGTCTCGTCGTGGAACGACTTGGAGGTCTCGGGGTCGAGCGAGAGGTTGAACTGGTCCTGCCAGCGGAACTCGAAACGCGCGCGGGAGAGCGCGTCGTCCCGGGCCTGCGCTCCCGGGTGGCCCTTGGCGAGATCCGCGGCATGCGCCGCGATCTTGTAGGTGATCACCCCCGTCTTCACGTCGTCGCGGTTGGGAAGGCCGAGGTGCTCCTTCGGCGTCACGTAGCACAGCATGGCGCAGCCGAACCAGCCGATCATGGCAGCACCTATGCCGCTCGTGATGTGGTCGTAGCCGGGTGCGATGTCGGTGGTAAGCGGGCCGAGCGTGTAGAACGGCGCCTCGCCGCACTCGCTGAGCTGCTTGTCCACGTTGATCTTGATCTTATGCATGGGCACGTGGCCCGGGCCCTCGATCATCACCTGGCAGCCCTTGCGCCAGGCGATCTCTGTGAGCTCGCCCAAGGTCTCGAGCTCGGCGAACTGTGCTCTGTCGTTGGCGTCCGCGATCGAGCCGGGGCGCAGGCCGTCGCCCAGGGAGAAGCTCACGTCATAGGCCCGCATGATGTCGCAGATGTCCTCGAAGTGCGTATAGAGGAAGCTCTCCTTGTGATGCGACAGGCACCACTTCGCCATGATCGAGCCGCCGCGCGAGACGATCCCGGTCGTGCGCTTGGCGGTGAGCGGGACATAGGCGAGGCGCACGCCGGCGTGGATCGTGAAGTAGTCGACCCCCTGCTCGCACTGCTCGACGAGCGTGTCGCGGTAGACCTCCCAGCTGAGCTCCTCGGCGACGCCCTCCACCTTCTCGAGCGCCTGGTAGATCGGCACGGTGCCGATCGGCACCGGCGAGTTGCGGACGATCCAGTCGCGGATGTTGTGGATGTTGCGCCCGGTCGAGAGGTCCATCACCGTGTCGGCCCCCCAGCGCGTCGCCCACACCATCTTGTCGACCTCCTCCGCGACCGAGGAGGTCACCGCGGAATTGCCGATGTTGGCATTGATCTTCACCAGGAAGTTCCGGCCGATGATCATCGGCTCGATTTCCGGGTGGTTGATGTTGGAGGGGATGATGGCGCGGCCGCGCGCCACCTCGTCGCGCACGAACTCGGGCGTCACGTAGTCGGGAATGCTGGCGCCGAAGGATTCGCCGTCGCGCGGGGTCGCAGCCTCGAGCTTCGCGCGCCCGAGATTCTCGCGGATCGCGATGAACTCCATCTCCGGCGTGATGACGCCGCGCCGGGCGTACTCGAGCTGGGTGACCGCAGCGCCACCCTTGGCACGGAGCGGCTTATGGCGCACCGGGAATTCGGGCACGAGATGCTTGCCCTCGACGTTGCCGTTGTCCTCGGGCTTGACGTGGCGGCCGTCGTATTCCTCGACGTCGCCGCGCGCGCGGGTCCAGGCCTCGCGCAGGCGCGGCAGGCCCTTGTAGATGTCGATCTCCCTTTCGGGCTCGGTATAGGGGCCCGAGGTGTCGTAGACGACGACCGGCGGCTCGCCCGAGCTCGGCTCGAGTGCGATCTCGCGCATGGGCACGCGCAGGGCGGGCTCGCGCGCGCCGGCGAGATAGACCTTGCGCGACGCCTGTAGCGGGCCGGTCGTGACCGAAATCTTGATCGGCTTGTTGATGGCGTTCATCTGGATCTCCTACGCACGGTAAACGGCAGGGAGATCCGGGAATGGAGCGGCTCGGGTGTTCGTGCTGGGACCGCGCTCGCGGTCGCTTTCCTTGTCCCTCCGCCGGCATGACCCGGATCAGGTTCTAAGGGTTCCCACGTTGCGCCCGCTGGCCTAGCCGCACGATCGAGAGCGCCGTTGGTATCTCAGCCCCTTACCGGGGCACCCCTCGGAATAAGTAAAAGTGCACCCGGAGATCGCAAAGGTCAAGGCCACGATGAGCGGGCCATGCCCGGCAGGCGCCCGCTCAGAGCCGGCTCAAGAGCGCGAGGGTGGCCACCATGGCCCACAAGAGCCCGCAGGCGGCGCGGTAAAGCCCAAGGGCCGCACGAATATCGCGGGGCCCGGCAGCAGCGCGACCGTCGCCCATCCAGGCGTCCTCGACACGCGCGCCCTCATAGACGCGCGGGCCGGCGAGTCGCAAGCCGAGCGCTCCCGCCATCGCGGCCTCGGGCCAGCCGGCATTGGGCGAGCGGTGCTTCGCCCCATCGCGCCACACGGCCCGGCAGGCGGCAACGCCCTCGGCCTGCGGCAAGAGGGAGGCGGCAGCCGCGAGCAGGCCCGCCGCGAGCCGGGAGGCCGGCAGGTTGACGAGATCGTCGAGCCGTGCGGCGGCCCAGCCGAAGGTGCCATGGCGCTCTGTGAGATGGCCGAGCATGCTGTCCGCCGTGTTGATCGCCTTGTAGACGACGATCCCCGGAAGGCCGCAAAGCGCGCACCACAGCGCGGGGGCTACGACAGCGTCCGAGAAATTCTCGGCGAGGCTCTCGATGGCGGCCCGCGCGACGCCGGCCTCATCCAGCGATTCCGGATCGCGGCCGACGATTTTCGCGACGGCCTCGCGTGCCGAGGCGAGCCCGCCCCGCTCGAGCGCGACCGCTACGGCCGCGACATGATCGAAGAGACTGCGCTGCGCGAGGAGGCTCGCGGCGAGTACCCCCTCGAGGAGCCAGCCGAAGGGAAGCGCGCGCGCCCCGCTGGCGATGGCAAATGCCAACGCCCCCGAGGGGAGAAGGAGCAAGGCCAGGCCCGCCGCCCCCAGCGCCCGTCGCACGCCTTCCCGGTCGGCAGCCCGGTTGAGTTGCGCATCGAGGCGCTCGATCAGGAGGCCCATCCATACGACCGGATGGCGCAAGGTGCGAAAGAGCACCCGCGGATAGCCGAAAGCCGCCTCGAGTGCCAGCGCCAGCAGCAGAATGTCGAAGTTGCGCGGATCGAGAAGCGCCATTTTCCCCTTCGTATCTCAGCCGCCATGCTACACTCAAGCGAGCCTTGATCACGACCCTCGCGATGTCCGACAAAGAACGCTCGAGCTCCCCCACCGGCAACCCGCCGCTCCCCGCGCATGGCGGCGACCTGGCGCGCGTCGCCGAAGCTCGGGGCGCCTTCGCGGGCGCCTGGCTCGACCTGAGCACGGGCATCAATCCGTGGCCTTATCCGGTCGAGAGCCTGCCCGCTTCGCTCTGGGCGCGGCTGCCCGGCGAGCGGCTCGACGAGCGCCTGCGCACGGCCGCTCAGCGCTATTACGGGGCGCCGCACGCGGACTGCATCGCACCGGCTCCGGGCTCGCAGGCGCTCATCCAATGGCTCCCGCGCCTCTGTGCCTCGGCGCGCGTCGGCGTGCTCGGCCCGACCTACAGCGAGCATGCTGCGCAATGGTCGGCGGCGGGCCATAGGGTCGAGACCTGGGGCGAGCTCGCCGCACTCGCGGAAAGCGGTCCCGACGTAGCGGTTGTCGCCAATCCCAACAACCCCGACGGTCGCCGCCTTGCGCCGGCGTCGCTTCTGGCACTCGCCGGCCGGCTTGCGGCGCGCGGCGGCTGGCTCGTGGTCGACGAGGCCTTCGCGGATGTGACGCCCGAGCTGAGCCTCGCGCGCGAGGTCATGCGTCCGGGTCTCATCCTCTTGCGCTCGTTCGGCAAGTTCTTCGGGCTCGCCGGCCTGCGCCTCGGCTTCGCGCTCGCCGCCCCGCCTCTCGCAAAGCGCCTGCGCGAGGCCCTCGGGCCGTGGGCGGTGAGCGGGCCTGCCTCGTGGATCGCCAGTGCGGCCTTCGCCGATGAGGATTGGGCCCGGCGTACGCGCGCGCGACTGGCGGAGGCAGCACTGCAACTCGAGGCGGTGCTCGCGGCGGCCGGCCTCGCCGTCCTCGGCGGCACCGATCTCTATCGCCTCGCCGCGAGCCCGCGCGGGGGGGAGATTTATGCCACGCTTCTGCGCCACGGCATCTACGCGCGCCGCTTCGCCGAGAAGCCGACGTGGCTGCGCTTCGGCCTGCCGCCGGATGCCGGCACCGTCCGCCGTCTTGCAGACGCACTTGGCACACTAGAACCGACCCCCCTCCTCCCTGTCGAGGCCGCGCATGAGTGACGCCACCGCAACGGCGATCGAGATTGCCACGCTTGCCGACTTTCGCGCCCGCGTTGCCGCCTTTGCGGCGCCGAATGCGGCTGCGGCAGAGGCCGCGCGCGCGCGCGAAGCGCAGCTCACCAAGCCGGCCGGTGCGCTCGGCCGCCTCGAGGAGCTGGCGATCTGGCTCGCCGCCTGGCAAGGGCGCCACCCGCCGAGCCTCGAGCGCCCGCTCTGCCTCGTCTTCGCCGGCAATCACGGCGTCGTCGCGCGCGGCGTGTCGGCCTATCCGGGTGCCGTCACCCGAGAGATGGTGGCGAACTTCGCGGCGGGCGGGGCCGCGATCAACCAGCTGTGCAAGGCCTTCGGCGCGGCACTCGAGGTGATCGCCCTCGAGCTCGAGCGCCCGACGGCGGATTTCACCGCCGAGCCGGCGATGAGCGAGGCCGAGTGTGCTGCGGCCCTCGATACCGGCTGGCGCGCCGTCAAACCCGGACACGACGTGCTGCTGGTCGGCGAGATGGGGATCGGCAATACCACGGCGGCGGCCGCACTCGCAGCAGCACTTTTCGGCGGCAGCGGCGCCGATTGGGCCGGACCCGGGACCGGCCTCGATGGCGCGGGGGTTGCGCGCAAGGCCGCGGTCGTGGACGAAGGGCTCCGCCGCCATGGCGCCGCACTCGCGGATCCGCTCGAGGCCTTGCGGCGCTTGGGCGGGCGCGAGCTCGCCGCCATCTGCGGCGCCGTCGCGGCGGCACGCGCACGCACCATCCCCGTCATCCTCGACGGCTTCGTCGCCTGCGCCGCCGCCGCACCGCTCGCAAAGCTCGCACCGGGTGCACTCGATCATTGCATAGCCGGGCATGTTTCGGCCGAGCCGGGGCACGTGCGCCTTCTCGCCACCCTTGGCAAGGCCCCGCTCCTCTCCCTCGGCATGCGTCTCGGCGAGGCCTCGGGGGCGGCATTGGCCCTCGGCGTCCTCAAGGGTGCGGTTGCCACCCATTGCGGCATGGCGACCTTCGCCGAGGCCGGCGTGAGCGGGAAGATATAGGGTCCAATATCGGCAAACGAGCGGTACCGCCCCTCCAGATCGGCATTGAATTCGACATCAAATGATGACAATATCGTGCCGGTCCGATGGGAGAGCGAAAGATGCGCACAACCCTCGCACTTGATGACGAATTGCTCGCGAAGGCTCAGGCCTTCACCGGCCTGAAGGAGAAATCCAGCTTGGTCCGCGAGGCGCTCAAGGCGTTGATCGAGCGTGAAAGCGCGCGTCGGCTGGCGCGTTTGGGCGGAAGCGAGCCTGATTTGGCGGCAGCCCCGCGACGGCGCTCGAAGCCTCGATGATCCTGGTCGATACTCCCGTCTGGGTCGATCATCTGCGCGCCGACGACAAGAAGCTTGCCGGGCTCCTCGATGCCGGGCGGGTCCTGGCGCACCCCTTCGTGATCGGCGAGCTCGCCTTGGGCAATCTGCGGCAACGCGATCTTGTTCTCGATGCGCTGAGAGCTCTGCCCCAGGCGACCGTCGCCACGGATCAGGAAATTCTCCATTTCATCGGGCGGCACAGGCTGTTCAGGCTCGGCATAGGCTATGTCGACGCCCACCTCCTCGCGGCCGCCCGGCTAATGGCGGGCACCTCCCTGTGGACGCGGGATAAACGCCTGCATGATGCCGCCGCGCGCTTGGGCATGGCGGCGGCGCTCCCGTAATGAACAAAGGCGGGGGCGCGCCAATCGAGCGCGGCCATGCCAGAACGCGGCTTCTCCGAGCCACCTTAGCGTTCGGGCTCCAACCGATGAATCCGATGTTTTTCCGTGAGCTACGCTACAGCTTATCAAAGGATAGCCCACCGTGTCGGCTTCGTCTCCTGGTGTGCCCGCACCATCTGCCCCTCCCGCCACCTTAAGGTCGTACGGAGCCCGCTCGCCATCGTTCGGATGGTCTTAGCTTGGGCTACTGCCGAGATGGCCAGCGACCATGTTGAAGGTCGCAGTCAGATCGACGCCAAGCGTCGTCACGGTCGAAATGATCGCAACGGCGATGAGGGCCGCGATCAGGCCGTATTCGATGGCGGTCACGCCCTCTTTCGAGCGAAGGGCGAGCACGGACTTGAAGGCTATTCTGAGCTTTTGCATGGTCAGTCCTCCAACGACCGCTTGATTGAAGCGGAGATGAGAGGCCAACCGCATTGATCTAGGTCAACCCATTGATTTCAGTGAAAAATCTAGCATTTATGCTAGCAGATCGCTGTCTTGCGGCACGAGAGACCATTTGACCGCTGCGCCCTCTCTGTGCGCCCGTACCGTGTCACCCTCCCGCCGCCTCAGCGTCGGGTAGATCGCCCCGAATCAGGACTTCATTCCTACGGGCTTGCCGTAGCTCGCCCTGTAGCTCGGCATAGAGGCGGCTGAGGGCATAGAGGGCTGGCTTGTGCTTCATGCCACGGACGTGGGGCGGGGCGGCCTGTCAATCTAGTGGCGTTTGCGCCGTAATACCGTGTTTTCCGGCAACATTGCGGCCCACGGGGTCCGGCCTCCGGCCGGCCCGAGGACAGGCTCCGCGAAGCGAGCGGAGGAACGACGCAGTCACGCCCGATCGACGAGATGCATGAAGGAGCCCATCACGCGTCCGCGCACGGCACCGCTCGTGCCGAGCGCATTGCCGAGCGCATCCGTTGCCAGGAAGAGCGGACTCGCGGCCTCCTCGCGGCCGACGGTCGCGTAGTGGAACTCGTGGCCGCGGAAGGCGGTCCCGTGGGCGCCGAGCGGGCCGTCGGCCAAGAGCCTGAGCGCGCGGTAGCCGAGATGGAGGTGCCGCTCCGCAAAGGAGGTCTCGAGCGCCAGCAGCCCCGCCATGAGGTGGGACGCGCCCGCCCCGTCGCTGAGACGCTCGCCCAGCACCATGTAGCCGCCGCACTCGCCATAGACGACGGCACCGCGCGCGGCTGCGGCCCGCAGCCCGTCGATGAAGCGGCGATTGGCCGCGAGCCTTCCCGCATGAAGCTCCGGATAGCCGCCCGGAAGATAAACCGCATCGGCGTCTTGCGCCGGAGGCTCGTCGCCGAGCGGTGAGAAGGGCAGAAGCTCGGCCCCTTGCGCGCGCCAATCCTCGAGCAGATGCGGATAAGCAAAAGCGAAGGCGTCGTCGCAAGCAAATGCCATGCGTTGGCCGAGCGGCGCCACGCAGGCGAGCGGCCCGCGCGGGGCCGAGAGCCGCGACGGGCGCGCCAGACGCGCGAGTGCTGCCAGATCGAGGTGGCGCGCGGCCTGCTCGCCTGCGCGCATCAGGAATTTCTCGAGCTCTTGGTGTTCGCGCGCCTGCACCAGGCCCAAATGACGCGCTGGCAGCGCTAGCCCCACCTCGCGCGGGAAACAGCCGAGGAGGGGCATGCCGAGGTGCTGGAGCGCCTCTCTGAGAATCGCCTGGTGGCCGGCGCCGCCGACGCGATTGGCGATGACGGCCGCGATCTCCACCTCGGGGCGGAAATCCCGGAATCCTTTGGCCAATGCCGCCGCGGAGGCGCCTTGGCCGGCCGCATCGATGACGAGGACGACCGGCCAGCCGGCAAAGGCCGCGAGATCGGCGGTCGAGCCGGTGCCGTCGGCGGCACCGTCGAAGAGTCCCATGACTCCCTCGACGAGGAGGAGATCGGCGTCCCATGCCGCCGCGTCGATGAGCCTCGCAAGCACATCCGGCCGCATGGCCCAAGGATCGAGGTTGCGGCACGCCCTGCCGCTCGCCGCCGCGTGGAAGACGGCATCGATGTAGTCGGGCCCGACCTTCGCGGAGGCGGCACGCACGCCTGCGTCGCGGTAGGCCCGCAGCAACGCGAGCGTCACCGTGGTCTTCCCACTACCGGAGGCGGACGATGCGATGACGAGGCCGGGGGCGGGCGACATGGGTAGGGTGCTGCCTAATCGCTCGTCTTGCCGCCCGTGGTCGAGGCAAGGGCCGCTTGCGCGCGCTCCTTGCGGGCGACGGCGCCGAGCCAGTCGAGATGCACGCGGAGCCGCACCACCTCGCCGACCGCCACGATCGCAGGCGGCGCCATTGCCGCGGCCGCGGCATCGGCCGCAGCACGGCCGAGCGTCGTCTCGAGGACGCGTTGGGTGGGAAGCGTGGCGTCGCTCACGATCGCGACCGGCTCCTCGGCCGGCCGGCCGGCGGCGATGAGCCGCTCGCTCAGCACGGCGAGATGCTTGAGCGCCATGTAGATGACGAGCACCGGGGAGCCGCGCGCGAGCGCCTGCCAGTCGATCTCGTCGGGAACCACCCCCGCCGCATTGTGCCCGGTCAGGAAGGTGACGACCGAGTTGCTGTCGCGATGGGTGAGCGGGATGCCGGCGTAGGCGAGCCCGCCGATGCCGGCCGAGACGCCGGGGATGATGCGGAAGGGAATCCCCGCCGCGGCGAGGCTCAACGCCTCCTCCCCGCCGCGGCCGAAGACCATGGGGTCGCCGCCCTTGAGCCGCAGCACCCGCTTGCCCTCGCGCGCCAAGGCAATGAGACGTTCTGAGATGTCGGCCTGGGTGGGCGAGGGCTTGCCGCCGCGTTTGCCCGCATAGACGCGCCGAGCTTCCGTGCGCGCAAGTGCCAAGATCGCCTCGCTCACGAGCGCGTCATAGACGACGACGTCCGCCTGGGCGAGACCGTGGTGGGCCAAGAGGGTCAAGAGGCCGGGATCGCCGGGGCCGGCGCCGGTCAGCCAGACCCAGCCCGGCGCGAAGGCCGGGAGCTCGAAGGGCAGCGCGCTCATGCGAGCGACCATAGCGGAGGATGCGGCCGAAGCGCTAGCAATGCGCCGCGCGCGCGGTCTATAAGCGCAGCATGGCAGCGCGAAAAGGCGGCACCTTGCGCCGGGGCTGGACCACGGGAGCCTGCGCTGCCGCGGCGACCAAGGCCGCCTATACGGCACTCCTCACCGGGGCCTTCCCCGATCCGGTCACGATCACGCTCCCCAAGGGCGAGCGGCCCGCCTTCGCGCTCGCACGCGAGGAGCTGGGCGAGGGCTTCGCGCGCGCCGGCATCGTCAAGGACGCCGGTGACGATCCCGACGTGACGCATGGCGCGCTCGTGCTTGCGACCGTGCGCCTGGGGCCCGCGGGGAGTGGGGTTGCCTTCCGCGCGGGCGAGGGTGTGGGCACCGTGACCAAGGCGGGCCTGCCGCTTCCGCCCGGCGAGCCCGCGATCAATCCCGTCCCGCGCGAGATGATGCGCGCGGCCGTCGCCGAGGTGGCGCGCGCGCATGGCGGACGCGGCGACGTGGCGATCGAGATCGCGATTCCCGGCGGCGAGGCGCTCGCGCGCAAGACCTGGAACCCGCGCCTCGGTATCCTCGGCGGGCTCTCCATCCTCGGCACCACCGGCATCGTCGTGCCCTACTCCTGCTCGGCGTGGATCCATTCGATCCACCGCGGCATCGACGTGGCGCGCGCCGAAGGTCTCCGCCACGTCGCCGGCTCGACCGGCTCGAGCTCGGAGCGCGCACTCCAGGCACTCTATCATCTGCCCGACTCGGCGCTCCTCGACATGGGCGACTTCGCGGGCGGACTCCTCAAATACCTCCGCCGCCACCCGCTGCCGCGTCTCACCATCGCGGGCGGCTTCGGCAAGATCAGCAAGCTCGCAGAGGGCCATCTCGACCTCCATTCGGGACGCAGCCAGGTCGACCAGGCCTGGCTTGCCGAGCGGCTCGCCGAGCTCGGCGCCGTCCCGGAACTCCTTGCCAAGGCAAAGAATGCCAACTCCGCACTCGAGACGCTCGAGCTCGCACGCGCGGCCGGGATCGGCATCGGCGATCTCGTAGCTGCCCGCGCCCGCGAGACCGCACTCGGCGTTCTCGCAGGCGCCCCGGTTGCAGTCGAAGTCCTGATCTTCGACCGCGCCGGCCAGCTCGTCGGCCGCGGCGATGGCTGAGTGCCGCCTCCTCATCCTGGGCGGCACCGGCGAGGCGTCGGCACTCGCCGCGCGCGCGGCACTCGTCCCGCAACTCCGCGTCGTCACCTCGCTCGCGGGCCGCACCAGCGCTCCGCTTGCGCCGAAAGGGGAGCTTCGCCGCGGCGGCTTCGGCGGTGCGGACGGCCTCGCCGCCTACCTGCGGGATGCGGCGATCGACCTCGTCGTCGATGCCACCCATCCCTTCGCCGCCGTCATCTCGCGCCATGCGGCCGAGGCGTGCGCGCGCGCGGCCAAGCCGCGCCTCGTGCTCGTGCGTCCGCCTTGGCAAAGGCAAAGCGGCGACCGCTGGATCGAGGTCGACGATCTCGCGGCGGCGGCCGCGGCCCTTCCGGGCCTCGCGCGTCGCGTCTTCCTGAGCGTGGGCCGACAGGAGCTCCGCACCTTCGGAGCCGTCCGCGATTGCTGGTTCCTTGTCCGCCTCATCGAGCCGCCTCGGACGGCGCTGCCGCTGGCGGAGGCCGAGATCATTACCGCCCGCGGGCCCTTCACGGTCGAGGACGAACGCGACCTCATGACGTCGCGGCGCATCGAGGCGCTCGTCAGCAAGAACAGCGGCGGAGATGCCACCTATGCCAAGATCGCGGCAGCGCGCGAGCTCGGCCTGCCGGTCGTGATCGTGCGCCGCCCGCCGCCACCCGCAGGCGAGATCGTCGAGGCCGTCGAGGCCGCCCTTGATTGGATCGTCGAGCATCTCTCTTAGCGCCGTCGCCTCGGCCGCAACACATGCGCGTGGCGCGGATCGTAAAGCGCGCTGTCGCGAAAACTGTCGGGAGCAAGCGCGCGCCCCACAAGCACCAGCGCCGTGCGCGTGAGCTTCGCCTTGCGCAGCTTGCCGGCGATGTTCTCGAGCGTTCCGCGGATGACGAGCTCGTCGGGCCAGCTCGCGCGATAGACGACCGCAACCGGACAATCCCCACCATAGAGCGGCGTCAACTTCCCGACGATCGTGCGCATATTGCGCACCGAGAGATGGATGGCGAGCGTCGCACGCGAGCGGCCGAGGAGTGCGAGATCCTCTCCTCTTGGCATGGCCGAGGCCTTCATCGCGGTGCGCGTCAGGATCACGGTCTGGCTCACCTCCGGCAGGGTAAGCTCGCATTTGAGGAGTGCCGCGGCTGCGGCGAAGGCAGGCACGCCCGGTGTTATGTCATAGGCGATGCCGATGCGGTCGAGCCGCCGCATCTGCTCGGCGATCACGCCATAGAGCGAAGGGTCGCCCGAATGGACGCGCGCCACGTCCTGACCCTTGCCGTGTGCGGCCGCGATCTCGGCGATGATCTCGTCGAGCGTGAGCGGGGCCGTATCGACCACGCGCGCGCCGCGCGGTGCGGCTGCGACCAGCTCGCGAGGAACGAGCGAGCCCGCGTAAAGGCAGACCGGACAGCGCGAGATGAGGGTGCGGCCGCGCACGGTGATGAGATCGGCAGCACCAGGCCCCGCCCCGATGAAGTGCACCGTCACCGCTTGCACTCCTTCTTGGCGGGCCGGGCATTCCCGTAGCCGCGCGGGGTGTAGACGGCGAGCGCGCCATCCCCGCGCTTGAACGCGCGCGTGGACGTGCTGCCGATCAGCACCACCGTGAGCATATCGACCTGGCCCGCTCCCAGCTCCGCGAGGCGGACGACCTCGAGCGTCTCGCCCTTGCGTCCGAGATTGCGCGCGAGGACCACGGGCGTGTCGGGTGCGCGGTGCTTCAGAAGGATGGCCCGCGCCATCTCGAGCTGGTGCCTACGCCGGCGCGAGACGGGATTGTAGAGGGCGACGACGAAGTCGCCGGCCGCGGCCGCCTCGAGCCGGCGCTCGATCGCCTCCCAGGGGGTCAGGAGATCGGAGAGCGAAATCGCGGCGAAGTCGTGGCCAAGGGGCGCGCCCGCGCGTGCGGCGGCGGCCTGCATGGCGGAGATGCCGGGTGCCACGCGCACTTCCATACCTCGCCACGCGTGCGGCGCCCGCTCGAGGAGCTCGAAGGCAAGCGACGCCATGGCATAGATGCCCGGGTCGCCCGAGGAGACGAGGGCGGCCGTGCGACCCTCGGCGGCGAGCGCCAATGCCGTCTTGACCCGCGCCTCCTCCTCGCCAAGCGCGAAATCGTGCCGCCGCTTGGCCTTTGCGCGCGCGCCAAGGAGGTCGAGATAAAGGCCGTAGCCGACGAGATCGCTCGCCTCCTCGATCATGCCGGCAGCCTCGGGCGTCAACCAGGCCTCGCCCCCCGGCCCAATGCCGACGATGAAGAGCCGGCCGCGCGCGCGCCCCGTCTCCTCGATCGGGATCGGCCGCGGGGCTAAGGCGATGGCACAGGTGGCGCGGCGCGAGCGCTCTTTGCCGAGCATGAGCCGGCCGTCTTTCCCGGCGGCGGCAAGGGCCGCCGCCTCGGCGACGCCGTGACAGCCGACCTCGCGAAAGACCGCTTCCGAGGGGTTGAGGAGCCGCGGCGTCTCGGCCTCGAGCTCGGCTGCATTGAAGAAGCGCAGAGGCACGCCGAGCCGCTCGGCCAGTGCCAAGAGTGCGGGCTCGTCCATCTTGAGATCGAGCGAGAAGAGGCCGGCGATCGCCGCGGGTGCGACCTTCGCTTGCGCGAGGCAGGCCTCCACGAGGGCCACGAGCTCTTGCGCACTGGTGCCGCGCTCGCAACCCACCCCGAGGGCGATCACCGCCGGGTGATAGACGAGCCTCTTGGGCGTGCCCTCCCGGCACTTCTCGCTCACGCAAATCTCGAGCGGCCCGGTCTCCGCGAAGGGCAAGCCGCTTTCCGCGAGCCAGGGTGCGAAGCCGTCGAGCCGCACGGTGGCACCGCCGAGAAGGGCTGCGGCGAACGGCTTCATATGCTCGGGATTGGCAAGACGCCAGCCGGGCGGCGGCTCGTCAAGGGCGACAGCGAAGCGCACCTCGCCCGCGGTCGTGAACGCCGGCACCACGCCGAGCGCCTCGCCGATGCGCCGCGCGAGCGCGTTGGCGCCATGATGGCCCCCCAAAAGCGGCACCACGGCGCTGCCGTCCTCAGCTATCGCCACGACGGGCGGCTCGCGCCGCTTGTCCTCGAGCATCGGTGCCAGCGTCCGCACGAGCACGCCCGCCGCAGCGAGCCCGGCGATGGCAACGCCGTCCGCGAAGAGCGCCTGAAGATGAGCGCCCGTATCCGCGAAAACGACGTCAGCACCGCTCACCCGGCCGGCGAGGCCGTGGAGGCGGGCGCCCGGAAGCGCCGCCGCGATCTTGAGCGCTGCAGGCCTAGCGCTCTCGCCGAGGAGCACGATGGCGATCTCGCCTCTCATCGCCACGCACTCCCCCGCCGGTGGACGAGGATCATGGAGAAATAGGGGACCGCAGCCGGGTCCACCTCGTCGAGGGGCAGAATGCGCTCGCTTCCGAGGCTGGCGTGCTCGATGTAGCGCGCGCGATCCTTAAGACCCAAGCGCTCGAGTACGCCCCGTACCTTGGCGAAATGGCGCCCGAGCTTGATGATCGCCGCCGCGTCCGCGGACTCGAGCGCACCGGCAAGCCGCTCCTCGGGCAACGGGGCCGGCAGAACGCTCAGCACGTCGTGGCGTGCTGCGAGTGGGGAGGCAAGCGCGCCCGCGCAGGCGACGAGCGAGGTCACCCCGGGCACGAGCTTGACCGGGAAGCGCTCGGCGAGGCGCGCGAAGAGATACATGAAGGAGCCATAGAAGAAGGGATCGCCTTCGCAAAGGCAGGCGACATGATGCCCTTGGGCGAGCTCGGCGCCGATTTCCGCCGCCGCGCGGTCGTAGGCGGCCTCGGCCGGGAAACGCTCGCCCGTCATCGGAATGCGGATCGCGATCTCGCGCTTGGCAGGGGAGAGGAAGCTCGCCACGATCGCGCGCGCGAAGCTCGCCCCTTGCTCGGGAGCCGGATAGGCGACGACGGGTACCGCGCGCAGAATCCTGAGCGCCTTGAGCGTCAGGAGCTCGGGATCGCCCGGACCGACGCCGAGACCGTAAAGGGTTGCCGGCCCGCTCATCGCTTCACCGCCGTGAACTGCGTCACGGTGCGCAACGGTCGCCAGCCGGTTTGCTCCCCTATCGCCTCCGCGCGCTCGATGGCGATGCGGGTGAGGCTGCCGCCGACGCGGGCGCGCCACTCGATAAGGCGAGTCTCGCCCGCGAGCGTCACCGCGTTCGCCACCAGCCGTCCGCCCGGCTTGAGCGCTTCCCAGCAGCGCTCGAAGAGGCCCGCCTCCCTACCGCCGCCGCCGATGAAAACGGCGTCGGGGGACGCGAGCCCATCGAGGGACTCCGGCGCGCGGCTGCCGACGATCTCGAGTGCCGGCACGCCGAGGGCCGTTGCATTGTCGGCTATGAGCCGCAGCCGCGCTGCCTCCGCCTCGATCGCGATCGCGCGGCATGTCGAGTGGCAGCGCAGCCACTCGATCGCGACCGAGCCGCAGCCCGCCCCCACGTCCCAAAGAAGCTGCCCCGGCACCGGCGCCAAAGCGGCAAGCGTGATGGCGCGAACCTCGCGCTTGGTGAGCTGGCCATCGTGGTGGAATGCCTCGTCGGGGAGCCCGGGCACTGGTGCCAAGAGGAGTGCCGCCTCATCGGCCACGCACTCGATCGCGAGCGTATTGAGCTCCGCGAGGTCGTTTCTCCGCCAGCCCTCGGCCGTGCCGCTCAAGATGCGCTCGCGCTCGCCGCCCATGTGCTCGAGCACGCTGAGCCGGCTGCGGCCGTAGCCGTGCAGGTGCAGATGAGCCGCCACGGCCGAGGGTGTCGCGGCATTCTCGCTGAGCACGAGGAGTCGCCTGCCGGGCTGGAGGAAAGCATTGAGGAGGGCCAAGGGCCGGCCATGCAGCGTCAAGGTCGCGACCGCGGCACGCGGCCAGCCGAGGCGGGCGCAGGCGAGGCTGAAGGCAGACGGTGCGGGGACGATCGTCATCTCC
>DATNIJ010000118.1:0-2474 GCA_035604475.1 Alphaproteobacteria bacterium
CACGCCGATGAGCCGGCCGAGGCCGTAGGTGACGCCGGCCGCGGCCAGGCCGACCAGCAATTGACGCAACCCCGAGAGGAGCACGCCCCGGCCGGTGAAGAGGCTGGTGCCGCCGCCGATCGCGAAGAGGGCGATGCCGGAAAGTGCCAGGCTCGCCGCGACCGCGCGATAGCCTCCGGCGAAGAAGAAGGGCGCCACCGGGAAGACCGCCCCCGCGGCAAAGAGCAGGAACGAGGTTGCGCCCGCGGTCCAGGCCGAGCCGCCAAGCTCGCCCGGGTCGATGCCGAGCTCCTCGCGCACCAGCGTGTCGAGTGCGGTGTCCTTGTCGGCCATGAGCCGCTCGGCCAAGGCACGGGCCTCGCCCTCGCCGAGTCCCTTGGCCTGATAGATGAGGATGAGCTCCTCCTTCTCCTCCTCGGGGACCTCGGCGAGCTCGGCGGCCTCCTTGCCGATCTGGCGTTGATAGGATTCGCGCGAGCTCGTGACCGAGAGCCATTCGCCGAGCGCCATCGAGCAGGCGCCGGCCAGGAGGCCCGCAAGCCCGGTGATCAGGACCGCATGGCGGTCGAGCTCGGCGCCGGAGACCCCCATGACCAGGCTCAGGTTGGAGAGCAGCCCATCGTTGGCGCCGAGCACGGCGGCGCGCAGCGCGTTGCCGCCGAGGCCGCGGTGCCGGCCCTCGATCCGCGCCAAGGTACTCCCCGTGATACCGCCGGAAGCGTCCCCCGCGATCGCCTGAAGGATGCGCGCGTGGCTGCGCTCGGCCTGGGGCAGCCCGCCCGCCACGGCGTCGGGCTGGGCGTCGTAATGCCCGCTGTCCAAATGCTCGAGCGTGTTGAGCGTGGGAAGGATGAAGCCCGGGCCGAAGCGGCGCGCCAGCCAGGCCAGCGCCCTGGGGCGGAAGCCCGGGTGTAGCCGGGGCAGGACCTTGCCGAGCGCCTCGAGGCGTTTGCGCCAAAAGGAGGCATGGGCCTCTTCGACCGCGGCGAGGCGGCCGTAGACCTTGGCGAGCTGCGGGTCGGCCTCGACCTCGGCGAGGGCGCGGTAGAGTGCGGCACCATCGACCTCGCCTTGCAGGTTGGCGCGATAGCGTTCGGCCGCGTCCTTCTCGCTCATCGCTCGCCTCCCGTAGGCCCTTCCTCAGCCGCTCAAGAGCTGGCCGCCGTCGACCGCCACGGTCTGGCCGGTGATCCAACTCGCGAGCGGAGAGGCAAGGAACAATACCACATTCGCCACCTCCTCCGGCCGGCCGAGACGGCCGAAGGGGATGCTGCGCAGCACACGCTCGTAGAGTTTCGGCTCCTCGCTTCGGCGCCGCTCCCACATCCCGCCGGGGAACTCGATGGAGCCGGGTGCGACGCAATTCACGCGGATGCGCTTGCGCGCAAGCAGGGCTGCCTGCGTTTGCGTGTAGTGGACGAGCGCTGCCTTCACCGCACCATAGGGCGGGGTACGCACGGCGGGGCGATAGGCGGAAATCGAGGACACGTTGACGATCGAGCCGCCGCCGGCGGCCTCGAGGAAGGGCAACGAGACGCGCGAGGCGCGCACCGTCGCCATCAGGTCGACGGCGATGCTCGCCTCCCAGCCGGCCTCGTCGTCGCTCGCGCCGAAGCCCGAGGCGTTGTTGACGAGGATGTCGATGCCGCCGAGTGCTGCCGCCGCGGCCGCGATGTAGCGGGCGACAGCGGCGCCGTCGGCGAGGTTGCACGCCAAGGCATGCGCGCCGGCGCCAAGGCGGGCGAGCTCGGCGCGCGTCGCCTCGAGCGCCTCCTTGCCCCGCGCGCAGATCGACACGGCAGCACCCGACTCCGCGAAGCCGAGGGCGATTCCGCGCCCGATGCCGCGGCTGCCGCCGGCGACGACCACGCGCTTGCCTGTGAAATCGAACGACAATGGCACCTCCTGGCCTAGCGCCCTTGCGGCGCGCTGGTCACCTCCCGCTACGCGGAATGCGGCCCTCGATCGGATAGCTCGGGTCGTTGTAGCCCGGGGTCGAGGGGTGGCCGCTCGCCACGAGGCCGTCGATCAGCGCCTCGTCCTCCGCCGTGAAGCGATGCGCGAGTGCGCCCAAGTAGTCGTCGAGCTGCGCCTCGGTGCGCGGGCCGACGATCGCCGCCGTGACGAGCGCGTTGTTGAGCACCCAGTTGACCGCGAGCTGGCCTGCGCTCATTCCCTTGGCCTCGGCGTGGGCCTTCACCTTCTGGGCGATCTCGAGCGATTCGTGGCGCCACTCCGTCTCCATCAGGCGCTTGTCCCTGCGCCCCGCGCGCGTGTCTGGCGGCAAGGCGGCGTTGGGCAGGTATTTGCCCGTTAGCACGCCGCGCGCGAGCGGGCTATAGGGGACGACGCCGAGGCCGTAATAGGCGCAGACCGGGAGCTGCTCGACCTCCGGCATGCGGTTCATGGCGTTGTAGTAGGGCTGGCTCACGATCGGCCGGTCGATGCCGAGCTCGTCGCACAGGCGGCAGACC
>DATNIJ010000119.1:0-33963 GCA_035604475.1 Alphaproteobacteria bacterium
CGCAGCCGCGCCTTCGTCAACGACCAGCCGGTCAGCGTCGGCTTCCTCCGCCAGCTCGGCGACAGCCTCGTCGAGATCCAGGGTCAGCTCGATCAGCACGGGCTCATCGATCCGGCAACCCATCGCGCGGCACTTGACGCCTTCGGCGGCAACGCGGCCTTCCTTGATCGCGTGCGGGCAGCGCACCGTGCCTGGCGCGCAGCGCTTGCGGCCCATGCCGCCTTCGCGGCCGAGCGCGAGGCGGCACGGCGGGACGAAGAATTCTTGCGACACGCGCTTGCCGAGCTCGAGGGCTTGGCCCCCAAGCCCGGCGAGGAGGCAGCCCTCGCCGAGGAGCGGCTCCTCCTCATGCATCGCGAGCAAGTGGTCGAGTCGCTCAACGCGGCCTTGGCACTCCTGAGCGGCGAGCCGGAGGGACGCGGAGACGGGCTCGAGGGGACGCTCGGACGCGCGCGGCGTCAACTCGAGCGCGCGGCGGAGAAAGCGGCGGGCCGGCTCGATCCAGCACTCGCGGCCCTCGACCGTGCCGCCCTCGAGCTCGGCGAGGTGCTGGCCGCGCTGACGGCCTTCGGCAGCGCCCTCGATGCCGAGCCGGGCCGGCTCGATGCGGTCGAGGAGCGGCTCTATGCCTTGCGCGACCTCGCCCGCAAGCACCAAGTGCCGAGCGACGGGCTCGCCCCTCTGCGCGATACCTTCGCGGCGCGCCTCGCGGCGATCGACGAGCGCGGCGAGGCCGAGCAGCAGCACGAGCAGGCCGTCGCCGCGGCGCGCGAGGCCTATGTCGGGGCTGCGCGCGCGCTCTCCGCGGCGCGGGCCGAGGCCGCGGCCCGTCTCGACCGCGCGATCATGGCGGAGCTGCCGCCGCTCAAACTCGAGCGGGCGCGCTTTGCCACGCGGCTCGCGCCGCTCGCAGAGGAGGAGGGGGGGGAGGAGGGTATGGAGCGCGTTGGCTTCGAGGTCGCGACCAATCCGGGCAGCCCCATGGGTCCCATCGCCAAGATCGCCTCGGGCGGCGAGCTCGCCCGCTTCATGCTGGCGCTCAAGGTGGTGCTCTCGCGCGTCGCCTCGGCGCCGACGCTGGTGTTCGACGAGGTGGATTCGGGCATCGGCGGGGCGACCGCGGCGGCGGTCGGCGAACGGCTGCAGCGCCTGGGCCGGGAGCTCCAGGTCCTTGTCGTCACCCACTCGCCCCAGGTCGCCGCGCGCGGTGCCCATCACTGGCGCGTGAGCAAGCGCGAGGCGCGCCGCGGCAAGGAGGCACTTGCCTTGACCGAGGTCGAGGAGCTTGCCGCTGCGGCGCGGCGCGAGGAGATCGCGCGCATGCTCTCCGGCCGGAGGATCACCGAGGAGGCGCGCGCCGCGGCCGACAGCCTGATCGCCGGCAGCCTCAGCTGAGGGGTCGTCATGACGAAACCGCTGCGCGATATCGCGGTCGAGGAGCTCTCGAAAAGCCAGGCGGAGCGCGAGCTCGAGCATCTCGCGAAGGAGATCGCGCATCACGACGAGCTCTACTATCAGAAGGCCGCACCCGAAATCTCCGATGCGGCGTACGACGAGCTCGTGCGCCGCAATGCGGCGATCGAGGAGCGCTTCCCCGTACTCGTGCGGCCCGACAGCCCGCGTCACCGCGTCGGCGCCCCGCCTGCCGCGGGCTTCGCCAAGGTCGTCCATGCGAAGCCGATGCTCTCCTTGACGAACGCCTTCGCGGAGAGCGAGGCCTATGAGTTCATCGCACGCGTGCGCCGCTTCCTCGGCCTCGCCAAGGACGCCGCCATCGAGCTGGTGGGCGAGCCCAAGATCGACGGCCTCTCGGTCGCCGCACGCTACGAGGGAGGCAGCCTCGTGCAAGCGGCCACGCGCGGCGACGGCATCACGGGCGAGGACATCACCCGCAATCTGCGCACGATCGAGGACGTGCCGGAGCACCTCCACGGCCGCCATGTTCCGGCCGTGCTCGAGGTCCGCGGCGAGGTCTATATGACCAAGGCGGACTTCCTGAGATTGAACCGCCAGCAGGAGGTAGGGGGCAAGCCGCCCTTCGCCAATCCGCGCAATGCCGCCGCCGGTTCGCTCCGTCAGCTCGACTACCGCATCACCGCTTCGCGCCGGCTCTCCGCCTTTTTCTACGCGGAGGGCGAGATGAGCGAGCCGATCGCCAAGACCCAGTGGGATTACCTCGCAGCACTCCGCCGCCTCGGCTTCGCGACCAACCCGCTCGCGCGCCTCTGTCCTTCGATCGAGGAGGCGTTGGCGCTTTACCGGAAGATCGCCGAAGAGCGCGCGGGGCTGCCTTACGATATCGACGGCGTCGTCTACAAGGTCAACCGCTTCGATCTTCAGGAGCGGCTCGGCATGGTGAGCCGCGCCCCGCGCTGGGCACTCGCGCACAAGTTTCCGGCCGAGCAGGCGGAGACCCGACTCAAGAAGATCATCGTGCAGGTGGGCCGCACCGGCGCCTTGACCCCGGTGGCCGAGCTCGAGCCCGTGACCGTGGGCGGCGTCGTCGTCTCGCGCGCCACGCTTCACAACGAGGACGAGATCGCGCGCAAGGACGTGCGCGAAGGCGATAGCGTGATCATCCAGCGCGCCGGCGACGTCATTCCGCAAATCGTCGGCGTCATCGCGGCGAAGCGGCCCAAGGGGGCCAAGCCCTACGCCTTCCCGCATAAATGTCCCGCCTGCGGCAGCTTAGCACTGCGCGAGCCGGGCGAGGTCGTGCGCCGTTGCATGGGCGGGCTCGTCTGCCCCGCCCAGGCCGTCGAGCGCCTGCGCCATTTCGTCTCGCGCAACGCCTTCGATATCGAGGGGCTGGGCCGCAAGCACATCGAGGCGTTCTTCGCGGACGGACTGCTCAAGAGCCCCGTCGACATCTTCAAGCTGCATACGCGGCACCGCGAGATCGAGACGCGCGAGGGCTGGGGGCGGCAGTCGGTGGACAACCTCATGCGCGCCATCGAGGAGCGCCGCAAGATAGCACTCGAGCGCTTCATCTACGCCCTCGGCATTCCGCAAGTAGGCGAGGCGACGGCACGCCTCTTGGCCAAGAGATACCGCACGCTCGCCGCTTGGCGCCACGCCATGACGGCAGCCCAGGCGCGCGAGAGCGATGCTTATCTCGAGCTCACCTCGGTCGAAGGCATCGGCCCCGCGGTCGCCGAGGACATCCTCGGCTTCTTCGCCGAGCGCCACAACCGCGAGGTGCTCGAGGCACTCGGGCGCGAGGTCGAGGTCGAGCCCTTCGTCGCCCCCGCCGCGAGCTCGCCGATTGCCGGCAAGACCGTGGTCTTCACCGGCAGCCTCGAGCGGATGACGCGGAACGAGGCCAAGGCGCGCGCCGAGGCGCTCGGCGCCAGCGTCGCGGGCTCGGTCTCGAAGAAGACCGATTTCGTGGTGGTGGGTGCCGATGCCGGCTCGAAGGCGGCGAAGGCGCGCGAGCTCGGCGTCAGGACGCTGAGCGAGGAGGAGTGGCTCGCCCTCATCGGAGGATGAGCGCTCGAGTTAACTCGCTGATCTTCTATGCAGTGATCGTCATCTCCGCGAAAGCGCCAGCGGATGCACGCATCCTCGCGCCGCCGCCGTCCCTCACCTTTGACGCCGGACGAACATGCCACTGGCATGTTCGGGCCAAGCGTCCAGTGGACGCTTGGCAGGCGTCAAACGCTACGCTCGCCACCCTCTCCCGCTTGCGGGAGAGGGAAGGGGCCCATCGCGCTGCGATGGGAAGGGTGAGGGAGTGCCGGATGTCGGCGCCCCCGCAAAGGTGTGTGCGCCAACTGGCGCTCTCGCCGAGGTGAAGCGATCTTCGAGGAACGCCGTGGCGCGCTACTGCGCCGCCTTGTCGAGCACGGCTTGCGGGGTGGAGGAGACGATGCTCGCGTAGGACGGCACGAACTTGCCGCCCTCGATCAGCTTGATGAACTCGGGTTTGAGCTTCTCGGCGAGCACCTTGCGGATTTGCGCATGCACGTCGATGTCGCGCCACTCGCCGATGAGCCAGAAGTGGTCGGCGTCCGCGACGTCGCGGCACAGCACGCCGTCCTTCACCTGGGCCGGGGACTTGTGCATCGGGTTCTCGTCGGAGTAGTCGAAGGCGTTGAAGAGGCGGATGAACTCGTCCCCCCTCCCCGGCTTCACGCGGAAATCGTAGATATGGAAGAAATGGCCTTCCTTGGCCAGCGGCACGAGCGCCATGCTCCCCTCCCGTAACTGCTCAAGCGGTCGAAATTGGACAGTATGCTGATCATCTCGGCGGAGCAAGCCTACCTTGCGGAGCCCGGCATCGCCTGCCGAGGCGGCCTTTCGCGTTGCCTTTCCGCGAGATCGTCAGTATACTGCCTATATTGCCAAAGGAATGCGGAAGTGGCAGAGTCGCTCTTGGGGAGGCGGCCATGGATGACGCGACAGCAGGGCGCGCGCAAGTGTCGGCAGTAGCGGGCTCCAATCGCCCGCCCGTAGGGGGCTTTGCCTGGCCGGAGGAAGGGCTTACGCGCATCCCCGACTGGGTCTATACCAGCCAGGAGATCTACGAGCGCGAGGTCGAGCGCATCTTCCATGGGCGCACCTGGAACTACGTCGGCCTCGAGGCCGAAGTGCCCGAGCCGGGCGACTTCAAGCGCAGCTTCGTGGGCCCCACCCCCGTCATCGTCTCGCGCGACAAGGCGGGTGCCCTCCATGTCTTCGAGAACCGCTGCGCGCACCGGGGCGCCGAGTTCTGCCGCCACGCGCGCGGCCATGCCAAGGAATTCGTCTGTCCCTACCACCAATGGACCTACGATCTCGCAGGCCGCCTCGTCGGCATCCCCTTCCGCCGCGGCCTCAACAAGGAAGGCGGCATGCCGCGCGACTTCGAGCCCGCCGCGCATAGCCCGCAAGCACTTGCGGTCACCACGCATCGCGGGGTGATCTTCGCCTCCTTCGCCTCCGACATGGAGAGCCTCGAGGACTATTTGACGCCCGACATCCTCAAGGATTTCGAGGCGACCTTCGACGGCCGCAGGCTCAAGCTGCTCGGCTACTACCGCAACACGCAGCCGGCCAACTGGAAGCTCTACCACGAGAACCTCAAGGACCCCTATCACGCGACGCTGCTGCACGCCTACCTCGTCACCTTCGGCCTCTTGGTCGCCGGCAACAAGTCGGCGATGATCGTCGATCCCATGGGCCGGCACGGCGTCATGGGCTCCGCCAAGAGCGAGGACCGGCCTCGGGTCGACGACGCGAGCAAGCGCGAGATGCGCACCTATCACGAGAACATGAAGCTCAACGACCCGCGCATCCTCGACTATGTCAAGGAGTTCGCCTCGCCCTGGTCCGTCACCATGATGACGATCTGGCCGAACCTCATCGTGCAGCGCGAGCTCAATACGCTCGGCACGCGCCAGATCGTGCCGCACGGGCCCGGCGAGTTCACCATGATCTGGACCATGTTCGGCTACGAGGGCGACGACGAGGCGATGACGCGCCACCGTCTGCGCCAGGGCAACCTCATGGGCCCGGCGGGCTTCCTCGGGCTCGAGGACAACGAGGCGATGAAGTTCGTGCAGGACGGCATCCGCAAGTCGGCCGAAGAGAAGGCGGGCCTCCTCGAGCTCGGCGGCCGCGAGGAGGGCAGCTCCGAGACGCTCATCACCGAGGCGGCGATCCGCTCGATGTACCGCTACTGGCGCGACGTGATGGACCTCTGATGGAAACGGCACCGCTCCGCCTGAAGGGCTTTCCCCGCGGGGCCGTGGCCCAGGCGCCCTTCCGCGAGCTGCGCCGCGAGATCGAGGAGTTCCACGCCGAATATTGCTACGTGCTCGACAACAACGAGATCGAGGCCTGGCCGCAGTTCTTCGTTGAGGACGCCGTCTACCGCATCACCGCGCGCGAGAACGTGGAGGCGGACCTCCCGGTCGGCCTCGTCTATTGCGAAGGCCTCGCCATGATCAAGGACCGCGCCTTTGCCATCGCGCACACCGCGATGTTCGATCCGCGCTATCTCCAGCACATGGTCTCGAACATCCGCGTCACCGCCGCGAGCGCGTCGGGCGAGGTCTCGGCCGAGGCCAACTACCTCGTGCTGCAGACGCTCATCGACGAGGACACCCGCATCCTCCAGGCCGGCCGCTACTTCGACCGCTTCCTGCGCCAGGCGGGCCGCCTCCTCCTCAAGGAGCGCCACTGCGTCTACGACACGCTCAGGATCGACAACTCGCTGGTTTATCCTGTCTGATCAGGATGGCTTGCGATTAGGCTTGGATGGAAGGGTAACGGAACAAAGGATACTGGGTACCACCGGGACCAGACTCTCGCTCCTCGGATTCGGCTGCGGGGCCGTGGGCGGGCTCAGCGGCCCGCTCATAGGATCTGAAAATGAGCTTCCGTCGGCTTGCCGCCGGCGGGGCCATTGACTGGGACTATATCCATCGGGCAGGCGGAGAACGCGATCACCAAATCCATATCGGCACGCAAGGTCACGTATTGGCCCGGCAGGGCGACCGGCGGCAGGAATTTGATCACGCCTGAAACAGCGTCCGGTGCCGTGTTCTGGAATATGTTGAAGGGGCACGGCGTCTCGGGCGGCGCCAGCCCGAGCTCCTTCAATCCGGCCGCCAGGTTGTCTGTGCAGTTGTCGTGAGGTTCCTTGCAGCCGAGCTCTTCGTAGCGATAGCGGTCACAGGCGGCGAACAACATGTCATGCACGCCCGCCGTGGTGTCCTCCATGAGAGTGAGGATGGGCCGCCGCTTGTTGGTGACCAGGCTTTGGCCCGCTTTGGGCCTGAGCGACATGAGCGCGCCGCGGCAATGCTCCATCGACATGAATTCCTTCATGTCGCCCCTGTTGAAGGCCCAGGTGTCGACGATTTGATAGCCATGGGTGTTGATCACGCGAATGCGCTGACCTTCCTTCACGTAAGCCGCTTTCCCTTTTCGCGCCGGGATCGTAATTCGTGCGGTCATGGGGATCTCCTTCCAAGTGAGTTGGCGCCTTTGGCGGCTCCAGGCCGGGTCCTGTCCTCCTCTACTTGATCTTGCCGCGCCCGAGAACGCGCCATACGCCCTCGATGCGCCCCGAGCGGATCCCGACAATCTCCTCGTGCAGATGGACCGTGGTATCGGAATAGCCGACGATGAGCTCGATCTTCTCGCCGACCCGCGGCGTCTTGCTCGGTGCCTCTAGCTCGATCGTGGCGTGTTCGGCCGAGAGGCGCATGCTCTTGAGCGCCGGCAGTCCGATCGGCTGCGGCATCGCGGAATCGCCGCTCATCGTCTTGCGCCCCGCGTCGAGCACGAGGCGCGCCGGCGTCGGCCGGCTGATCACCGTCGCGAGGATGGTGAGTGCTGGAGCAAAGTCGGCGTGATAATGCGTCATATAATGCATGTCGCTGAAGATGCCTCCGCCGACCTGGACCTCGGTAACGCCCGGCTGCTGGATGCAATAAGGGAAGGTGCCGGTTCCGCCGCAGCTGACGATCTCGACCTCATGGCCGGCCGTGCGGCACGCGGCCGCACTCGCCGTCAGCTGCGCCACGGCCTCGACGACGATTTTCTCCTTGGCCTGCGGATCGGCGATGGTGACGGCCTGGCTCTCCCAGCCCATTACCCCGCGAAAGGCGAGACCGGGATGGCCGGCGGCGGCCTTGGCGAGCTCGACGACGGCCGAGCCCGGCTGCACCCCGGCCCGGTGCATGCCGATGTCGACCTCGACGACGATGCCGAGCCGCCGCCCACTCGCCGCCGCGGCGTCGCCAAGCTCGGCAACGCTTAGCTGGTTGTCGATGGCGACGGTGATATCGGCGCGCGCCAAGAGCTCGACGAGCCGGCGCACCTTGAGCTCGCCGATGATCTCGTTTGCGATGAGGATATCGCCGATACCTGCCCCGACCATCGCCTCGGCCTCTCCCAGCTTGGCGCAGGTGATGCCCCGCGCCCCGGCAGCGAGCTCCATGCGGATGATCTCCGGCGTCTTCTGCCCCTTCGTATGCGGCCGCCAACGCACGCCGTGCTCGCGGCAAGTGCGCGCGATCCGCTCGATGTTGCCGGTCATCACGTCGAGATCGACGAGCAGCGCCGGCGTGTCGAGTGCTGCCTTGGTCTCGCTGAGCAGATCCCGTCGCCCCGTCACAGCACATCCTCCTTCGCTGGTTGCGTGTTAAGGCGGGCCGCCCAATAGGCATGCTCGACCAGGCGCAGCGTCTCGAGATTGTCGGCGGGGGCCGTCTCGAACGGCGATCCCGCCTCCAGGCAGTCGATGAAATGCGCGATGACGCCGTCGAAGCTCGCTTGGTACCCCAGATCGTTGTCGAAGGCGATCTTGCGCGGGTTCGAGCCGGCGAGGTGGAGGACATTGCCCTCGAAGATCGCGCTCGCCTTGCCGCCGACGATCTCGAGCCGATCGGGGACCCGCGGAGGGTAACCCGTTGCCGCCATCGTGCCGACGACCTCGACAGGCGAGCCGGCTGCGGTTTCGAGAAAGATCGCGGCGAAGGTCTCGCCGGCGACATCGGGTAGGGTGCGCCTGGCACGGGCAGCGACCACGCGCAGCTCGCCGCAGAGAAAGCGCATGACATCGAGGTGATGGATCAGCACCTCGGCCATCATCAGGCGCCGCTCATGTTGCATGAAGGGTTGCCGCACGAACGCCGGGCGCCGCCCGGATTCGTCGGGAAGAAAGCCGGAGCCGATCATTGCCATGCGGGCAAAGAGGATCTCGCCAAGCTCGCCCGCCGCGATCCAGCGGCCGAGCTCGCGGTACCACGGGCGAAAGCGCCAGTTCTCGTGCACCATCAGCCGGCACCTGCCGCCCAACCCGCGCACGAGCGCCTCCCCCTCTGCCAAGGTGGGCGTCAGCGGCTTCTGGCAGAGCACATCGATGCTCTTGGCGGCGGCGGCCTCGACCCAGCCGGCATGCGTCTCGCGCGGCGAGGCGACGTCGAGTGCCGCAATCGACTCGGCTGCCAACATGGCGGCGCGGTCGGTGTAGACCCTGGCAATGCCGAACTCGTCGGCGCGGCGCTTGGCATGGCCGGCATCGGGATCGCAGATGGCGACGAGCTCGACGCGGCCAGCGAGCTTCTTCCAGGCGACAAGGTGGTACCAGCTGATCATGCCGGCCCCGGCAAGCGCCACCTTGATCGGCGGCGTCCGTCGCACTTCGGTCATGGCCCTATCCTCCGAATTCAAACGGGCGTGCGCGCGATTGCCCGCTTCGTGGTCGCGTCGAAGAGTTGGGCAGCAGCACTGTCGAGCATGATCGTCGCCCGCTCGCCCGGCCGCAGCCGCGTCTCCCGCCCGCTGCGTGCGATTACCTCCTCCTCGATCCCGTCCAAGGTCAGCACGAGCAGCGTCTCGGCACCCAGCGGCTCGACCGCCGCCACCGTCGCCGGCAGCGGCAGCACGCTGTCGTCGCCGGGTCGCGGCGAGGCCTCGTAGAGGTCTTCGGGACGAATGCCGAGGAGTGCCCCCGAGCCGAGAGTGCCGAGCCGATCGGCTGGCCAGGGTTCGGCGGGCACGGCGGTCTTGCCAAGGCGGAGGCGAAGTCCCCCGACGTCGGTCTCGAGCGCCACCCGCATGAGATTCATCGGAGGATTGCCGAGGAAGCGCGCGACGAAGGTATTGACGGGATCGCGATAGACCGCGAGCGGGGGACCTATCTGCACCACCTCGCCCTTGTCCATGATGCAGATGCGATGGCCCATCGTCATCGCCTCGACCTGGTCGTGGGTGACGTAGATCGTTGTGATGCCGATATCGTATTGCTGGCGAATGAGCTCGTTGCGCGTGGTGACGCGCAGCGCTGCATCGAGATTGGAGAGCGGTTCGTCAAACAGGAACACCTTCGGCTCGCGCACGATGGCGCGCCCGAGGGCGACGCGTTGGCGCTGGCCGCCCGATAGGGCATGCGGCTTGCGCTTGAGGAACGGCGCCAAGCCGAGTTTCGCTGCGGTGGCGTTGACACGGCGCTCTATCTCGCCACGCGGGACGCTACGCCGGCGCAGGCCGAAAGCGAGGTTATTGAAGACGTCCATATGCGGATAGAGCGCATAGGATTGGAACACCATGGCGATGTCGCGGTCCTTGGCGGGCACCTTGTTGATCACCTTGCCGTCGATCGAGACCGTGCCGGCGGTGATCGGCTCGAGCCCTGCTATCATGCGCAGCACCGAGGATTTGCCGCAGCCGGAGGGGCCCAGCAGCACCATGAACTCGCCGTCGGCGACGGTGAGCGTCACTTCCTTCACCGCGAGGTCGCTCCCGCCCGGATAGCGCTTGCTCAGTCCGTTGAGCGCAACCTCGCCCATCAGCGCACCGCCCCCGCCGTCATGCCCTTGATCATCGTCTCGGAGAAAAAGCCGTAGAGCAGGATGATGGGTGCTATCGCGATCATCAGCCCGGTCGCGAGCATGCCGATATCGAGCTGGTGGCTGCCCATGAAATGCATGATCCCGAGCGGCAGGGTTCGCTTGTCGTCCTCGGTCAACAGCACGACGGCGTAGAGGAATTCGTTCCACAAAATGATGAAATTGAGCGTGACCGTGGTGAACAACGCCGGCGCACCGATCGGCAAAGTGATCCTCCAGAAGATCTCGAGGTCCGAGTAGCCGTCGAGGCGCGCGGCGTCGAAAAGATCCTGAGGGATCTGGGCGAAAAAGCCTTCGAGGATATAGACCGTCATCGCGAGATGGCCGGCGACGTAAACCAGGATGAGGCCGGTCAGCGTGTTGTAGAGGCTGAATTCGAGGAGGATCTGGAACAGCGACAGGATCAGCAGCTGCGGCGGCAGAATCAGGCCGGAAAGGATGACGAAGCGGGCGACCCGATTGCCCCGGAAATGATAACGCGCCAGACAGTGTGCTACCATGGCGCCGATGACGGTGAGCAGCACCACCGCCGTGACGACGACGATCGTGCTGTTCCAGAAGTAAGTGCTGTAGTTCGACCGCGTCCAGGCGTCGGCGAACTTCTCCCAATGGAGGTGGCTTGGGAGCGCATAGGGGCTGGCGAATATCTCCGGCGTCGTGCGCAGCGACATTACCGCCACCCAGAGAAAGGGTCCGCCGGACAGCGCCGTGTAGAGCAACACGAACAGGAGGAGCGGCGAGCGCCGGAGATGAGCGAGCCATTGGTACCCCGGCCCAATCACCGCATCAGAACTCCAGACGATCGCGCTGGCGCAACAGCTGCGTCATGGCGAAAACGAAGACCAGGATGATGATGAACCACAGGACCGCAATCGCCGAGGGATAGCCGAGATCGAAGGTGTTCCAGTCGAAGGCGCGCTTGTAGACGTAAGTCGATACCGTCTCGGTCGACCACAGCGGGCCGCCGCCGGTCATGATCCAGACGAGGTCGAAGATCATCATCTTCCCGACGAAGGAAAGCACGAGGAGGTTTACGATCGTCGGCCGCAGCATCGGGATGATGACGTAGACGAGCTTGGCAATCCACCCGCAATTGTCGAGCTCGGCGGCCCCCAGCACCTCCTCCGGCAGCGCATAGAGGGCGGCTAAGAAGACGATCATGTTGAAGCCGAGCCATTTCCACACATGCGTCGCCATCACCGACCACAGGGCCGTCCTGGGGTCGCCGAGCCAGGACTGCTCGAGGGCGCCGAGGCCCACCGAGCGCAGGATGAAGTTGGCAAGGCCCCAGTCGTAATCGTAGATCCACACCCAGATGATGCCGACGACGACGTAGGACATCAGCACCGGCGTGAACCACACCACGCGCAGCAGCTTCGCCAGCGGCGCGCCGGAGAACAGGCAAAGGGCCAGGAGCAGTCCGCCGAGCACGTCGGCGATGGTGGCGATTATGGTGAAGATCGCGGTGTTTCCGACCGCCTTCCAGAACACGCGGTCGGATGTCAGGAGCTGGGTGAAATTGGCAGCACCGACCAGCTCCTGGACGTTGTGCGGGCCGATCGTATGGATGCTGTTCCAGAAAGTGCGCAGCACCGGATAGACGGTGAAGGCGGCATAGAGAAGGAGGGCCGGAGCGAGGAAGATGAAGAGCGTCGCCAGTGAGGCGCGGCGCGCGGACACCTCCGCTCCCGCCTCGCCACGTCCCCACGGCCGTGCGCGCGGCACCACCCCCGTCACGCGGGCCCTCTCCTCTTCCCTCAGCCCTTGTAGCACCCGTCGTTCATCATCTTCGCGGTCTGCTCTACCGTCAGCAGGCCGCCGGGGAAGGCGCTGTTCAGCACCTGCGCGAAGCTGTCCTTGCACGTGCCCTGAACCAAGTCGCGCGGTCCGCCGATGAAATAGTCCTCACCCTTTTGACGCTCCATCAGCTCGGTGAAATAGGCGGCATGCGGACCGCTGAAGGATTTTACGTCGGCCTTGATGCCGGTCTGAAGGTAAACCGTCTCAATCCACATCTTACCCATCTCAGGCGTCGACATCGCATTGAGAAACTCGGCCGCGATGTCCTTATGCTTGCTCGCCGCGTTGATGGCGAAGCTGGCGCCGATGGCCGAGGTCTTGCACTGATTGCAGGCTCCGCCATCCACCGCCGGAAATTGCATGATGCCGAGCGGGAAATCCGCGGGCTGTCCGCCCTTGTCTACCGGCACGAAAGCGCGGCCGGTGTACCAGCTACCCATAGGCAGCATCAGGGCGCCTGGATTCGAATAGAAATAGTAGTGGGATTCGCCGAGTTTGAGCGTCATGAAATTCTTAGGATAGGCGCCTGCGTCGACCAACTCCTTGGTCCATTTGAGGACGGCGATCACGCGTGGTTCCTCCCACGACAGCCCGCCCGTCCACAGTTTTTTATAGTCCTCCTTGCCGAGCTTGCGTAAGAGCGCCTCGCCGACGATATAGGCGCCGGGGAAGGGTCGGTCGCCGACCCCTTGCGCGATCGGCGTGATGCCGGCTGCCTTGGCCTTCTTGACGAGGTCGAGGAACTGCGTCTGGGTGAATTGCGCATTGGCCGGCAGCTCGACGCCGAGCTTCTTGAGCAAGTCCTTGTTGTAGTAAAGCTCGTTGGTGTAGGCCTCCTGGGGGATGCCGTAGGTCTTGCCGTTGTGGACCCAGACCGCGCGCGCCCAGGGCTCGATGTTGTTCCAGTTGACGAGATCGTCGAGCGGGGCGAGATAGCCGGCCTCGACATACTCCGTCCAATCCGGCTCGACGTAGAGGACGTCGGGCCCCTGCCCGGCCGGCAGCGCCGTCTTCAGCGCGGCAAGGAGCGGGTTCTTCTCGTACCACGTGATCTTGACGTGCACGCCCGGATGCGCCGCCTCGAGGTTCTTCACTGCGCGCTCGCGAAACGCGACCTTGGCGTCCTCGTCGGCCTCGTGGCTCCAGACATTGATCGTCACATCCTCCGCCAGCGCCGTCCGTGGCGCGCCGAGCGCGAGCAGGAGAGCAACCGCTGTCAGGCAATGTCTTGCGATGCTTTTCGAGATCACCGTACCCTCCCGGTCGCGTTCCGCCGTGGCGTAGCGACCATTCTTTCACCCTCCGCCGCGGCGGATGCGCGGCAGGGTCTCTTGTCCTCGCAAACTGTAGCTAAAGCCGATGCATTGAGCAACCGGATCGCGGTTCCGCGCCTTCGCGAGGTCAGAGGTCGCTTGGCCCCAGCACGATCCAGCGTCCCTTCAGCATCTGGAAATGCACATGTACGCGGCCGCTGCAGCGCCGACTCACTTCGCCGACAAGAACGGCCCGCGCAGGCGTTGCGGCCGCGGCCCTACGTCTGCTTGCCCCCATCGATCGCGGCGAGCACTTTCGGCGGCGACATCGGCAATTCGGTCAAACGCCGGCCGATCGCGCGGTCGATCGCGTTGGCGATGGCCGCCATCGGCGGAACAATATTGACCTCGCCGACGCCCTTGGCGCCGTAGGGATGGCTCGGGTTCGGCACCTCGACCAGCACCGCTTCGATCATCGGCAGATCGGAGGCCACGGGAATGCGATAGTCCAGGAAGCCTGGATTGTCGAGGCGCCCCTGCGGGGTGTAGATGTACTCCTCATTCAAGGCCCAGCCGATGCCCTGCGTGACCCCGCCCTGGATCTGCCCCTCGACATAGCTCGGGTGGATGGCACGGCCGACGTCCTGGGCGGCGACGAAACGCAGCACCGTCACCTTGCCGGTCTCGGGATCGACCTCGACGTCGCAGAACTGGGTGGCGAAGCCGGGGCCCACGGCGCTGGGGTTCACCGACGCCGCGGCACCGATCGGCCCGCCGGTCAGCCCGCGCTTGGCCGCGATCTCCTTGAGCGACAGCGGCGCGAAATCGCCCACGTTGCTGCTCGCCGGCCTGGCGTGGCCGTCCTCCCAGATGACACCCTCGGCGTCGACCTTCCAGGTCATTGCCGCCCGGGCGCACAGCTCGTTGATTACCTTCTTGGTGGCCTCGACCACGGCAATGCCGGTTGCGAAGGTGACGCGCGAGCCGCCGGTCAGGTGCGTATAGCCCACCGACGCGGTGTCGGCGACGATCGGGCGCACCTGGTTGTAATCGATGCCGAGCGTCTCGGCCGCCATGATCGCCATCGAGGCGCGCGAGCCGCCGATGTCAGGACTGCCGGTAGCTATGACCACGGTACCGTCCTCGTTGACGTGCACGGTAGCACTCGATTCGCCGCCGGCATTGAACCAATAGCCGGAGGCAACGCCGCGTCCCTGGTTCTTCTTGAGCGGCGCCTTGTAGCCTGGGTGGTTGAGAATCGCCTCGATGGTTTCCGCGTATCCGTTATGAGCGAGCTTGGGCCCGTAAAGCATCTGCGTGCCCGCCCTGGCCGCATTCTTCAGCCGCATTTGCAGCGGATCCATGCCGATCTTCTGCGCCAGAACGTCGAGCACGCTCTCCACCGCGAAAGCCGAGATCGGCGAGCCTGGTGCGCGGTAGGCAGCCACCTTCGGCCGATTGCTCACCACGTCATAGCCGACCGAGCGCGCGTTCGGGATGTCATAGGGCGAGAAGGCGCACATGCAGCCGTTCATCACCGGAGAGCCGGGGAATGCGCCGGCCTGGTACTTGAAGACTCCGTCGGCGGCGACGATCTTGCCGTCCTTCTTGACGCCGATCTTCACCGTCATGGCGGAGCCGGAGGTCGGGCCCGAGGCCCTGAACACGTCCTCGCGGCTCATCACGATCTTTACCGGAGAGCCCGATTTCCGGGCGAGCATGGTAGCCACGGGCTCGATGTAGACCACGGTCTTGCCGCCGAAGCCGCCCCCGATCTCAGCAGGGTAGACGCGCAAGTCTCCGATTTTCATGCCGAGCAGCTTTGCAGTCAGCGCGCGCACCACGAAATGTCCCTGGCTCGAGCTCCAGAGCTCGCCCTGACCGTCGGCGTCGAAACGGGCGACACAGCCATGCGGCTCGATATACGCCTGATGCACCGGCGCGGTCTTGAAGTGCATCTCGACGATCTCGTCGGCCGCGGCGAAGCCGGCTTCCAGGTCGCCGAGCTTGTACTCGATCCGCTTCGAGATGTTGGAGGGCTTGGTCGGCGCCGGATCGATTCCCCGCGTGATCATGTCGGGGAACAAGAGCGGCGCCTCCGGCTGCATCGCCTCGTCGACGTCGATGACGTGCGGCAGCACCTCGTAGTCGACCGAGATGCGCGAAAGCGCCTCGTCCGCGACGGCCTTGCTGATTGCCGCCACGGCGGCAACGGCATGGCCCTCGTAGAGCACTTTCTCGCGCGCCATGATGTTGCGCGTCATGTGCCAGAAATTCATCGCGACACGCTCCGGGCCGACATACTCGAATTTCTGCTCGGGGAAGTCCGCGGAGGTCACCACCGCCTTGACGCCGGGCAGTGCCGCCGCCTTCGAGGTGTCGATCGACCGGATGCGCGCATGCGCGTGCGGCGAGCGAAGGATCGCGCCGACCAACATGCCCGGCATCGCGAGATCCGCACCGAACAGGGCACGCCCCGTCACCTTCGGCACTCCGTCCGGACGAATCGGCCGGGTTCCAACCCACTTGAACTGCGGTGCTGCGTCGTTCATGGCTACCTCGCCTGAGAATCCGTTTTCTTTCCGACGAGCGTCTTGTTGGCCTCACGCCCCTCGCAACTCGGCCGCGGCGTCGAGGACGGCGCGGACCACCTTGTCATAGCCGGTGCAACGGCAAAGATTCCCGGCCAGCCAGTATCGTGTCTCCGTTTCGGACGGATTCGGATTGCGGTCCAGAAGGGCCTTCGCCGCGACCAGCAGGCCCGGTGTGCAGAAACCGCATTGCAGTGCCGCGTGCTCAAGGAACTTTTGCTGCAACGGGTGGAGCTTGGTGCCTTGCGCCAAGCCTTCGATCGTCTCGATGGCATGACCCTCCGCCTCGACCGCAAGCATGAGGCACGAGCAGACGAGGCGGCCGTCGACGATCACGCTGCAGGCGCCGCAATCGCCCGAGCTGCAACCTTCCTTGCTGCCCGTCAGGTCGAGCTCGTCGCGCAGCGCGTCCAGGAGCGTCTGCTGCGGCTCGCACAGGAACTCGGCGGGCTCGCCGTTGATCGTTGCCGATACGTGATGCTTGGTCATAGTTGCTTCCCCGCGCGCTCGAATGCGATGGCGGCCGCCCGCCGTGCCAGGACGCCGGCAATCTTGGTGCGGAACTCGATCGTCCCGCGCTTGTCGTCGATGGGCTTGCAGGCGCGGCGCGCCGCCCCATCGAGCATTGCCAACGCCTTTTCGTCGAGCTTGTGCCCGACAAGAGCGGCGGCGGCTTCCGGGACGAGGACGGGCGTCGGCGCCACGGCTCCCAGCGCCACCCGTGCGTCGGTACAGGCGCCGCTCCGGTCGAGCGTTACGTTGACCCCGGCGCCGACCACGGCGATGTCCATCTCGGTCCGCGGAATGAAGCGCAGATAGGCATCCGCCGACCGCGGCGGCCGTTTGGGCAGGTGAAATTCGATGATCAATTCGTCCCGGCTCAGGCATGTGCGCCCCGGACCGGTGACGATGTCCTCAACGGGAACCTCGCGCCGCCCCTTCGCCCCCGCCACCACGCAGGTTGCGCGCGCGGCGATCAGCGCCGGGACGCTATCTGCCGCCGGGGAAGCGTTGCAGAGATTGCCCGCAAGGGACGCCCGCCCCTGTATCTGGGTCGAGCCGATCAGGTTGGCGGCCTCGACCACCCCCGGCCAAGCCTTCTGGAGGTTCTCGCATTCGCCGATCATGGCGCCCGGCGTTGCCGCACCGATCACGAAACCGCCATCCGCCTCGCGAATGCCGATCATGCCGGGGATCTTCTTCGTATCGACGATCAAATCCGGCTTGGTCCGGCCCGACCGTAGCTGAACGAGCAGATCGGTCCCTCCGGAGAGGAGCTTCGCGACACCGGAGGCGCCGGACAAGATGCGGATGGCCTCCTCGACCGTCGATGGGGCTCTATAGTCGAGCATGGGCACCGTCTCTCCCTAATTCGCGACCGCGTCGCCCACTCCGAGCCGTCTCGCTCGAATGAGCCGAGAGGAACACTAGTCTACCGCCGATCGGGGGTCGAGGGCGAGGTGCAAAAAAGTCATATCTCTTGCTATCTCGCGCCTTGATCGGGCAGAGATCAGCGGCTCGCATGGATCCCTGTTTTATCGTGGCGTCCTGCCACCGCGAAGGGCCAAGCGCGCGGTTGGAATCCATCAGCGGACTTCGAGGTCCATCCAGGTCTCGAAGCAGTGATTCTTGGAGAGCGCCATGACGCCGATCGTCGCGCGGCAGCCGATCCCGCGCTCGGGGCCGAAGACCTCGGCGAAGAGATCGGTGAGGCCGCTTGAAACGAGATTGGGGTCCGTGAAGCCTGGCGCGCACACGACGAAGTTCAGGCTGCGGGCGAGTGCTATTACGTTGTCGAGGTCGCCGATGGCCTGCTTGATGCCCGCGAGGCAGTTGATCCCGGTTTGCCGGGCCGCCCTATAGGCCTGCTCGACCGTGACCTCGGCCCCGACACGACCGGGATGGAGCGCTCTGCCATCCGGCAGGTCCGGCACGTGGCCGGAGAGGATGAGGAGGCTCCCCGTCCGATGGAACGGCTTCATCTTGCCGTAGTTGGCTCCGTAGTAGGTGTCGGTGCCGAAATTCGGCAGGGCGATGCCCATATCCTTCAGCTTTTTCTCGATCTGCATGGCGGTCCTCCATCCTTGGCAAATAACCCGAACTCCCCGGTCAAGAGCGCCGTTGACGGACGCACAATTATCCGGCGAACCCCGCGAGCGCGTGAAGCGCCGCGTCGATGTCGGCCGCGGTGTGGTCCGCGCTGATCTGAAAGCGAATCTCCTCGTCGCCCCTGGGCACCACCGGATAATTTAGGCCGGTGGCGAGTACGCCCTCTCGGCGCAGGTGTGCTACCAGCGCCGAGGTCCGCGCGGTGTCACGCAGCATCAACGGCACGACCGGGTGCTCGCCCGGCAGCGTCTCGAGCCCGAGCTTGACGAGCCCGGCCTTGAAGCGCGCGGTCATGGCACGCAAGTGCGCAAGCAGCGCAATGCCCGACGGGCTGCCCAGGATGTCGATCGCCGCGTGGGCGGCGGCAGCCTCGGCAGGCGTGATCGGGTTCGAATAAATGTAGAACGGCGAGGTCTCGCGCAGGTAGCGGATGACGGTCTCCTCGGCAACGACGTAGCCGCCGTTGACGCCGAAGGCCTTGCCGAGCGTCCCGACCAAGAGATCGGCCGGGCCGGATGCGGTGTACTCCTCGGTGCCGCGGCCAGTCCTTCCGAACGCGCCCACCCCATGCGAGTCGTCAACCACGACGATCGCGTTCTCCGCAAACGCGCCGTCATGGGCGCGTGCCAGCGCCATGATGCGGTCGAGCGGCGCGTGGTCGCCGCGCATGCTGAAGATGCCGTCGGTCACGATGATCGCGCGCGCGCAGCTTTTGGACGCCGCTTCGAGGCGGCGCTCGAGCTCGCCCATGTCGAGGTGTTTGTAGATGTGCCTCTCCGCCGGTCGCGCCAGAGCGATCGCGTTGATGATGCAATTGTGGTTGAGCTCGTCGCTGATCACCGCGGTCTTTTCGGTGAGGAGCGGCGGCACCAGCCCCATGACCGCGGCATAGGCCGATGAGAACAGCATGGCGGCGGGGCGGCCATGGAAGGCGGCGAGCCGCCGCTCCAAGGCGACGTGCGGCGACCAAGTGCCGCCGATGAAGCGCACCGCTCCCGGGCCGGTGCCGTAGCTTGCCGCCGCCCTCTCCTCCGCGGCAACGACCTCGCTCCGTAGCGCCATACCGAGATAGCCGTTGGAGTTCATGCGCAGGAACGGCCTGTCGCCCTCGCCTTCGATGAGATAGCGCGGCCCGCGGCCTTCCGCGCGGGAAACGATTCCGCGGATCACGCTCTCCTTGCCCTTGAGTCGTCCGCTCTCGGCCATGGCGGCAAGCCGTGCGTCGAGCACTTTCTCGAGACCGTGGGTCGGCATCGGAGCCTCGCTCTTTGGGTCAGCTTCCTTTCGGCGCCCGCACCTTCTCGCTGAGCCGCGCGAGCATGTCCGCCGTCATCCCCGCAAGGTCAAAACGTGGTGAGAAGCCCCAGTCCTCCCGCGCGGCGCCGTCGTCCAGCGAGCGCGGCCAGGAGTCGGCGATCGACTGGCGCACGGGGTCGACCTGATAATCGATCGCGAAGGTCGGGATATGCTTGCGAATCTCCGCGGCAAGCTCGGCAGGCGTGATGCTCATCGCCGTCACGTTGTAGGCGTTGCGGTAGTGGAGCCGCGCGGCATCGGCCTCCATCAACCCGATCATCGCGCCGATCGCGTCCGGCATGTACATCATGTCGAGGCGCGTGTCGGACCCGAGGAAGCAGGTGTAATGCTTGTAGCGCAGCGCCTGATAGAACATCTCGACCGCGTAGTCGGTGGTGCCGCCGCCGGGCGGGGCGACGTGGGAGATCAGGCCGGGCAGGCGCAGCCCCCGCGAATCGACGCCGAAGCGGCCGGCGTAATAGTCGCACAGCAATTCGCCCGCGACCTTGGTGACGCCATACATGGTGGTCGGCCGCTGGATCGTCACCTGCGGCGTGCGCTCGCGCGGCGTCGAAGGACCGAAGGCGCCGATCGAGCTCGGAAAGAACACCTGGCAGCGGTACTGACGGGCGGCCTCGAGCACATTGTAGAGGCCGCCCATGTTTATGCTCCAAGCCGCGTGCGGCTTCTCTTCCGCCACGGCGGAAAGCAGTGCTGCGAGGTGATAGACCGTGCCGATGTCGTGCCGTCGGATCACTTCGAGGATTTGCTGGGGCTGCGTGCAGTCGAGATGTTCGTACGCGCCTTCCGCCGAACGGTGGAGCGGCATGATGCGCAGATCGGAAGCGAGAACCCGCTCGGCGCCGCAGTGCTCTCGCAACGCCGGGACCAGCTCCGAGCCGATCTGGCCGAGCGCCCCGGTCACCAATATCCGTCGTATGCCCCGCCTCGAGCGACGATTCCCGGCTCTTCTTGATCTGCTAGCCGCCAGATGCTCGCGCGACCCTGGCTCTTGCACGGAAATTCTCCACGATGTCGGCCTCTACGGCATCGAGAAGCCGGTGGCCTTGGTCCTGCCGTTATCGCCTGTTGCCCGCGCCGCGCTGGCCGGGCGTCAGCCCGGCTCCATGCCTTTTGCCCTTATCAGCGCCGCGTTCTTGCGGTCGCTCAGGAACTTGATCAGCGCCGCCGCGGCCTTGGGCCGCTTCGATGCCGTGCCGACCGCGCCCGGAAATGACGTGAATTTCTGCAGCTCGGGCGGGAAGGCGATGACCTCGACACCCGCCACGGGCAGGAGCTCGCTGATCTGTTGCGCGGCGAGCTCGGCCTCGCCTCGGGCGACCAGCTCGGCGACGCGGCCGCCCGGCAGCACTTTGGACTTGGCCTTGACCTCATCGGCGATGCCGAGCTTCTCGCAGACCGAGATGAAATAAAGCCCGCTCGCGCCCTGCGTCGTATAAGCGATGGATTTCGCAGCCAGCATGGCGGCCTTGAAGGACTCGGCGTCGTGAATGCCGGGCCGCGGCGATCCCGCCTTGTAGGCGATGCCGCTCCCCGACCGGGCGATTTCGCCGCGGGTCGCTGGCCTGACCTTGCCGGCCTGGACCATCTCGTCCATTACCGGGCCGGTGAGAATAGCGAGATCGAAGGCCTCGCCGTCCATGATGTTCTTCTTCAGCACATTGGCGACGTCGTAGTGGATGATCAGCCTGTTGCCGGTCGCCTTCTCGTATTTCGGTTTGAACGCGTCGAGCACCGCGGTGAGCCCGTTGGAGCTGATGACCTTGATCTCGGCCGCCTGCGCGGCACCGGCCCACAGCAGCACCGCGAAAGCGGCTCTTAGCGCGCAGGACACTTGTTTCATCCGGCATTCCCCCGATGAAGGGTCTTACACTTGTCAGAATGCACATCTTCGGCCCATGCAGCAAGGCGTCGCCTGCGCGGTGCGCGAGGGGGCGCGGCGATGGCTCGCCTCGTCGAACCCATCGCGGCGGGTCGAGCGATTGCCCGGCTGATCGGTCCCGGGTGTGGCACCGTCACCGGCGTGAACCTTCCGGCGTGAATCTTCCGGTTGACGCAGGCTTCTTTGCAGGCTCGACTTGACGTGCCTACGGGGGCTTCCGGGGCGGCAGTGCCTCGCGCCGACACTGCCTCCGGCCCCGTCGTGGGACCAGCCAACGTGAAAGGAACGCCCGTGCAGCTTTCAGCGGAGACGCTCGGCTTCGACCCGCCCCCTCCCGCGGCCAGCGTCGGCCGATATGCGCCTTTCGTCTGCCACCAAGGAATCGTGTCTATCGTCCAAGGGCCGCTTTGGCGGGAAGAGCTTCGCTACGTCGGCCGCGTCGGCGCAGGCATCGACCTTGCGCAAGCGCAGGAAGCGGCCCGACTGTGCTGCGCCAACCTGCTCGTGCAGCTCCAAGCCGCCTGCGGCGGGGACCTCTTGCGCGTCCAGTCTTGCTACCGCCTCGGCGGGTTCATCAACGCGTCCGAAAACTTCACTGAGCACACGACCGTGATGAATGCCGCCTCGGACCTCTTGCTCAAAGTGCTGGGGGAGGAGATGCGTCACAGCCGGTACGTGGTCGGGTGCTCGAGCCTGCCCTTCAACCTCGTGATGGAGCTCGAGGGATGGTTTGGGATCGCATCCTAGCATCGCACACGGCCCCTCTTCGGAATCGGCACGGCGATGGTCGCACTTAGCGTTCTTACGTATAGGCCAGCGCGTGAAGCTGAAGTCGGGCGGTGCATGTTGGCTTCCAGATACCCCAGCAGAATGCTATCATTCACGCGGAGCCCTGGTCATGTGGGGAATGTCGGGACGGAACAGGAGGGCGAGCGCCATGAAAGGCCACGGGACAAGGCCCGGTAAGAGCCGGTGGTACGTGCTGTTCCTGATCAGCCTGATGTACCTCATCACCTACCTCGATCGGGTCAACATCTCCACTGCGGCGCCCGTCATCAGCAAGGAATTCAATTTCGACAAGATCACGATGGGCGTGATCTTCAGCGCCTTCGTCTGGAGCTACGCCATCTTCCAGATCCCGGGGGGCTGGCTGGGCGACCGGTTCGGGCCGCGCCGCGTGTTGACGGCCATCGTCAGTTATTGGTCCGTCATGACGGCGTTTACGTCCTTCGCCACCGGGGCGCTTTCGTTCACGGTGATCCGTTTTCTCTTCGGAGTGGGGGAAGCCGGCGCGTTTCCGGTCGCGACCCGTTCCATGCAGCTTTGGTTCCCGCGTCAAGAACGCGGCCTGGTCCAAGGCGTCTCCCATAGCGCGAGCCGTCTAGGTGCTGCCATAGCGCCGCCGATCGTGGTGGCGATCATAAGCACGCTCGGGTGGCGATGGGTGTTCTACATTTGCGGCGCGGTCGGAATTCTCTGGTCCTTGCTGTGGTATTGGACCTATCGCAACATGCCGGAAGAGCGGGAATCCGTGGGTCGAGACGAGCTCGCCTATATCCGGGGTGTCGATGACAAGGGGAATATCAAGCCCCCAGAGATCGAGAAAACCGCAACGGTGCCGTGGGCGACGCTGTTTCGCTCGCCCAACATGTGGGCGATCATGTGCGCCTACTTCACCTATGTCTATTGCCTGTGGATCTTCCTGAGCTGGCTGCCGTCATATCTCTATGACTATCGGCATTTCACGCTGATCAAGGTCGGCATCCTCGCGTCGTTGCCGCTCTGGGCGGGCGTCATCGGCGACACCGTGGGCGGCGTGGCGACCGATTGGCTGCTGGTGAAGACCGGGAACACCAAGCTCGCGCACCGTGCGGTCGCGATAACCGGCATGCTGGGCTGCGCGGTGTTCATCGTGCCGGCCGCGGTGACGGACAACGCCTTTACCGCCGTCTGTTGCCTGACGGCCGCCCTCTTCTTCCTGGAATGCACCATCGGGCCGTCCTGGGCCGTGCCCATGCATGTGGGCGGGAAATACTCGGGGACCGTGTCGGGGGTGATGAACATGGCCGGGAACATCGGTGGCGCGTTGTCGCCGCTGGTCTTCGGCGTTCTGGTCCAGGTCGGATCCTGGATTGCGCCCTTCATCGTGGCGGCGGGATTGCTCGTCTTCGGCGCGGCCGTGTGGGCGTTCTGGCTCGATCCCGAAGTCTCGGTTCTCGAGAAGCGGTAAAGCCGGCGAGCCTCCCCGTTTGGCCGCGAGGCCGGCGGGCTCACGCCCATGCGAGCGAGCGCTCGCAAGCAGCGAGAATGCGGCGCGTCGAGGGAATGTAATGGCTCTCGAGCCTCGGCAGCGGCATGACGACGTCATAGCCGGTGACCCGCTCGATGCGGGCCAGAAGTGCCGTCATCGCCCGTTCGGCCACGACCGCGGCGATCTCGGCGCCGAACCCCGCGGTGCGGGCCGCCTCGTGCACGATCACGCAGCGTCCGGTCTTCGTGACCGAGCGGATCACGGTATCCGCATCGAAGGGCTTTATCGTGACCACATCGACGACCTCTGCCGAAACGCCGCGCTCTCTAAGCACATCGGCCGCCGCGAGCGTCTCCTGCATCATGGCACCCCAGGAAACGAGCGTCAGATCCTCGCCTTCGCGCACCACGTCGCAGCGGTCGAGGGGCCAACCTTCGCCACTGTCCTCTACATGCGCCTTCACCGCCCGGTAGAGGCGTGTCGGCTCGAGGAAGATCACCGGGTCGGGATCGCGGATCGCCGAAAGCAGAAGCCCGTAAGCCTTGGTTGGCGTGGACGGGATCACGACCCTGAGGCCGGGAATATGGGCAAGCATCGCTTCGATCGCCTCGGAATGATGTTCCGGCGCGTGGACGCCGCCGCCATGGGTGACCCGGAGCACCATCGGGCAGCTGATCCGCCCGCGCGTGCGGGTCCGCAAACGCGAGGCGTGATTGGCGAGATTGTCGAGCACGGGATAGAGGAAGCCCAAGAACTGGATCTCGCAGACGGGTTTCAGCCCCTGCGTTGCCATGCCGACGGCGAGACCGCCAATCATCGTCTCGGCGAGCGGTGTGTCGAGCACGCGCTTGCCGCCGAAACGCTGATAGAGCCCCTCGGTCGCCCGGAACACGCCGCCATGCAGGCCCACGTCCTGGCCCAACACCACCACCGCGGGGTCGTCCTCGAGCGCGCGCCTGAGCGCCATGTTGACGGCCTGAATGATGGTCAGCTCAGGCACGGGCGTGCGCAAGCGCGTCCTCTCTCTGGCTCCAATAGGCGCGCGGCAGCTCGGCATGGAGATGGGCGAACATGCTTTCGACCGATGGAGCGGTGGCGGCGTGGGCTAGGTAGCGGGCGACACTGTTCTCGATCGAGGCTGCGATCTCCGCCTGGAGCGCCTCCTCTTCCGGGTCGGACCACCAGCCGCCTTTCGCGAGGAACGCGCGCATGCGCTTGAGCGGACAATAGGCCCAGCGTCCCTCGACCTCGGCGGGCTCCCGATAACGCGTGGAATCGTCGGCCGTGTTGTGATCATTGAGCCGGTAGGTCAGGCATTCGATGACGCTCGCCCCCTCGCCCCTGCGAGCGAAGTCGAGCGCCTCGCACATGGCGTCGTGAACGGCGATCACGTCGTTGCCGTCGACTTGCAGAACCCGAAGGCCGCCGGCCAGCCCCTTCTGTGCGAGCGTCCTCGCGGCGGTCTGGCGGTCGAGCGGCGTAGAGATGGCCCAGCGGTTGTTGCTGACGACGAACACGACCGGCAGCGACCAGACGCCCGCGACATTGAAGGCTTCGTAGACATCGCCCTTCGACGTGGCGCCGTCACCGAAGACGCAGACGGCCGCAGCGTCCTCGCCCCTGAACTTCAAGGCGGCCGCCACGCCCGCGGCATGAAGGGCGTGGTTGCCCACGGTGATGCACACCGGCAGATCGCGGGCCACGCGCGGGTCGGCGTAGGCGTGGCCGCGCTCATCGCCGCCCCAATATATCAGCAGCTCCTCCATGCGGACCCCGCGCCACATCTGCGCGCCGCCTTCGCGGTAGGAGGGCACGAGCACATCTCGCTCCCGCATGGCAGACGCCAGGCCCACCGGCACCGCCTCCTGGCCGAGCGACGTTGCGTAGGTGCCGAGCCGACCGGTGCGCTGCAGGTTCACGCATTTGGCATCGAAGGCACGCGTGAGGCACATGGCGCGGTAGAGCGTCTTGAGAAATTCCGGCTCCGCGGCGCTTGCGGGAAGTGCGGCCACCGGCTCGCCGTTCTCGTCCAAAAACCGTCGGTGCCTGATCTCGAACGACGCGACGAGACTGTCGTTGCTGCCCGTCCGGCCCGCGGCCATTGGCTCCTCCCGGTGGCGCCTATCGATCAGTAATATCCATGATAGGTCCGTCGATGGCTGCCCTCGTGGAAATAGTCGATCATGGTGATGAAGTCGAAAACGGGCAGGCCCGTCGCGTCCTGCACCGCCTTGGCATAGGGCGGCAACATGGAGCATTCGAGGACTATAGCGCCCATATCCGGATACCGCGCCGCGAGTTCCTTGCCGCAGGCAACCGTCTCGGCCTCGATGAGATCGGAGTCGAGCTCGCCGCTTTCCTCGAGGATCGCCTGCTTGAAGTGCGGCTGATCCTCCATGCCCCTGATGACCACATTGATGTCGCTCTTGATTCCCGCGAGCTCCAGCACCCGATTGCCGAGACTGGTGCGGCTCGCCGTGATGCAGCCGACCGGGCGTGATGGGTCGAACATCTGGGCGAGAAACGGAATCTGCAGAAGGCTCGACATGAAGACCGGTACCTTGACCGCCTTCTTCACCGCCTCCTGATACTGGATGAGGAATCCGCAGTCGCTCGATATGCCGCGCACGCCGAACGCTTCGACCTCCTTCGCCGCCTCGACGATTGCGCTCTCGCACTCCGGGTCGCCGGCGAAGACGCGATCGAGCGTCAGGCCTTTCACGAGCTTGAAGAGGACGGGATAGTCATAGGTCGTTGCATTGCCGACATCGCCCGGAATGAACGGCCCGCGATAGTCGAGCAGAAGAATCCCGATAGCATGGCCGTACGTGTCGGCATTGCGCACGCGATATTTGGGCATGGAGCCTCCTCCTCGCGAGATCACGCGCATTCCCGCGCGCTCCGAGGAGAGCTAATGCTAATGTGACGACGCCGCAGGGTCAATACGGTCCACCGCTGCCCGTGCGCGCCGCCTCGATCATTCCGGCAGCTCGAGGTCGGCGACCACCGCCATGATGAACCGGGCGGCTTCTCCTCCGGTGATCGCACGGTGATCATAAGTGAGCGAGAGCGGCAGCACGGGACGGACGACGGGGCGCCCGCCCTCGGCGAGCACGCAAGGCTTGACCCGGCCCGCACCGAGGATTGCGAGCTGCGGCGGAATGACGACCGGCGTCGCGTGGAGCCCGCCGATCATGCCATAGTTCGAGAGCGTGATGGTCGCGCCGCGAAGCTCGTGCGCTTGAAGCGTGCGGGCGTGTGCAGCCTTGATCAGCCGATCGAGCTCGGCGCGAAGGTCCGCGGCATCGCGATCCTGCACGTCCTTCAGCACCGGCACCATGAGGCCATCCGCCGTGTCGACGGCAATTCCCACGTCGACCGACTGGTTCAGCTTCAGCCCGTGAGTCATGTCGAGCCAAGCATTCAACGCGGGCTCGACCTTCGACGCAACCGCAAGCGCGCGCAGCAGCCTCACCGTGAGGTCCGGCTGGCCTTCCCAAGCACCGATCGCGGCCTCTTCATGCACCGTCGCCGGCACAACCTCGGCGCGGGAGCGCGCCATGCTCCGCGCCATGGCACGCCTCGTGCCGCTGAGCGGCCGATAGCCCGCCGCCATATCCTCCATCGGTGCGGTGGGCGGCGCCTGCTCGGCCTGGAGCGTGGCACCGGCCCTGAACGCCGCGGCCACGTCGCGCGCGAGAATTGCACCATCCGGCCCCGAGCCCTTGAGCGTTCTCAGGTCGATGCCGAGCTCTCGCGCAAGCAGCCGCACCGCCGGCATTGCAGTGATCCCGGCGGAGGGCGCGACGTGCGGCGGCCGCACGATCTCCGCAGAAGGTCTTGCGGCAGCGGAACTCCGCTCCGGGGGCAGAGAGGCATCGGCCAACCCACCCTCGTATTCGGCGATGGCTGCACCGACCTTCACGACTTCGCCGACGCGGGCGCATAGCTTCGCGATGCGGCCGGACCAGGGCGCCGGCACCTCGACCACCGCCTTGTCGGTCTCGACGGAGACGAGCGGGTCATCGGCTTTGACGCTGTCGCCCTCGCGCACGTGCCATGCCGCGATCTCTGCTTCCTGCAGGCCCTCGCCCAGATCCGGCAGCCGGAACGTCCTCATGGACCACCCGTCGAGTGATGGCCTTTGATTGTGATAGATCGGGTCATCTTTGCCAAGCATGCCTTCCCGTCATCGTCGAGGCGCTGACCTCCACTTGCAACGAGTTCGGGGCCTACGGCTGCTCGGGCGCGGGCGCTCCCTGCGTGCGCTTGGGCGCCTCGATCCCGACGCCTACCAGATGGCCGAACAGGGTCACGATTTGCTGGCGATCCGCCGTCGGCAAGGGCGGCTTCTTGAGCGAGGCGATGTCCTCGCGCAGATGTTCGGGATCGCTGGTACCGAACAACACCACGTCCACGCCGGGCTCGTCGCGTACGAAGCGATAGGCCGCATCGATGATCGAGCTCGCCCCTCCCTCGTGAACGAGAAAACCGAGCGGGTCGGGCGCCTCGCCCAGCCATTTGGGGAGCTTGCCCGCCGCCGCGAGCGTGCGCACCTCAGCCGTGAGCCGCTCGGGCTGGGCGAAAATGCTGCGCACCGCGAACATGACGAACGTGCCAACCTTCTTCGCCATGGTCTTGGGAAAGACGCTCGCGCGCGCGTTCTGGTGCATCATGTTGAAGGCGACCATGACGGTTTCCCAGAGATCGTCGGCGGCGAGTGCCTCTGCGAGCATCTTGTGCTCGAGATCGTAGGGTGCTGCCTCGGTGATGCCGATGAATCGGAGCTTGCCCTTCTCCTTCTGGCGCAGCACCGCCGGATAGATCACCGCGCGCGTCTGCTCGTAGATCTGCGGCGCCACGGCGTGGAGCTGGAGCACGTCGAGATAATCGGTCTGGAGCTGGCGCAGCGAATTGTCGATGCTCGCCACCACGTTCTCGGGCGTGAAAAGCTCCCAGCTCGCGTATTTGGCGGGACTGGCCTTGGTGGTGATGACCAGGCTATCGCGCCGCACCGATTTGAGCGCTCGGCCGATCACCGCCTCGGTGCCATAGGAAGCAGCCGTGTCGATGATATTGATTCCGAGATCGAGGGCGAGGCGGATCAGCGAGACGACCTCGCTTTCCGTCTTGCCCTTGGCCAGCCCGAGCCGGCTGAACCCGCCGCCGCCGAGCCCGGCGGCGCTGACCTTGAGCCCGGTCCGGCCCAATGTCCGGTAAATCATCCGATCCCCCTCGCCCATCGCCTCCTCGCCGCGCGCGGTCAGAATGAACGGTGCAACAAACCGAACGGAACCCGCCGCAGCAGCGGCCTTGAGGAGGGTGCGGCGCCGCACACCGCGCGTCTTCCGTTGCCGTTCCATTGGAGCCTCCAAGATATATTAACCTTTCCAGAGTCGCCGCGCGCACGCGCATGCACAGCGTGTGGAAGGGGCATGGAGGTTACCGCCCTCAGGGCCCCGACGCCTCGCCGAGCGGCGCCAGCACGATCCAGCGTCCCTGCCGCAGCTGGAAATGCACATGCACGCCGACGGCGAAGACGCCGCCGATAAGGGTTGCCGCGACGGCGGGGAGGCAGCGCAAGGCGCAGCGGAAATCGAGTTGGCGCCACTCGATCTTGAGCAGGGGTGCGAGGGTATCGCGGAGCCAATCTCTCATGGCTTGGCACCGCAGGTGGCGAAGCTCCCGCAGAGATGATCGAGGCGAACGGTAAACGGCAGAAAGACCACCGACACGCTGAGCGAGTCGAGCAAGAAGCGGCCGTCGTTGGTCATGGTGACGTCGGCCGGACGGGGGGCGTCGGCCGGGTCGCCCTCATCGCTCGATTCTCCCTTGAAGCCGGCGATGGGGCGCAGCATGAGCCTCAAATGGATCAGGCCGTCCTCGCCGCCGATCGCGGCGACGCTTGCGGCCACATCGAAGCGGCGCGCGCCGTCGTAAACCGGGACCGTGAATTGTTGGCCGGGCTTGGGCGGCTGCCGGCGCAGCGCCTCGCGGATCGAGGCGACGGCCGAGATGGGGTCGAGGACGTTCTGCCGGAAGCTCTCCGCGAGCTGGGGCTTGTGGCTCGTGTCCTCCTTGCCGCGCTCGGCAACGACGGCACCGTCGCGCGCGATGAAACGCATTTCGACGCGGCGGTCGCGCCATTTGCGGATGTCGTAGCGGGCACCGTAGTGCCGGGGCAGGGTCGAGTCGCCGCTCTCGAGGCGGCCCTCGACGCTGGCGCTCCCGCGAAAGCGGGTAAGCCAGCGCGCCAATCCCTCGGTCTCGATCGCGATCTCGCCGTGATAGTCCGCATCTGTCTCGCCGATCATGAAGCGTATCTTGGCCGCGGGAAGACCGGCCCAGGTGGCGCGGTAGAAGGCAGCGACCTCCTCGGCGCGCACGGCGCCGGCAAAGACCGTGCTCAGCAGAACCAGTACGGCGGCCGATGCGCTCACGCGTCGAGGGAAGGGCATGACGCAGTATAGGCGCTCTCGCCGGCCCGCGTGAGGCCCCCGCGATCCTCGCATACCCCGTCCTTGCTTGACTCACCTCCCCAGGGGCGGGATGCTCGGCGGCAATGAAAGCGCTCTTGCATCTCCGCGAGGGGGTCACGCCCGCCGGTTTCGGTACCTCCCTCGCCCGCGAGATCCGCGCCGGCCAGCACAAGGCCTGGGAGCTGGTGCGCGCGCGACCCTTGACCATCCGCCACAAGGGCCGCTTCAAGAGCGTGGTGACCATCAGGAAGGCGGCGCGCCGCGGCGCGGCCGAGTGCCAAGCGCCGGACCTGATCGCCAGCATGACCGGCAAGGACGCCGGCTTCGTGCTGCGCTATTTCGTGGGCCTCGTGGCGATGAAGCTCGGGGCTCAGGTCGCGGGTGTCTACATTCCCGTCGATGAAGCGTGACGGTCGCGGTCCTTTTGCGGCGGAATCGACCAAGCCGCGGCGCCATCAAGCCGCAGGCGCGGTGACGCAAAGCCGATTGTCGCTCCGCGGCCTTGCCAGGATCACTGCCGCGGCCGTCGTGACGGCACTCGCCGCCGCCTGCGCAAGCCCCTACGTCGAGTCCTACCGGGACATGCGGCAGACCACGATGGCCGACGTGGATTTCGAGCCCTTCAGCGGTGCGCCGCGGCTCGTGCAAAGCAGCGGCGACCCGAAGCTGGATGTTTTCCTGCAACTCGATAACGGCTTTGCGGTCATCGGCGTCTCCGGCTTCTTCGGGGACCCGCAGAATCCGGGCGAAGTGCTGCAACAGGCCAAGGGAGTGGGTGCGGCGGTCGTCCTCATCGGAGCGACGGTCCGCAATAGCGAAACGACGGAAACCTCGTACATACGCTATTCGGTGGATCGCTTCGAGCGCTGGGCGCTCTATTTTGCACCCCTGCCGCGGAAGGGGCTCGGCATCCTGTGCGACCGCATGACCGAGCGGCAGAGACGGCAAGCGGGTACCGATCGCGGCGTGCAAGTGGTCGCGATCCGCAAGGCATCTCCTGCGGCGCGGAACAACATCGTCATCGGAGATGTGATCCTGGCCATCGACGGTCACGAAGTCGAGGACGTCGCCACCTTGCGGAAGGCGGTCGGCGGTGCCTTTGGCCGAGATGCGGCGATCGTGCTCGTGCGGGACGGCACGCGCATTGCGACCACGGTGGACTTGCGGGATTGGTGAGCCGCGGGTGCCGCCGGCGTGCCGCGGGCTATATCCCCTCTCTCGCCCAGCGCTTGGTCACCTCGAGCGCCGCGCCGGTCTCGAGGAAGTTTTACGCGAAGGGCCGTACCGCTCTGCCTCAGCTCGGCCGGAAGAGCGCGCGGCCATATTGGTTGTTGGCCTCGATGAGCCGCGTGAGCAGCACCATGAGCTGCTCGCGCTCGGCCGGTGCCAGGGGTGCTACGAGCCGCTCCTGAGCCCGCTGCATCGCACCCTGCATGCGCGCGGTCAGCCTGACGCCCTCCTCGCTCAGATAGGCGCGCCTGACGCGCCGGTCGCGCTCGCCGGGCGCACGCCGCACCAGCCCGCGCGCGGCAAGCCGGGCCAGCACGTCCGCCACGTTGGTGCGGTCGATGCCGAGCTCGGCCGCGAGCGAGACCTGGTCGAGGCCGGGACGGACCGAAAGTGCCGTCAACAGGCCGTACTGCACCGGCGTGATGCGGAAGGCCTTGCATTCTTCCAGAAACAGCGCCTGGTGGATCTGATGCAGCCGGCGCACGAGATACCCCGGCCGCGACCACAGCGGCCGCGCGCGGGGGGCCTCGGCGGCGGCATCCCGATCCTTCTCTGGCACTTTCTTGTGGAGCTTGGCCACTATCGTTCGTCCCTCGCGGGTCGCGACGGCACGCCGGTGCGAGCCGGTTGACCCCCTGCCGCATCGCCGATACCATCAGTATACTGTGTTTCTCCTCCTCGCGACTGAGGAATTGACAGTGTCTCAATTCGAATTTCCGCAAGCCGGGGTGAGGCTCGCTTCCCCTCTCCTCCTTCAGGAGGAGAGGGAGGGGCCCATCCCTTTGGGATGGGAAGGTGAGGAGGGCCAGCGCAGCGAGCTCCTGCGGCCGATAGTGTGTCTCGCACCCCTACCTCCTCACCCCGACCCTCTCCTCCTGAAGGAGGAGAGGGACGTGCCCCCGCAGCGAGCAAGGAAATAGCGTGGATGCCGTGTCCCACCCCGGCCTCGCCTTTCGTCCGGCAAGCGAGCTCGCGCGGCAGCTCAGCGCGCGCGAGCTCTCGCCGGTCGCACTGGTGAGGGAGATTCTTGCCCGCATCGAGGCGAGCCAGCCGACACTCAACGCCTACATCACCGTCTGCCGCGATGAGGCGCTCGCCGCGGCAGAGGCGGCCGAGGCGGCGCTTGCCCGCGGGGAGGTATTGGGCCCGCTTCACGGCGTGCCGGTCTCGATCAAGGACATCATCAATACCAAGGGCATCCGCACCACCTGGGGCTCGCGTCTCATGGCGGAGAACGTGCCCTTGAGCGACGCGGTCGCGGTCGAGCGCCTCAAGGCCGCGGGTGCCATCATCATCGGCAAAACGACGACGCCTGAATTCGCCCACAAGCTCTTGACCGATGCGCCGCTCTTCGGCGTCACGCGCAATCCGTGGCATCTCGACTATAGCCCCGGCGGCTCGAGCGGCGGGGCTGCGGTCGCGGTCGCGGCGGGGCTCGGGCCGCTTGCGCTCGCGACCGACGCGGGGGCCTCGACGCGCCTGCCGGCCGCCTGCACCGCCACCCTCGGGCTCAAGCCCACCCTCGGCCTGGTCCCGCACAGCCAGGTGCCCGAAGCCTTCAACAACTTCATCCATCTCGGGCTCATCGCCCGCACGGTGCGCGATCTCGCACTCATGCTCGACGTGCTCGCGGGCCCGCATGAGAGCGATCCCCATTCGCTAGGCCTACCCCCGCCCAGAGCGCTCGCGCGCCTCGACGAGCCCTTCGAGCTCAAGGGGAAGCGAATCGCCTGGCGCCCGCTCCTCGGCAACGAGGAGCTCGATCACGAGGTGCAGGCACTCTGCGAAGGAGCGCTCGCCGCACTCGAGCGCGAGGGCGCTGCCGTCGAGCTCGACTCGTCTCCCTTCGAGAACGCCGAGCCCGCCTGGCGCATCCTCCAGCAATCGAACTGGGCGGCGCGCTTCATAGCACGCCTCGACGAGCTCGCGCCGCAGATGGACCCGAGCTTCGTCGAGGGCATTCGCGCGGGTGGGGCCTACACGGGACAAGAGGTGACGCGCGCCGGCTACCAGCGCACGCAATTCTTCCGCGCGGCCCAAGCGTGGTTCCAGCACTTCGATTTCGTCGCGACACCGACGGCCGCATGCCCGCCGCTCCTGGCGACTCAACAAGCGCTCGACCCCATCGAGATCAACGGCAAGCGCGTCGGCGACATGCGGCGAGCCTATGTGCCCTACCTCAACGCCATCGATTTGACCGGCCACCCGGCCTTGAGCGTGCCCTGCGGCTGGACCAAATCCGGCCTGCCCGTGGGCCTTCAGATCATCGGGCGCTGGTACGAGGATAGAGACGTGCTGCGGCTCGCAGCGGTGCTCGAGGCGAAGCGGCCCTGGCGGGACCGGCTGCCGCCTCACGCACCGGCGTGAGATAATGGAGCGGGATTGGAGGGGCGAGACATGTCCGACTACGGCAAACCGGGAAGCGGCATCGGCGCGCGGCTTCTGCGCAAGGAGGATGCGCGCCATCTCCACGGCCGCGCCACCTTCGTGAGCGACATAGCCCTCCCGGGGCTCATGGAGGTCGCCTTCGTGAGAAGCCCCCTCGCCCACGCGCGCATCAAGGGCATCGGCGTGCCGCCGGCGCTGCGGGAAAGCGTCTATACGGCGGCCGAGCTCACGGGCGTCAAGCCGATGCAGGCCAACAACAGCATCCCGGGCTTCAAGAGCTCCGATTATCCCATCCTCGCCACGGGCAAGGTGCGCTTCGC
>DATNIJ010000120.1:0-11882 GCA_035604475.1 Alphaproteobacteria bacterium
GTCTTCCGCTCGGGACGGCCCGAGCGGTTGAGCGAGATCGCCCTCATCGTGCTTGCCACCTTCGTGATCAAGGGCCTCGCCACCTACGGGCAAGCCGTCACCATGAACCGCGTCGGCATGCGCATCATCGCCAACGTGCAGCGCAAGCTGTACAACCACATGATCGGCGCCGACCTCGCCTTCTTCCACGCCAATGCGACCGGCACGCTGATCTCGCGTTTCATCGCGGATGCCAGCATGCTGCGAGCCGCCGTCTCCGACGCGCTCACGGGCTTGGGCAAGGACAGCCTCACGCTCTTGGCGCTCGTGGGTGTCATGTTCTACCAGGACTGGTTGCTCGCGCTTATCTCCTTCTTCGCCTTCCCGACCGCGATCCTGCCCATCGTCCGCCTCGGCCGACGCATGCGGCGCGTGTCGGCGAGCACGCAGGCGGAGGTGGGCCAGTTCATGACCTTGCTCGAGGAGACCTTCCAGGGCATCCGCCACGTCAAGGCCTACGGCATGGAGCGCTACGAGGCCGCGCGCGTGCACGCCATCGTCGAACGCCTGTTTCGCCTCGCGCAGAAGGCGGCGAAGACGCGGGCGGCCTCCTCGCCCGTGATGGAGACCTTGGGCGGCCTCGCGATCGTCGCCGTCATCTTCTATGGCGGCTACCAGGTGATCCACGGCGTGCGCACGCCGGGCACCTTCTTCTCCTTCGTGACCGCACTTCTCCTCGCCTATGAGCCGATGAAGCGGCTCGCCAATCTCAACGCGAGCCTGCAGGAGGGCCTCGCCGCCGCGCAGCGCATCTTCGCCGTGCTGGACGCGAAACCCAAGATCGTCGACCGGCCGGACGCGAGCACGCTCGCCGTGCGCGCGGGCGCCATCCGCCTGGAGGGCGTGCGCTTCGCCTACGGTCCCGGCAAGACCGCACTCCAAGAGCTCACGCTCGAGGTGCCGGCCGGCAAGACGGTGGCGCTCGTCGGCCCCTCGGGAGCCGGCAAATCGACCATCATCAACCTGATTCCGCGCTTTTACGACGTCGATGCGGGTGCCGTGACGATCGACGGCGTCGACGTGCGCCAGGTGACGCTCGCCTCGCTGCGCGCCTCGATCGGCCTCGTCTCCCAGGAGATCAGCCTGTTCGACGACACGGTGGCCGCCAACATCGCCTATGGCCGGCCGGAGGCCGCGCGCGACGAGATCGAGCGTGCCGCGCGCATGGCAGGTGCCGACGACTTCATCACAGGCCTCCCGCAAGGCTACGAGACGCGCGTGGGCGGGCACGGCGTGCGCCTCTCGGGCGGCCAGCGCCAGCGCATCGCGATCGCCCGCGCCATGCTCAAGGCAGCACCCATCCTCCTCTTGGACGAGGCCACCTCGTCGCTCGACAGCGAGAGCGAGCGGCAGGTGCAAGAGGCGCTCGCCGAGCTCATGCGTGGCCGCACCACGCTCGTGGTCGCGCATCGGCTGTCGACGGTGGCGGACGCCGACCTCATCTATGTCATCGAGGAGGGCCGCGTGCTCGAGCGCGGCAGCCATGCCGAGCTCTTGGCGCAGGAGGGCCTCTATGCTCGGCTCTGGCTCCTCCAGATGGCGGAGGAGGGCGAGCGACCCGCCATCCCGGTGCCGAGCCAGCGCGGAGCGCGGGCCCGGGCCTGAACGATGGGCACGCTCAAGGCGTTCGCGCGAAAGGAATGGGTTCGGCGCATCGCCTGTTGGGCGATGGCGCAATATATCCGCTTCGTGCACGCGACCAGCCGCTGGAGCGTGCGCGGGGCCGAGGCTCCGAAACGCCTGTGGGCCGAGCGCAGGCCCTTCATCCTCGCCTTCTGGCATGGACGCCTCTTGATGATGCCCTATTGCTGGGACGGACGCGTGCGCATCAACATGCTGATATCGCGCCACCTGGACGGCCAGCTCATCGCGCGCACGGTCAAGTATTTCGGCATCGCGACGGTCGCCGGCTCCTCGAGCAAGGGAGGTAGTGCCGCCTTGCGCGCGATCGTCAAGTCGCTCAAGGCCGGCGAATGCGCCGGCTTCACGCCCGACGGGCCGCGCGGCCCGCGCATGCGGGTGAGCGCCGGGCTCATCAATGCAGCGCGCCTCGCCCAGGTGCCGATCCTTCCCTGCACCTACGCCATCGCACGCCGCCGCGTGCTCGGGAGCTGGGACCGCTTCGTGCTCGCGCTGCCTTTCAGCCGCGGCGTGTTCCTCTGGGGCGAGCCGATCGCCGTGGCGGCGGACGGCGACGAGGCTGCCCTCGAGCGGACGCGGTCGACGGTCGAGGAGCGTCTCAATGCGCTCACGCGCGAGGCGGACCTCCTGTGCGGAACCGCACCCATCGAGCCGGCGGCAGAGGTAGCAACGGCGGCTGCGGAGCGCGCGCTTGCCGGAGGCACGTGAATGGCGGCCCTGCTCCTCTATCGTGCCGCGACCGAGCTCGCAGCACCGGCCGTCGCGGCCTTGCTCTTCTGGCGCCGCCTGCGCGGCAAGGAGGACGCGGCCCGCTTCGCCGAGCGGCGCGGCATCGCCTCCCTCCCGCGGCCGCCGGGCGCGCTCGTCTGGGTCCATGCCGCGAGCGTGGGCGAGGCCCAATCGGCGCTTGCCCTCATCGAGCGGCTCCTCGCCATCCTGCCCTCGGTGAGCGTGGTGGTGACGACGGGCACGGTGACCTCCGCCGCACTTCTCGCCGAGCGCCTGCCTGAGCGCGCCTTCCACCAATATGTCCCGGTCGACCGCAGGCATTGGGTGCGCCGTTTCCTGGCGCACTGGCAGCCGGCGCTGGCGCTTTGGATCGAGTCGGAGCTGTGGCCCAATCTCGTGCTGGAGACTGCCGCGAGGGGCATCCCCATGGTGCTGGTCAACGCCCGCATGTCGGAGCGCTCGTTCGCCAATTGGCGGCGCTGGCCGGGCATCGTCAGCCCGCTGCTCGAGCGCTTCCGCCGCGTGCTCGCGCAGAGCGAGGTGGATGGGGCGCGCTACCGCAGCCTGGGGGCGGCCGACGTGGTGGTGACCGGCTCGCTCAAGTACGATGCCGCAACACTTCCCGTCGACGCGCGCGAGCTCGCGACTCTCGCGGCGGCGATCGGTGCGCGCCCGCGCTGGCTCGCCGCGAGCACGCACCCGGGCGAGGAGATGGCGGTGGCCGACGCGCTGCGCCGCCTCAAGGAGCGCCATCCCGGCCTCCTCACCATCCTCGTTCCTCGCCATCCGGCGCGGGCCGAGGACGTGCGCGGCCTCTATTCCTCGCTCGGCCTTGCGCTCGCCCAGCGCTCGCAGAAGGAGGCCATCGCGGCTGGGACCGATGTCTATCTTGCCGACACCATGGGCGAGCTCGGACTCTTCTTCCGCTTGTCGCCGATCGTCTTCATGGGCGGCTCGCTCGTCCCCCACGGCGGGCAGAACCTGCTCGAGCCGGCCCGCTTCGGCTGCGCGCTGCTCCACGGCCCTCACGTGGAGAATTTCCGCGCCATCGCCGCCGAGCTCGCCGCCGCCGGTGCGGCCGAGGAAGTACGCGATGCGGCCTCGCTTGCGGCTGCCGTGGAGGCGCTCCTCGCCGACGACGCCCTGCGCGCGCGCCGCGGGGCGGCCGCCAAGCGCGTCGCCGAGGCCGGGCGCGGCGTGCTCGATGCCGTGATCGCAGCCCTCGCCGACGAGCTCGCCCCGCTCGCAGGGCCGCGGGAGGCCGGCATTGCGCGCGCCTGAGTTCTGGCACCATCGCGAGAGCTCGGTCGCCGCATGGCTCTCGCCCTTGGGCGAGCTCTACGACGCAGCCGGCCGGCTGCGCAGCCTCCTCGCCCATCCGGTCAGGCTCGAGCGCCCGGTGCTTTGCGTTGGCAACCTCACGGCAGGCGGGGCCGGCAAGACGCCCGTGGCCTTGGCCCTTGCCGCCTGGCTCCAGGCGCGCGGCCTCAAGCCGCATTTCCTCACTCGCGGCTACGGCGGCATGAGCGCGGGTCCCCTCTCAGTCGACCCGACAAAGCACGGCTTCCGTGAAGTGGGCGACGAGGCGCTCCTGCTGGCAGCACGGGCCCCCACGTGGGTGGCGCGCGACCGCCCGGCTGGTGCTAAATGCGCGCTCGCCAACGGCGCCGAGCTCGTCATCATGGACGACGGGCTGCAGAACCCCTCGCTCGCCAAGGACCTCTCGCTCCTCGTCGTTGACGGCGGCTATGGCTTCGGCAACGGCCGGGTGATGCCGGCCGGGCCCTTGCGCGAGACGCTCGAGCGGGCTCTCGCCCGCGTCCAGGCCGCGGTCCTGATAGGCAGCGACGAGTGCCGCCTCACCCCTCTGCTCGAGGCGCGCGTTCCCCTCCTCAAAGCGCAGCTCGTCGCCGTGGCGAGCGAGCGGATGCTCGCGGGCAAGCGTGTCTTCGCCTTTGCCGGCATCGGCCGGCCCGCCAAGTTCTTCGCCACCCTCGAGGCGCTCGGCTGCCAGCTCGTCGCGCGCCGAGACTTTGCCGACCATCACGCCTACGGCGCCGACGAGATCATGCAGCTCGTCGAGGAAGCGGCCGCACTCGAAGCCGCGCCCGTCACCACCGAGAAGGACCTCGTCCGCTTCCCGCCCGAGGCGCGGCGCATGGTGCGCGCGCTGCGCGTGCGCCTCGCCTTTGAGGATCCCGCCGCACTCGAGCGCCTGCTCGGCCCGCTCGTCACCCGCCATGGCTGAGCCGCGCACCCGCATCGGGAGGGCCCTCCTCGATCTCGGCCACGGGCTCGAGGCGTTCGAGGTGACGCTCGCCCTCGCCCTCTTCCGCCTGATACCTCTCGATACGGCCTCTCGCCTGGGCGGCTGGCTCTGCCGGCGGATCGGGCCGCATCTTCCCGTCTCGCGTCAGGCGCTCGGCAACCTGCGGCGCGCGTTTCCGGAAAAATCGGAAGCCGAGATCCGCCGCATTCTCCTCGCCATGTGGGACAACCTCGGCCGCATCATGGGCGAGTATCCCCATCTCAGCCGTTTCCGCCTTTACGAGCCCGGGTCGCGCGTGGAGGTGATCGGTGCCGAGCACGTCGACCGGCTGCGCGACGACGGCAAGGCCGGCCTCTTCTTCTCGGCCCACTTCGGCAATTGGGAGCTCGCCTCCATGGGTGCCAGCCAACGCGGCCTGCCGCTCGCGCGTTTCTACCGCGCACCCAACAATCCCTTCGTCGACCGCATCGTGCGGCTCATCCGCAGCCCGGTCGCGGGCGAGCTTCTGCCGAAAGGGGCCGAGGGTGCCCGGCGCGGGCTCGCCGTCATGCGCGCGGGCGGACATCTCGCCATGCTCGTCGATCAGAAGATGAACGACGGCATCGCCGTGCCCTTCTTCGGCCGGCCGGCGATGACCGCGCCCGCGTTGGCGCAGTTAGCGCTCAAGTTCGCCTGCCCCGTGGTCCCCGCCAAGGTCGAGCGCGTGGGAGGGGCCCGCTACCGCATCACCGTCTATCCCCCCCTCGAGATCGCGAGGAGCGGGGATCGCCAGAAGGACGTGCTGGACCTCATGACCCGCGTCAACGCGCTCATCGAGGGCTGGATCCGCGAGCGGCCCGAGCAATGGCTCTGGCTCCACCGCCGCTGGCCGGAGTGAGGGGACCGCGCCCGAGGTTTGCGCGCGTCGGAAGAATTGTGGGGATGTCCCTCTTCGCTCGAGCTCGTTTCAAACTGGGCTTGGAAAGCTCTGTGCGAAGCGGGACATCTTTGACGACATTCCATCTAAGGAATATATAAGAAGACGGCGTCAGAGGATTACGTGCCGCTGGCGGACGACCTTTACGACGCGTATCTCCAGGAACTCGAGACAGAGGGGTTGATATGACGGGCCGGCACAAGTTTTCCGAGCTGGTGGCGAAGATGCCCGCGGAGCGGCGTGCGCGCGTCGACCGAATGGCCGAGGAAATGCGCGAGGAAATGGACCTGACCCAACTCCGCACGGCACGCCAGCTTTCGCAGGCAGCCTTGGGCGAGATTCTGCACGTCGAGCAGCCCGCCGTCGCCAAGATCGAGAAGCGCACGGACATGTACGTGAGCACGCTCCGCCGCTTCATCGAGGCGATGGGCGGCGAGCTCGAGATCACCGCGCGCTTTCCCGGTCGCAACGTGCGTATCAAGAACTTCAGCGATCTTGGGGGAACGTGAGCCCGCGTGAGCGAAATCGTATATACATCGAGGGAAAAGCGCAATTTCCGTGACTTACGTAATTCGCGTGAATCACGTACATAATGAGGGAAAGAGAGGGACCCATGGATAGGCCCAAGATTGTCCCGGCTTCCGAGTTCACCCGCAATTTCGGCCGCTACCGGATGCGCGCCCAACGCGAGGCCGTCGCCGTGTCGAGCCACGGCCGGATCACCGGCTACTTCGTCGGGGCCGACGAATATGAGGAGCTCAAGCGCTTTCCGGAAAGCCGCCGCAGCTTCGCCACCGCCGATCTGCCTGAGGAAAGGGTCAGAGCCATCGGTGCGTCCCGCATGGACGCGCGGCACACGCATCTCGATACCATGCTCGATCCGAAATAGCGGAGCTGCATGCCGATCCCTAACCCGGAGCAAGGCCTCGTCATCTCCTATGCCTATCTCCGGCATCGCGAACATCAGGCTGGACGGGATCGGCCTGCCGAAGCCGGATGCCGATTTGATCGCCCAGCGCTTACGGCGCGCACGGGAGTTGGATACGGAGGACTGACCATGGCCAAAATTCCCTTTGAGAAAAGCAGCGGCAACGTGTTTGCCGATATCGCATTCACGCCAGCCGAGGCGGCGGAGCTCACCGCTAAAAGCAACTTGATTATCGCCATCAAGGACACCATCGCGCGGCGCAAACTGACGCAGCAGGAGGCGGCGCGGCTCTGCGGCACAGATCAGCCGACGCTTTCCAAAGTGTTCCGTGGCCGTATGGAGAGTGTCACCATTGACCGGCTTGCCAGCTGGCTTACCTCGCTCGGCCGGGACGTAGAGATTATCGTCAAACCAACGCCGCGTAAGCCCCGCCAAGGCCGCTTGCGTGTGATTGAAGCTGCGTAACCCTTTACCTAAAAGCGCTGACACCCCAGCCGCCGAGCCGGGCTCTCCTCGAGATCCGGCTACGGCTTCGCCAGCGTGGCCGCCATCGGCGGCACGAGCAGTGCGGGGTCGAGGCGCGCGCTGCGCCAATTCATGCCCCAGTGGAGGTGCGCTCCGGTGGCCCGGCCGCTCGCTCCCATGCGCGCGACCTCCTGGCCTTGGCGCACGCGGTCGCCCAGCTTCACCTCGATCGCCGAGAGGTGGAGGAAGGTCGAGCTCAACTCGAGGCCGTGATCGATGATCAGGGTGCCGCCGGTCAAATAGAGATCGGGCTCGGCCAGCGTCACGATGCCATCGGCGGGGGCTGCGACCGGCGTGCCGACGGCACCTGCGATGTCGACGCCGAAATGGGGCTGTCGCGGCTGGCCGTTCAAGATGCGCCGGCTGCCGAAGACGCCGGTGATCTTGCCCTCGACGGGCCAGACGAAGCCGCTTCTGAAGAGCGGCTCGGGGAAGTCGCTGGCGCGCGCCTTGTCGATGCGGGCCTGCTCCGCCTTGATGCGCGCGAGGAGCTCGGCGGGCGGGCTCACCAGCGCCTCGGGCAGGCCGTTGATGCGCTGGACCTCATAGCGGCGTTGCGCCACGGCAAGCGTGCGCTCCTCCTCGCTGCCGTCGGGATGACGCACGACGAGTGCGGCCTCGGGCCTCGCCTCATAGCCGAAGCCGATGACGAAGCCGCCGTCGGCGGCGACCTCGACCGGCTTGCCGTCGAGCATCACGCGGGCTCCCGGCTCGACGCTGCCGAAGAGAAGGCCGCCTTGCGTCGCCTTGCCCTCGAGGCTGAGCGTCCCCGCCGCGGCCGGGAGTGCCGCGAGGGCGAGCAACAAAGCCATCATGAGCCGTCTCACAGGAGGGTTCCCTGATCGTCCTTGCGCTTGGCGCGGCGCGCGCGCGGCAGCGCGGGCTTGCCGCCCGAGGCTGCTGCCGTCGTCGGCGCCGCGGCGCCCTGAGCGATGGTGGCGCCGACGGCACCGTCCTGGAACTCGATGCCGATCGCCATGCCGGGCGTGGTCGCGGCGGCACGCGTCACCGCCTCACCCTTCGCATCGCGCACCAGCGCATAGCCGCGCGCGAGCACGCGTCTGTAGGAGAGGTTCTCGAGCCGCTGGCCCAAGCCGAGGGCGCGCTCCTCGAGGCGCTCGGCAAGGCGGAGGGCAGCCGGCCGCAAGCGCTCGCCCAAGCGCCGCACCTCGAGCGCGTCCCGCTCGAGTGCTACCAGGAACGGCTCCTTCCTGAGGCGGGCCGCGGTGGCGACGAGCTCGTGCTCGCGCGTGCGGAGGAGATGCGCGAGCGCCTTCTGTGGCGCGGGCACGCGGCCGAGCCGCTCCTCGCACCGCGTCACGAAGTTGAGCACGGCATTCGCGAGCCGCTCGGACCAGTCGTCGAGCCGCTGGGTCGCCTGCTCCAAGAGGTGCAGCGGGTCGGGGAGGCCGCGCGCGAGGCCTTCGAGCCGCGTGCGCGCTTCGGCCATCATGCGCTCGAGCCCGCGGAAGAGCCGCTGGCCATGCTCCATCACCTGGCCGAGAAGCTCGGCGCGCACCGGCACCGCCATCTCGGCGGCGGCAGAGGGTGTGGGCGCGCGCTTGTCCGAGGCGAAGTCGATCAGCGTGGTGTCGGTCTCGTGTCCGACGGCGGAGATGAGCGGGATCTCGCTCGCTGCCGCGGCGCGCACCACGATCTCCTCGTTGAAGGCCCAGAGGTCCTCGAGGCTGCCTCCGCCGCGCGCCACGATGAGAAGGTCGGGACGCGGGATCGGTCCGCCGGCGGCCAGGCGGTTGAAGCCGGCGATGGCGGCGGCGATCTGCTCGGCAGCCCCGGTTCCCTGCACCGCGACCGGCCAGAGGATGACCCGGCGCGGGAAGCGGTCGGCCAGGCGATGGAGGATGTCGCGGATGACGGCACCCGTCGGCGAGGTGATGACGCCGATGACCTCGGGGAGATAGGGCAGCGGCCGCTTCCGCGCGGCATCGAAGAGGCCCTCGGCCGCGAGCTTCTTGCGGCGCTCCTCGAGGAGCTTGAGCAAGGCGCCCTCGCCGGCGAGCTCCATCGCCTCGATGACGAGCTGGTATTTGGAGCGGCCCGGATAGGTGGTGATGCGCCCCGTCGCGATCACCTCCATGCCGTCCTCGCACTTGAGGCCGAGGCGGCCCGCCGTGCCGCGCCAGACGACGGCATCGAGCACGGCGTCCGCGTCCTTGAGCGAGAGGTAGAGGTGGCCGGAGCTGTGGCGCTTGAAGCCGGAGATCTCGCCGCGCACGCGCACATGGTCGAAGCGCTCCTCGAGCGTGCGCTTCAAGAGGCCCGAGAGCTCGCTCACGGAGAACTCGGGGAGGTTCGGCACGCCCGGGGCGGCGAGGAGATTTTCGGTCATCGCACTCGTGCCATGTTACACGAGTACAGGCGGCGTCACGAGAGCGACGCAAGCAGAGTACCCCTCGGGCAAGGTGCTATGAAAGCCGCGCAAGAGGCTTGCCGAGGGGCCGTTCGCAAGGCAAAGAGAAGAGCCGGGAGCAAGCGAGGCCGGAGGCAATGCGCATACTCGTGGTGGGAGGAGGCGGGCGGGAGCACGCGCTCGTGTGGGCGCTCGCGGCCTCCCCGCTCGCGGACAAGATCTTTTGCGCGCCGGGGAATGCCGGCATCGCCGAGGTGGGCGAATGCGTGCCGATCGCTGCCGAGGAGCTCGACCGCCTGGTTGCCTTCGCTGAAGCGCAGGCGATCGACTTCGTCGTGATCGGCCCCGAAGGGCCCTTGGTGCTCGGCCTCGTCGACCGGCTCGAGGCGGTGGGAATCAAGGCCTTCGGGCCGAGTGCCAAAGCAGCAGCACTCGAGGGCTCGAAAGGCTTCATGAAGGACCTCGCCGCCACATACGGCATCCCGAGTGCGGCCTACGGACGCTTCTCGGACCCCGCCGAGGCCAAGGCCTTCGTGCGCGCGCGCGGGGCTCCCATCGTGGTCAAGGCGGACGGGCTCGCGGCCGGCAAGGGGGTCACGGTCGCGCGCAGCCTCCAAGAGGCCGAGGCCGCGATCGATGCGGCACTTGTGGCCGGGCAGTTCGGCCGTGCCGGCCGCGAGCTCGTCATCGAGGAATTCCTCGAAGGCGAGGAGGCGAGCGTGCTCGCACTCGTCGACGGCGCGCATTTTCTCACGCTTCCCTCGGCACAGGATCACAAGGCCGCCTATGACGGGGACCGCGGGCCGAATACCGGCGGCATGGGCGCCTATTCGCCCGCCCCCATCGTCACCCCTCTCGTCCAGAAAAAAATCGAGGAGAGCATCCTCGCCCCGGCCGTCGCCGCCATGGCGAAGGAGGGCCGACCCTTCAAGGGCATCCTTTACGCCGGCCTCATGATCGGCCAAGAGGGCCCCAAGCTCCTCGAGTTCAACGTGCGCTTCGGCGATCCCGAATGCCAGGCCCTCATCGTGCGCCTCAAGTCGGATCTGCTCCCGGCACTCGTCGCCGCGCGCGACGGCGAGCTCAAGTTCTTCGACTTGCGCTGGCACGCCGAGCCCTCGCTCTGCGTCGTCATGGCCGCCAAGGGCTATCCCGGCGCTTACGTCAAGGGCAGCGAGATCCGCAACCTCGAGGCGGCCAGAGCGGTCGAGGGGGTGGCGATCTTCCACGCCGGCACCGCGCGCGCGGAGGGCAAGCTCATCGCGGTCGGCGGCCGCGTGCTCGGCGTCACCGCGCGCGGCTCGACCCTCGCGCAGGCGCAAGCGCGCGCCTACCGCGCGGTCGACCTCATCCGTTGGCCGGAGGGCTTCTGCCGCCGCGACATCGGCTGGCGCGTGCTCGGCAGGTAAAGCGAAAGAAGCACTCGGTAATGGGTCAGTTTCACCCCATCCTTCGAGACGGGCCTTCGGCCCTCCGCAGGATGAGGTGAAACCCTAACCAAGGTATCCTCATCCTGAGGAGCGTCGCGCTGGCGACGCGTCTCGAAGGATGAGGAATGCGCCAAACTGGCCCACTACCAATCACTCGGCCCGCAAGACAGGCCCGGCAAAAGCGCCTAAGATCGCCAACCCGAGACGCCTCACTGAGGATACCGACGATGACTCACGACTGGCCAAAGCTCGTTCTTGACCTCGAGCGGCTGTTGAAGCTGCGCGCGATCCCCTTCGCCATGAAGCTTTTCGAGCACAAGAGCGAGATGGAGGCGATCTCCAAGATCCGCCGGCCGAAATCGGTGCACACGCTCGATCAGGTGGTGGCGCAGGCAGCACGTCTCGGCTGGACGGTCGGCATCACCGCCGAGGACCTCGTCGGCGCGCAATGCCGCGCCGTCGTCGGGCTCGGCCTGGCGAAGGACGACGCATGGCGCTCGGGGCAGCACATGGTCGGCGTCTGGTACAGCTCGCCCGAGGATGCGCAGGCACACCAGGCGGCGATGAACTGCGTTCCCGACGGCGGCTACGAGGCGCTCGCGGTCGCCCCGCTCGCGAGCGGGCGGCTCGATCCGCCCGACATCGCCCTCTTCTACGCGACCCCGGGTGCGATGATCTATTTCATCAACGGCCTGCAATGGGCGGGCTACAAGCGCTTCGACTGGAGCATCGTCGGGGAGTCGGCGTGCGCCGACTCGTGGGGCCGCGCCTTGACGACGCGGCAGCCGAGCCTCTCGATCCCCTGCTTCGCCGAGCGCCGCTACGGGGGCGTGCTCGACGACGAGATGCTGATGGCGCTCCCGCCCGACCAGCTCGCCAAGGCGATCGCGGGTATGGAGGCGCTGGCGAAGAACGGCTTCCGCTACCCCTTCCCGCAGTACGGCATCCAGCAGGACGTGCGGGCGGGCATGGCGGTGAGCTACCCGGCGCCGAAGGCGTAGACGATCGAGGACTATCATTGAGGTGGGCGATGG
>DATNIJ010000121.1:0-8879 GCA_035604475.1 Alphaproteobacteria bacterium
CTCGCCTTCCCTTGCCTCTTCCCGGGAGGGGAGGGACAATGTCGGGCATGGCAACGGAGGACCGTCTTCGCCGGCCTTCCGGGCGCCAGCGCGTTGTTGCCAAGGGTGCAGCCGGCGACGAGGAGCGAGGCAAGATGCCACATCTCACCGATTTCACCACGCTCACTTTCGATTGCTACGGCACGCTGATCGATTGGGAGCGCGGCATCCTCGCCGAGCTCAAGCCGTGGGCGGAGCGGCACGGCATCGAGGTTGCCGACGATGCCTTGCTCGCGGCCTTTGGCGAGAGCGAGGCGGGCTGCGAGGCGGAGACGCCCGGCAAGCCTTACCGCGAGCTTCTCGCCGACGTCCTGCGGCGGCTCGCCGGGCGCTGGTCGGTGACGCTCGGCGCCGGGGAAGCGGCGGCATTCGGCGGCTCGGTCGGGCGCTGGCCCGCGTTTGCGGACAGCCCTACCTCGCTCCAGTATTTGAAGCGCCACTACAAGCTCGTAATCATCTCGAACGTGGACCGCGCCTCGTTCGCGAAAAGCTGCGAGAAGCTGGGCGTCGCCTTCGATCGCGTCATCACCGCCGAGGACGTGGGCTCGTATAAGCCGGATTTGCGCAACTTCGAGTATGCGCTGGCCGACATCAAGCAGGCGCTCGGCGTGGAGAAGGGCGCGGTGCTGCACACGGCGCAGAGCATTTTCCACGACATCGTACCCGCCAAGTCCCTCGGCCTGGCTACGATGTGGATCAATCGCCGCAAGGGCCGGCAAGGCTGGGGCGCCACCCCGGCGCCGCGCGTCGCCCAAGAGGCGATGCGCCCCGATTTCGAGGTCGCGAGCCTCGCGGAGTTCGTGGCCCGCCACCAGGCCGAGCTCGCGCGAAAAAGGGCCTAGATTGAGGGGTGGGAGGAGCATGGCCTCGCTGGTTGGGAAACGCACATGCGCCGATTGACTCTGGCAGTGGCATTGGCGCTCTTGCTCGACCCGGTCGCGGCGTGGGCGGAAAGCGGATCGCTTCTCGCGAAGATCGAGGCCGTCGCCTACGTCGCGGAGGTGAGCGACAATCGGGCGAAGGACTGCGCGGTCGACCTCAAGGACGTGATGTCGACGATCAAATTCTACGGCACCCAGTCGCCCTTACGCTGGTACGAACTCGCAGCAGAGCGCGCGCGGCTCAAGAAGGAGGCCGCGAGCCAAGCGCAAGCGCCGCCCCCACCCCTTTCCGCCGCAGAGGGGGAATGGCAGGCATGGCTGAGAAAAAGAGAGGTGCAGCAGCGCGCGCATGACCGCAGCTATGCGATCCCGCTCTTTCACATGACGATCTATCCGGCGAAGACGGAGGACGCCTGCACGGCCTTCGTCCATGTCGGGCTAAGCGCTCCGCTGAGAGGGGCGCGAATCGCGCATTCGGGCGTGCCTTTCAACGGCAACGCCGAGATTTGGGACAAGTACTATTACCTCAAGGGCGACGCCGGCTCGTTCGCGGCGCAAGTCAAGGACGCGGCCGAGCGCGCCGTCAAGAACTTCGTCAACGATTGGAGCGACGCCAACCGCTGACGGCGCGCGCCTGCCCGTAGAGCTCGCTCCCTCCCCGACAACGTGTGCGGGGAGGGCAGCATCGCAGAGCCTGCTACGTAGTCTTCGCCTCGCGCATGCCGAGGCCGTAGCAGATGAGGCCGAGCAGCAGGTAGCCGAGCGCCACCTCCGGCGAGGCGCCGACCGCGAGCTGCAGGCCGTGGATGAAGCCGAAATAGGAGAGCACGGCGCCGGCAAAGGCATAGATCGTCGCCTTGGTGAACTCGCGGTCGATGATGAAGGCGGCGATTGCACCCAGCACGAGGCCGGCAAGCACGGCCCCTCCGCCCAGGAGCTCCATGCCGTGATAGATGACGCCCGAGCCCGACAACTTGGCGGCGCCGATCTTGTCGGCCGAGGTGCCGGCGGCATTGAGGGCGCTGTCGATCTGGAGCTGGCCCCATTCGGCAATGCTCGGGATGATGGCGAGAATCACCGCCGGCGCGTGTTTCGCCGGGCTCGCTTGGAATGCCTGGGCGCCGATCACGAGGCCGATGTAGAGGAGGATCGGCAGGATGGCGACAAGCGGAACGACCGCGCGCAGGAGTGCTGCTATGCCGAGGAAGCACACGAGCGCGATAATAATGCCGGTCGCGAACGAGTAGCCGATGCGGCCGCCGACCGCCTTCCATCCCGGATGGCCGATGTAGACCGCGGGCGGGAAGGGGCTGCCGAGGAGCGAGCCCGCGATGGCACCAATGCCGTCGGCCAGCAGCACATTGCGCAGATTGTAATTGTCGCCCGCCGCCGCGGCGCTTTCGACGTTGTTCATGCCCTCGGTGAAATTGTAGATGCCAATTGGGATGGCGGTGACGAGGAGAGGTGCCACGTCGACGAGGCCGGAGAAGACGTCGCCGCTCGGCCAGGGCAGGTGGACGCCGAAGTGTGAGAGCGAGGCGTGAACTTCGGCCGGCTGTACGACGCCGCTCCAGCCGAAGACGTAGGCGCCCCAGGCAAGCACGGTGCCGACGATGATGGCGGCGAGCCCGCCCGGAATGCCCCAAGGCAGGCGCACGTTGGCGGTCCAGCTGATCAACACGATGGCGAGCGAGACGAAGGCGATCCACGGCACCTCCCACATCTGGAAGGCGGGCCGCATCGAGATGAAGGCGATCGAGATGCCGGCCAAGGTTCCGAGCATGGCCGCGCGCGGGGTGTATTTGCGCACGGTCGGGCCCACGAAGGCGCCGATCAGCACGATGACGCCGATGATGAAGGCCCAGGCGAGCCCGGCCTGCCAAGCCAAGAGCGCGTTGCTGGTCTTGAGGTAGATCGGCAGCATTACGATGAAGACGACGATGAACATGTGCGGCACGCTCGGCCCGTAGGGCAGCGCTGCCGCATCGCCGCGGTTCTCGGCCTTGGAGAGGCGATAGGCGAGATAGGCATAGTAGAGATTGCCGATGGGCAACGCGATGCCGAGCGCGGGCAGCACGCGCCCGAACACGATGTCGTCGGGCAGCTTGACCACGCCCAGGCAAAGCCCGGTAAGCACGATGACGTTGAGCGCCACGTTGGTGAAGAGGCCGAAGAACGCATTCCAATCTCCCGGTACCCACCAGCGCACCGGGACCGCCGTACTCTGTTGTGCCGTCATTGCTGTCCCCCTGTCGTGAGTTGCTCCATTGGCCTTCCTACGCACTTGCGCTTGCGGGCTCCCCCCTCTTCTTCGCCGTCTTCTTCTCCCTCCTCTTCCTCTGCGGCTTCGTCTCGCCTCTCGCGAGTGCCTGCAGCAGGCTCTCGGAGCGGCCGACCCAGCCGAAGATGCCGCCTTGGGCCTTGATCATCTTGAGTGCATATTCCTGGAACTCGGGAAAATAGGAGGCCACGCAGTCCTCGAGCACGAGACAGTCGTAGCCGCGATCGTTCGCCTCGCGCACGGTGGTGTTGACGCACACCTCGGTGGTGACGCCGCAGACGACGAGCTGCTTGATGCCGCGGCTCTTGAGCATGGCATCGAGATCGGTCGCATAGAAGGCGCCCTTGCCGGGCTTATCGACGACGGGCTCCCCCGCCTTGGGCTTGAGCTCGTCGATGATGTCGTGCCCGTACTCGCCGCGCACCAGGATGCGGCCCATCGGGCCCTTGTCGCCGATACCGCATTTGAGCCTGCCCCGTGCCTTCTTCGCAGGCGGCAAGTCGGAGAGGTCGGGGCGATGGCCCTCGCGCGTGTGGATGACGAGGAGCCCGGCCTTGCGCGCCGCCTGCAGCACGCGCTTCGTGGCCGGGATCGCCTTGCGCAGCAGCGACACGTCATTGCCGAGCGCCTCGCCGAAGCCGCCGGGATCCACGAAATCGCGCTGCATGTCGATAATGAGGAGTGCTGTACTCTCGGGCGCGAGCGTGAAGGCGTAGGGCTCGGCTTTGACCGTTGTCATGCTCATCTCCCCTGTGCGAGTGCGGCCTCCCGAGGTTTCATTGTTGCCGGCTCAGCACCATGAGGTAGCGCCGCCAGCTTGCCAGCTCGGTGATGTCCTCGGCTCCCTCCACGGCATAAGCCTCGCAGAGGAAGCCCTTGACCCGCTCGCCGTCCTCGAGCTCGAGCGTGCCGATGCCGAGCGGGGGCGGGATGTCGGCGACGACGGCGCCGAGGGAAGCGCTCGGCACCTCCCAGACCTCGACTTCGATCGCGCGGCCGCCCTCGCAACGGACGAGGCCGGGCCGCGCGGGCGGGCCGCCGGAGAGCGCATAAAGGCGGTAGCGTGCCGCCGTGCGACAACGGCGCAAGAGGCGAGCGCCGCGCTCCGCCAGCTGATGGTTGAGCGGCAGTCCCGACATATGGGCCCCGCACACCGCGAGGCGCATCACCCCATCGCGCAGCCTGCCGCTTCCGGCCGCGGCACCTGTGCTGCTTGGCGGCAGCGCGTGCCGCGTCCCGCCGAGTCGAAGCGTTTGCGCCCGATGCAGCGCGTCGCCGATCGCGAGCAGCGCAATGTCGCGCCAGGCGGGTGCGGCGAGCGTCACGCCGAAAGGGAGCCCGCTCGCCTCGAAGCCGGCCGGCACCGCGACGGCCGAGAGGTCGAGCAGGTTCATGAAGTTGGTGTAGTAGCCGAGATCGTTGCTGAGCTTGAAGGGGTCGGCGAGCACTTGCGCGATCTTGTACATGCGGCCGGCGGTCGGCGTCAGCAGTGCGTCGATGCGCTGCCATGTCGGGCCGATGATGCGCTTCAGCTCCTTCAAGCGGTAATAGGCGACGAAGGCGTCGGCCGCGAGCGGCTTGGCGCCTGCCGCGATGATCTGTCGCGTCACCGGGTGGAGCGAGGCGGGCTGCCGCTCGATGAAGTCGCGGATAGCGGCGTAGCGCTCGGCGATCCAGGGCCCCCCGTAGAGAAGACGCGCCGTCTCGAGAAAGGGCGCGAAATCGATCTCGACGAGGATGCCGCCCAGGCGCTCGATCAGGCGAAGGATGTCGGCAAAACGCGCGGCACCCTCCACGTTGTCGAAGAACTCGAGCTCTTCGGGATTCGGCACGCCGAAGCGGCAGCCGCGAACCGCGCGCGGCATGGCCGCTCCCGCGGCTAAGTCCTCCTCGCGCGAGAAAGGGTCCGCCGCATCGAAGCCCTTGGCCGCGTCGAGCACAGCGCGCGCGTCCTCGCAGGTGAGTGCCATGATCGAGACGCAGTCGAGCGAGCGGCATGCGGGAACCACGCCGCGCATGCTTAGGAGGCCGCGGGTCGGCTTCAGTCCCACGATGTTGTTGAAGGCGGCCGGAATGCGTCCGGAGCCGGCGGTGTCGGTGCCGAGCGAGAAGCTGACGAGGCCCGCCGCGACCGCGACGGCCGAGCCCGAGCTCGAGCCGCCCGCGATGTACTCGGGGTTGAATACGCTCGCCGGCGCGCCGTAAGGCGAGCGCGTGCCGTTGAGGCCGGTCGCGAACTGGTCGAGATTGCATTTGCCGATGAGGACGGCGCCGGCCGCGGTAAGCCGCTCGACCACCTGGGCGCTCTCCCGCGGGCGATAGGCGAAGTCCGGGCAGGCCGCGGTGGTGGGATGCCCGTTGAGATCGATGTTGTCCTTGATCGCGAAGGGAACGCCGTAGAGCGGGCGGCCGCAGGGGCCTTCCTTCGCGAGGGTGCGGGCGCGGGCGAGAAGCTCCTCGCGCGGGAGGAGGTGGATCCAGACCTTGTCGTCCCCGCGCGCCGCGATCCGCGCAAGGATACCCTCCACGAGCTCGACCGGCGTCAGCCTGCCTGCCTGCAAGCGCGCGCCGAGCGTGGCCAGGTCGAGACTATCGCTCGCTTCCAGCACCACGTCTCCCGCCTCATCCCAAGCCTTCCCTCCGAGCTCCGACGGCAGGCAGGCTCTGCCGAAGGACAGCGGGACAAGGCCCATTTGGATTCGTTAGAATTAGGATAGCTGATCGCGGCTGCCTCGGACAAGGCGCTCGGAGGCAGGAGGAGCGGCTCGGATTAGCCTCGTCCATCGAGACGCGCCCTTCGGGCGCTCCCCGGGATGAGGGAGCGCGCGGCGAGGGGGCAGGCGGGTCGCATGGCGAACCTCACCAAGGTGATAAGGAACTTCTACCGCGATTCCGTGTCGCTCATGCAGCTCTCGGCGCGCCTCGCGAAGCTACCGGGCGTCGCCCAGGCCTCGGCCGTCATGGCTTCCGCGAACAATCTTGCCCTCCTCAGCGAGGCGGGGCTGCTCGGAGGTGCTGCGAGCGCAGGGCCGAACGATCTCTTTCTGGCGCTCGCCGGCGAGAGCGAGGAGGCGCTCGCGGCAGCACTGGCAGAGGCGGAGGCGCTGCTGCGCGAAAGTGCCGTCCCGGCACCAGGCGGGACCGGCGAACGCGGCGAGCCGCCGCGCAGCATCGAGATGGCGCTTCGGGCGTTCCCCGCCGCCAATCTGGCGCTCATCTCGACCCCCGGCGAATACGCCGTCGCGGAGGCGCTCAAGGCGCTTCGCCTCGGCCTCAATGTCATGCTTTTCAGCGACAATGTGGCGCTTGCGGACGAGGCCTTCTTGAAGCGCTATGCGCAGGTGCAGGGTCTCCTCGTGATGGGACCCGATTGCGGCACGGCGATCATAAGCGGCACCCCGCTCGGCTTCGCCAACGTCGTGCGTCGGGGCGATATCGGCATTGTGGCTGCCTCGGGCACGGGGCTCCAGCAGGTGACTTGCCTGATCGACCGGCTGGGCAAGGGCGTCTCGCAGGCGATCGGGACGGGCGGCCACGATCTCCACGCCGCGGTCGGCGGCATCACCATGCAACACGGCATAGACGCGTTGGCCGCCGATCCGGCGACGCGCGTGATCGTTCTCATCTCGAAGCCGCCGGCTGAGGCGGTCGCCGAGCGGGTCCTTGCGCTCGCCCGGCGCGCGGGCAAGCCCGTGGTCGTCAATTTCCTCGGCGCCGATCCGGCAGCGCTTGCGGGCGGCAACCTCACGGCCGCCAAGACGCTCGAGGATGCCGCACGCGCCGCGGTGGCGCTCGCGAATGGCGCGGCGGCGGACAATGCTCCCTGGGCCGCTGCCGAGAGCGCCCCGCTGCCGCAGCTTGCGCAGTCGCAACGCTTTATCCGCGGCCTCTACAGCGGCGGCACCTTCTGCTACGAGGCGTCGCTCCTGCTCGGCGAGGTGCTGGCGCCGGTATACTCGAATACGCCCGTCGGCTCGGCGAGAGCGCTCGAGGATGTCTGGCACAGCCGTGCGCACACGCTGATCGATCTCGGCGACGACCTCTTCACGCGCGGCCGGCCGCATCCGATGATCGATCACCGTTTGCGCAACGAGCGCCTGCTCAAGGAGGCCGCCGATCCCGAGGTCGCGGTCATCCTCCTCGATGTCGTGCTCGGCTATGGCTCCCATCCCGATCCGGCCGGCGAGATCGCACCCGTCGTGCGCGAGGCGCTGGCCCAAGCGGCGAAGGGCGGGCGCGCGCTCGCGGTTGTCGGCTTCGTCTGTGGTACGGCGGGCGACCCGCAAGGCCTCGCGCGCCAGGAGGAGGCGCTCAGCAACGCCGGCATGCGACTGAGCAACAGCAACGCCGGTGCTGTGCGCCTCGCGGCGCGCATCGCCGGCGAGGCGCGCGCTTTGGAAGCCGCCGCCCTCGGCGGCAGGAGATCGCTGCCATGAGCCTCTTGGGCGACAGGCTGTGCGTCATCAATGTCGGCTTGAGCTCGTTTGCGCAAGCGATCGCGGCCGCAGGCGGGGAAATCGCGGAGGTCGCCTGGGCGCCGCCCGCGGGCGGGGACCGCGCCGTGGGCCTCGCTCTCGCGCGTCTCGTCAACCATCCTCGCATCGAGGCCGCCAACCGCCTGGCATATGCCGCCTATCTCGAGGCCCAGCCGGCGTTGGAGGGCATCGGGCCGGCGCGCGCGCTCCTCCCCCGCATGGGACGGCGGACGATCCTCCACGCCGGACCACCGATCGAATGGGCGCGCATGTGCGGGCCCATGCAGGGTGCTATCGTCGGCGCGGTCCTCTTCGAGGGCTGGGCCGAGGATGCCGATAGGGCGGCCCGGCTCGCGGCGAGCGGGAAGATCGCCTTTGCCCCCTGCCACGATTACGGTGCCGTCGGTCCCATGGCCGGCGTGATCAGCCCCTCCATGCCGGTCTGGGCGGTGCGTGAACTCAACGGCGGCGGGCTTGCCTTCAGCAACTTGAACGAGGGTCTCGGCAAGGCGCTTCGCTTCGGCGCCAACGGCGCGGAGGTGATCGAGCGCTTGCGCTGGATGGCGAAGACGCTGCGCCCCGCACTCGCGGCCGGCCTCGCCATGCTCGGCCCCGTCGAGCTCAAGCCGCTCATGGCGCAGGCGCTCCACATGGGCGATGAGGTCCATAACCGCAACGCGGCCGCCAGCTCGCTTTTGCTCAAGCGGCTCGTGCCGGCGATGCTGCGTTCCAAGACAAGTCGACGCGCGGTCGAGGAGGCGGTCACCTTCATGGCCGGCAACGATCATTTCTTCCTCAACCTCTCGATGGCCGCATGCAAGGCGATGCTCGATGCGGCGCGGGACTTTGCCGCGAGCAGCATGGTGACGGCGATGGCGCGGAACGGGGTAGAGTTCGGCATCCAGCTGAGCGCCTTCGGGAACCGCTGGTTCACCGCCCCAGCACCGCTCATCGACGGCCTCTTTTTTCCGGGCTACGGCATCGCGGACGCGGCCCCCGACTTGGGCGACAGCGCCATCACCGAGACCGCGGGGCTGGGCGGCTTCGCCATGGCGGCGGCACCGGCGATCGTCAAGTTCGTCGGCGGCGCTCCCGCCGATGCGGCCGCCAACACGCTCGCGATGGGGCACATCACGCTTGGACGTAACGAGGCGCTGACCTTGCCGGCGCTCGATTTCGCCGGCACGCCCGCCGGCATCGACG
>DATNIJ010000122.1:0-7624 GCA_035604475.1 Alphaproteobacteria bacterium
CACGATGGTGAGATCGTGGGTGATGAGGATGATCGCCATCCCCATCTGCTTCTGCAGGCGCTTGAGGAGGGCGAGGATCTGCGCCTGGATGGTGACGTCGAGCGCCGTCGTGGGCTCGTCCGCGATCAGGATGTCCGGCTCATTCGCGAGCGCCATCGCGATCATGACGCGCTGGCGCTGGCCGCCCGAGAGCTCGTGGGGAAAGGCGCCGAGCCGCGCCGCCGCGTCGCGGATGCCGACGAGCTCGAGGAGCTCGAGCACGCGCCGGCGCGCCGCGTCGGGCGGCAGGCCTTTGTGCAGCGTCAGCACCTCGGCGACCTGGCGCTCGACCCTGTGCAGCGGGTTCAACGCCGTCATCGGCTCCTGGAAGATCATGGCGATGCGATTGCCGCGGATGCGGCTCATCACAGCACCCGTGGCGCCGAGGAGCTCCTCGCCCTTGAAGCGGATGCTGCCGGAGGGGTGGCGCGCCTTCGGATAGGGCAGGAGCTGGAGAAGCGAAAGGGCGGTGACCGATTTGCCGGAGCCGGACTCGCCCACGATCGCGAGCGTCTCGCCCGCGTCGAGCGAGAAGGAGACGTGGCGTACCGCCTCCACGTCCCCGCCCGGCATGGCGAAGCCGACCGAGAGGTCGTCGACCTGAAGGAGCCCGCCTTTCCCCACCTCGCGAAGGGCTGCAGCCCCCTTGACCTCGGCCACCTCGGCGGGCCGGCCTTCGCCGAACACCTTGCGCGGATCGAGCGCGTCGCGCACCGCCTCGCCCGCGAAGATGAGCAGGCTCAGCATGGTGCCGAGGACGAAGAAGCCGGTCAGGCCGAGCCACGGCGCCTGGAGGTTGTTCTTGCCTTGCGCCAGGAGCTCGCCGAGAGAGGGCGAGCCCGGCGGCAGGCCGAAGCCGAGGAAGTCGAGCGAGGTGAGGGTGGCGATCGAGCCGTTCAGGATGAAGGGCATGAAGGTGAGCGTGGAGACCATGGCGTTCGGCATGACGTGCCGCGTCATGATGGTCCAGTTCGTCGCCCCCATGGCGCGCGCCGCGCGCACATAGACGAAGTTGCGCGCGCGCAGCGTCTCGGCGCGCACCACGCCGACGAGCGAGGTCCAGCTGAAGAGCAGCATGATGCCGAGGAGCCACCAGAAGTTGGGCTCGACGAGACTCGAGAGGATGATGAGGAGGAAGAGCACCGGCAGGCCCGACCAGATCTCGATGAAGCGCTGGCCGAAGAGGTCGACCTTGCCGCCGAAGTAGCCTTGCACCAGGCCGGCGAGCACGCCGACGACCGAGCTCAGCACGGTGAGCACCAGGCCGAACAGCACCGAGATGCGGAAGCCGTAGATCAGGCGGCCGACCACGTCGCGCGCCTGGTCATCGGTGCCGAGCCAGTCCTTAGCCGTCGGCGGGGAGGGTGCGGGCCCCGGCAGATCGTAGACCACCGTCGAGTAGCTGTAGGGGATGAGCGGCCAGAGCATCCAGCCCTTCGCGCGGATGAGCTTCTCGACCGCGGGGTCGCGGTAGTCCGCCTCGGTCGGGAAGCTGCCGCCGAAGGTCGTCTCCGCATAGTCGTGGAGCACGGGCGCATAGAGATGGCCGTCATAGGAGACGAGGAGGGGCCGATCATTGGCGATGAATTCGGCGAAGAGGCTGAGCACGAAGAGGACGAGGAAGAGCCAGAACGACCAGAAGCCGCGCGCGTTCGCGCGGAAGTTGGCAAGCCGCCGCGCGTTGATCGGCGAGAGCCGCAGGGGGATGCCGAGGAGCCTGGAGGTCTCCGCCATCTCAGGTCTCCCGCGCCTCGAAATCGATGCGGGGGTCGACCAGCACGTAAGTGAGGTCGCCGACGAGGTTGGTGACGAGGCCGAGGAGGGTGAAGAAGAAGAGCGTGCCGAAGATCACCGGATAGTCGCGGTTGATGGTCGCCTGGAAGCCCAAGAGGCCGAGCCCGTCGAGGGAGAAGATCACCTCGATGAGCAAGGCGCCGGTGAAGAGGATGCCGATGAAGGCGCCGGGAAAGCCCGAGATCACGATCAGCATGCCGTTGCGGAAGACGTGGTTGTAGAGCACGCGCCGCTCCGAGAGGCCCTTGGCGCGCGCGGTGAGCACGTATTGCTTGCCGATCTCCGCCAGGAAGGAGTTCTTGGTCAGCATGGTCAGCGAGGCGAAGCCGCCCATCACGAGGGCGAGGATGGGCAGCACCATGTGCCAGAGATAGTCGGTGAGCTTGTGCAAGAGATCGAGCTGGTGCCAGTTCTCGGATACGAGGCCGCGCAAGGGGAACCACTGGAAGTAGCTGCCGCCCGCGAAGAGCACGATGAGAAGGATGGCGAAGAGGAAGCTCGGGATCGAGTAGCTCACCACGATGACGGCACTCGTCCACACGTCGAAACGCGAGCCGTCGCGCACCGCCTTCGCGATGCCGAGCGGAATCGAGATGAGATAGACGAGAAGCGTGGTCCACAGGCCGAGCGAGATCGAGACGGGCATCTTGTCGAGCACCAGGCTCACCACGCTCTGGTCGCGGAAGAAGCTCTGGCCGAAGTCGAAGCGGACATAATCGCCCATCATGAGGAGGAAGCGCTTCCACATCGGCTGATCGAAGCCGAACTGATGCTCGAGGCGCTTGACGAGGGCCGGATCGAGCCCGCGCGCGCCGCGATACTTGCTGGCTGCCGCTCCCGCTGCCGGGGCCTGCGCGGCCGCGGTTTCCCCGCCCGGCCCCGAGATGCGCGCGACCGCACTCACCGCCGTGCCCTGGATCTGGGCGATGGCCTGCTCGACAGGACCGCCGGGGGCCGCCTGGATGATCACGAAATTGACCACCATGATCCCGAGCAGCGTCGGGATGATGAGGAGCAGGCGTCGGATGATGTAGGCGAGCATCGCGTGGCTTCGCTACGCCGGTGCCGGTCCCTCACCCTTCCCATCCCTTCGGGATGGGCCCCTTCCCTCTCCCGCAAGCGGGCGAGGGAGAAAAGCAGCCCCTCTCCCGCTTGCGGGAGAGGGAGGGACCCGTTGCGCAGCAACGGGAGGGTGAGGGATTGGGTGCCGCACGATCAAATGCCGTCCTACTTCGTCTTGAGCGCCGCCGCCTTGGCCGGATCGACCCACCAATCGTCGATGAAGCCGAGCGCATATTTGGGCGAGATCTTGGGCCGCCCGAACTTGTCCCAAAAGGCCGCGCGGAAGTAGGTGATGTGCCAATGGGGGATGACGTAGTGGTGCCACAGCAGCACGCGGTCGAGCGCATGCGTGCGCGTCACGAGCGCGTTGCGGTCGGGTGCCGAGATCACGAGGTCGATCAGGCGGTCGATCGCCTTGTCCTTGATGCCGATGAGGTTGCGGCCGCCGGGGATATCGGCACTCTCCGAGCCCCAGAAGTCGCGCTGCTCGTTCCCCGGCGAGAGCGACTCCCCGAAGGTCCCCACGATCATGTCGAAATCGAAGTTGTCGAGGCGGTTCTTGTACTGCGCGGTGTCGACCGTGCGAATATGCGCGTCGACGCCGAGGCGGTTGAGGTTCTGTACGAAAGGCTCGGTGATGCGCTCGAAGGCCGGCTCGTCGAGCAGGACCTCGAAGGCGAGAGGCGCTCCCTTGGCATCGACCATCTTGCCGCCCTTGACCGTCCAGCCGGCCGAAGCTAGGAGCTTGAAGGCAATCGCGAGGTTGGGCCGGATGTTGCCCGAGCCGTCGGTCTTGGGCGCCTCATACTGCTTGGTGAAGACCTCCTCGGGAATCTGCCCCTTGAGCGGGTCGAGAATCTTGAGCTCGTCGGCACTCGGCAGGCCGTGGGAGGCGAGCTCCGAGTTGGAGAAGTAGCTCTCCGTGCGCGTGTACTGCCCATAGAAAAGCGTCTTGTTGCTCCACTCGAAATCGAAGGCGTAGGCGAGGGCCGAGCGCACCCGCGCATCTTTGAACATGTCGCGGCGGATGTTGTAGACGTAGCCCTGCATGCCCTGCGGCTCCTCGTTCGGGATCTCCTCCTTCTTGATGCGGCCGTCGCGCACGGCGGGCGCGTCGTAGCCGGTCGCCCAGAATTTCGACGAGTTCTCCTGGCGGAAGTCGTAACTACCGGCCTTGAACGCCTCGAGCGAGACGTTCTCGTCGCGGTAATAGTCGATGCGGATGCGGTCGAAGTTGTAGCGCCCCTTGTTGACCGGCAGGTCCTTGCCCCAATAGTCCTTCACCCGCTCGAGCGTGATCGAGCGGCCCGGATCGGTCGCCGCCACCTTGTAGGGGCCGCTGCCGAGGGGCGCTTCCAAGGTCGTCTTCTCGAAGTCGTGGCTCTCGTAATATTTCTTCGAGAGCACCGGGAGCTGGCCGAGGATGAGCGGCAGCTCGCGGTTGTCGCCGGGTGCAAAGCTGAATTTGACCTTGCGCTCGCCCAGCTTCTCCGCCTTCGCGACGCTGTGGTAGTAGGCGGCATAGAAGGGATGGCCCTTGGCCTTGAGCGTGTCGAAGCTCCAGATCACGTCGTCCGCGGTGATCGGGCTGCCGTCCTGGAAGCGCGCCTCGGGCCGGAGCGTGAAAATGGCCCAGGAGCGGTCCTTGGGCACCTCGATCGTCTCGGCGACGAGGCCGTACTCGCTGAAGGCCTCGTCCTCGCTCGAGGCCATGAGGGTTTCGAAGGTGAGGCCCATGCCCGCGGCCGTGACCCCCTTGAGGATGAAGGGATTGAGGCTGTCGTAGGTGCCGATCGCGGCCTCGCGCACCTCGCCTCCCTTGGGCGCCGCCGGGTCGGTATAGTCGAAATGGATGAAGCCCGGCTTGTATTTGACGTCGCCATGCATGGCGATGCCCGGACCGACGAAGTCCGCGTCATCGGCGCGCGCGGGGGCGCAGGAGAGAAGCGCGAGAAGGGCTAGGCTGGCGGCTCTGGCGTAAGGCATGGCGGTCCCCGGCACGAGGTTAGCGCGGCAAGCGGGCGAACCTGCTCAACATGGCCATTTCCCTCGCCGCCAGCAAGCCAAACTGCGGCAGCGAGGCGGCTCAGGCGCCGGCCTCGGAGAGCAATCGCAGCGCCTCCCTATGCGCGCGCGCGTCGCCCGCCGCGAGCACGCGCCCGTCCGAGTGGAGGCCGAGGGGAAGCCCGCGCCAGTCGCTGATCACCCCACCCGCTCCCTCGAGCACCGGAATGAGCGCGCAATAGTCATAGAGCTTGAGCCCGGCCTCGACGACGAGGTCGGCGAAGCCGCTCGCGACGAGCCCGTAGCCGTAGCAGTCCGTGCCGAAGAGGGCGAGCTTCGCCTTGGTGCGCACCCGCTCATAGGCGGCCGCGTCTTCCGCACTCGCGAACATGTAAGGCGAGGTCGTATAGACGACGGCTTTCGCGAGACTCTCGCAAGCGCGCGTCTTGGCCGCAGCACCGTTGAAGAGGCTGGGGCTGCCGCGGGCACCCGTCCAACGCTCATGGAGAGCCGGATGATTGATGACGCCGAGGATGGCGCGCCCTTCGTGAAGAAGCGCTATGAGGGTGCCGAAGAGGGGCTTGCCGGTGATGAAGGACTTGGTGCCGTCGATGGGATCGAGCACCCAGACGTAGGGAGCGCCCGGGTTCTTGGCGCCGTGCTCTTCGCCGATGATGCCGTGGTCGGGGAAGTGCGTCTCGATGCGCCGGCGCATGGCCGTCTCGGCCTCGCGGTCCGCGATGGTGACCGGAGAGAGGTCGGCCTTGTCGTGGACGGCGAGATCGCTGCGGAAGTAGCGCAAGATGATCTCGCCGCTCTCGTCGGCAAGCTGTGCGGCGAGGCGGAGGAAATCTTCGATCGCGGCTGCGGCCATGGCGGGGAAGTGTGGGGGAAAGCGCGCGGCTTGCCAAGGGCTCGCTCGCCCTACCGTTCTGCGGCAAGGGGAGAATGAAGGCTCGAGCCCGCCGCCTCACTTCGGCAGCGGCTGCGGTGCGTCGCTCTGGCTGTTGAGGTAGGCGATGAGGTCGGCGCGCTGCTGCTCGTCCGTGATGCCGGCGAAGGTCATCTTGGTGCCGGGCGCCACCTTCTGCGGCCCGTCGAGCCATTTGTTGAGCTCGTCGAAGTTCCAGTCGCCGCCCAATTTCTTGATCGCGTCCGAATATTGGAAGCCGGCGCGGCTCGCCACCTTCTCGCCGACGATGCCGTAGAGGTTGGGGCCGATGCGCGCGGGCTCGCCCTTGCCGAGCGTGTGGCACACCTTGCACTGATTCGCGACCTTCTTGCCGTCGTCGATGTTTGCCTTGGCAAGGAAGGGCTCGATGGGCTTGAGCTCGGCGGGGACGCTTGCCTGCTGGGTGGGCGCAGGACCGGCCTGCGCGCCGGCCTGCGCGCCGGCGATCTCGATGTGGTGGCCCGCCTTCGGCTCCGGCACCAGGATGTCGCCGGCGTGGCCGATCACCGTGGTGATGAGAAGCGTCATCAGCACCGCCCCGACGATCTTGTTGACCTCGAACGAATCCATGAATCCCCCAAGCAAGACCAGGGTGGCCGCAAGAACGGCACGCCGCGCGCGCCTTGGCCGCAAGCCAGAGCGCCGCCGCCGAGCGTCGATAAATCGTTTCCGCTCCGAGGGCAACCGTTATATGGTCGCCACGCCGGCCGGTCCGTTATTACCCCGTCCCGCTCCCGCTCCGAAGCGCGGCAAAATGTCGCAATCGCGGCGGGCGCTCGGCCAACGCGAACCTCCGTTTTCTCCCATGGCGAAGCCTCGGAACCCCATCGTCCTCATCCCGGCCCGCATGGCGTCCACGCGCCTGCCGGGGAAGCCCCTTGTCGAGATCGCGGGCGAGCCCATGATCGTCCATGTCTGGCGCCGTGCCATGGCTGCCGCGATCGGCCCGGTCGTCGTGGCGGCGGCGGAGGAAGAGATCGCGGAGGCGGTGAAGCGCGCGGGCGGGCAGGCGGTCCTGACGCGGCCGGATCACGCGAGCGGCTCCGACCGTATCTTCGAGGCGCTCGAGCGCCTCGATCCGCAGCGCAAGCACGACGTAGTGGTGAACGTGCAGGGCGATCTGCCGACGATCGAGCCGGAGGCGATCCGCGCCGTGCTGACCCCGCTCGCCGAGCCCGCCGTCGACATCGCGACCGTCGCCGTCGTCATCGAAGATGAGGCCGAGCGCGACGACCCCAGTGTCGTCAAGGTGGTGGCGGCCTTCGCCCCCGGCCGGCGCATCGCCCGCGCGCTCTACTTCAGCCGTGCCAGGGTGCCGCCGGGCGACGGCCCGCACTATTTCCACCGCGGCATCTATGCCTACCGCCGCTCGGCACTCGCGCGTTTCGTAGCACTTCCCCCAGGCATTCTCGAGGCGCGCGAGCGGCTCGAGCAGCTGCGCGCACTCGAGGCCGGCATGCGCATCGACGTGGCCCTCGTTGACATGGTGGCACTCGATGTCAATACTCCGGCCGACCTCGCGCGGGCGCGGCAAATGCTCGCCAGCAAGCCGCGCGTTTGAGCGATCGGTCGTCGAGCGCCCGCATGCCATGCCGAACGTGCCGAATATGCCGAATATGCCGAATATGAAGGATCCCGACCGTCTCATCGCCTTCCAGGGCGTGCCCGGGGCCAACTCGGACATGGCCTGCCGCATCGTCTTCCCCGAGCTCGCGACGCTGGCGTGCGAGAGCTTCGAGGAGACCTTGGCGGCCGTGCGCGAGCGCCGCGCCA
>DATNIJ010000123.1:0-2699 GCA_035604475.1 Alphaproteobacteria bacterium
GAGAAAGCTCGCGCTGAGCACGCCATAGAGCGGATAGACGAAGAAGAGGCCGAGAAAGGCGAAACCGGCTGCGATCACGGCTTGCGCAAAGGGATCGCGGGGAAGCCCGAGTCTCATGATGCGCCGAAGGCGACGAGCCGCCTCGGGTCGTAGGCGAGGCGGAGCACATCGCTTTCGCCGATACCTTGGACGGGGCGGTCGAGGAGTGCTGCGCGCAGCGGCGTGCCGTCGGAGAGCCGCAGCTCGAGGCGGGTGAGTGCGCCCAGGAACTCTACGCGCGCGAGCGTCGCCGCGAGCGTCGCCCAGCCGTCGGGCGGCACTTCTCCGGGAGCGAGAAGCCGCAACGCCTCGGGCCTGAGGCAGAAGGTGAGCGGCGTGCCCGTGGTGCCGGCGATGCCGCCGAGAGGGAATTCGGCGTCGCCCACGCGCACCACGACGCCGGCACCATCGCTCTCGACGACCGTGCCGGTCAGGAGGTTGGTGATGCCCATGAACTCGGCGACGAAGGGAGTGGCGGGACGGCGGTAGATCTCGTCCGGCCGGCCGATCTGCTCGAGCGAGCCGCCGCGCATGACGGCGATGCGATCGGAGATCGCGAGCGCCTCCTCCTGGTCGTGGGTGACGTAGATCGCCGTGATGCCAAGGGTCTGCTGCAGTTGGCGGATCTCGCCGCGCATCTCGACGCGGAGCTGCGCGTCGAGATTGGAGAGCGGCTCGTCGAGCAGCAGCACCTCGGGCTCGATGACGAGCGCGCGCGCGATCGCCACGCGCTGGAGCTGCCCGCCCGAGAGCTGGTGCGGCCAGCGCCCGTCCATCCCCTCGAGATGGACGAGCTTCAATGCCTCCTCGACGCGCCGCGCGATCTCGGCTCCCGCCACGCGCCGCGCCTTGAGGCCGTAGGCGACGTTGCCGGCCACGTCGAGATTGGGGAAGATGGCGTAGTTCTGGAAGACCATGCCGGTGTTGCGCCGGTGCGGCGGCAGGCGGTCGATGCGGCGCTCGCCGAAGGAGATGCTGCCGGCATCGAGCTCGGCGAAGCCGGCGATCATGCGCAGGAGCGTGGTCTTGCCGCAGCCGGACGGGCCGAGGAGCGTGAAGAACTCGCCGTCGCCGATCAGAAGCGAAACCTCGCGCACCGCGCGCACGGAGCCGAAGGCCCGGCTCACCCCCTCGATCGCGATGCTGGTCAAGGCCGCTCAGCCTCTAACATTCTGCTGCCGAGAATCGAGAAGGTTGAAAAATAGCTTCCTACCGCGTCTCCTGGATCATGTCCCGGATCTTGTCGAGGGTCTCCTTGCGCTTCGCGGTCCAGCCTTCCTCGTCGTATTTGATGATCTTGAGGCTGGAGAGCGCGGGCATGTTTCCGGGCAGATGCGCCAAGTCGAGGTCGCCGCGCGCCGGGCGCCGGAAGAAGGACTTGAGGATCATCTCGCGCACGTCCTTGCGATTGATCCAGTCGACGAATTTCCTGGCGGCCTCGCCGTCGGGTCCGCCCTTGATCACGGCGCAGCCCTCCATCATCGGCACGGTGCCGTCCGAGGGATAGATCACCTTGATCGGCGCGCCGTTGTGGGCCCAGAGATAGCCCGCGTACTCGAGCGAGATGCCGAGCGGATACTCGCCGTTGCCGACTCCTTCGAAGACGAGCGAGGAGCGGTTGAGCACCTTGAGATTGGCGAAGAGCTGCTTCACCTTGCTCCAGCCCGCCTCGCCGCCGCCCCACAGATCCACGAGCAGGGTCACGGTCGTGTAGGCCGAGCCGGAGTTGGCCGGGTCGGTGAAGGCGATCTTGCCCTTCCACTTGGGTGCAAGGAGGTCCTCCCAGCTCTTCGGCCCCCCTGCCTCGCCCAGCGCCTTGCTGTTCTCGAGGATCACCGCGAGATGCACGTTGTTGCCGATCCAGAGATTGTCGGGGTCGCGGAACTCGGGCGGTATGGCATCGAGGTTGACGGACTTGTAGGGCGCGAAATAGGCCTTGTTGGTTTGCAGGAGCGAGCGGCTCACCCCCCACACCACGTCGCCCTGGGGCCGGTCCTTCTCGGCCTGGATGCGCTTGAAGACGACGCCCGAGCCCGCCGAGACCGGCTCGACCTTGATGCCGGTCTCCTTGCTGAAGGCCTCGAAGGCGAGATTGTTGAGCGTGTCGTCGTTCGCGGTGTAGACGACGACCTTCTCTTCCGCGCGCGCGCCCGTCGGTCCCGCCAGAATGGCGAGTGCCAGAGCCGCGAGCGCGCAACTGACGAGTTGCCGGATTGTCACGCCATCCTCCCTCTCGCCCTGCGCCCTTTGAGCGGCTCCGTGCTCAGCCGCCGTGCCACGACTGGCCTTCGCGCATTTGTTCGGCGATGGTCTAGAGCATAGACCGCACCCGCAGCGAGTCAACCCTGCGGCCCCGCAAGGTCACTTGATCAGGCGGGGTGTGAAGAGCCATGCTGCGCCCGGCACGGATGCAACGACGAGAGAGGAGTCAAAAGCGATGGCAAGCGATCTTTTCAAGAAGGGCCTGAGGGTGCGCCGCGCGGTCTTGGGCCGCGCCTACGTGAACAAGAGCCTCGCCGCCGCGACGCCCTTCACCATGCCGTTCCAGGAGCTCACCACCGAATATTGCTGGGGCAGGATCTGGTCGCGGCCGGGACTCTCGCGCAAGACGCGCAGCTTCCTCAATCTCGCCATGCTGTGCGCGCTCAATCGCCCGCACG
>DATNIJ010000124.1:0-6608 GCA_035604475.1 Alphaproteobacteria bacterium
CGTCACCATCGCGGCGCGCACCAAGGACGCGCTCGAGGCGACCGCCGCCGAGATCCGAGACAAGACCGGCGCCAAGGTGACCGCGGTCGCCTGCGACATCACGACCGAGGCCGGGCGCGCTGCTGCGCTCGCGGCCTGCCCCGAGCCCGACATCCTCGTCAACAACGCGGGCGGTCCGCCTCCCGGCGATTTCCGCGAGTGGGGCGAGGCGGAATGGATGAGCGCGCTCAATAACAACATGGTGACCGCGATCCTGCTCATCAAAGCCAGCGTCGACGGCATGATGGCGCGGCGCTTCGGGCGCGTCGTCAACATCACCTCGAGTGCCGTGAAGGCGCCGATTTGGAACCTCGGCCTCTCCAACGGCGCGCGCGCCGGGCTTACCGGCTTCATCGCCGGGCTCTCGCGCACCACCGTCAAGCACAACGTCACCATCAACAACTTGCTGCCGGGCCATTTCGAGACCGACCGCATGCGCGCCAACGTCCGCTTCCAGGCGGAGAAGCTGGGCCGCACGTTCGCGGAGCAGATGGCCGCGACCCGGGCGGCGAACCCCTCCGGCCGCGTCGGTGACCCGGCCGAGTTCGGGGACGCCTGCGCCTATCTGTGCAGCGCTCAGGCAGGCTTCATCACCGGCCAGAACTTCCTGCTCGACGGCGGCGCCTATCCCGGAACGTTGTAAGCCCTTGAACCTTCAACGTTACTTCTTTTGCGGGAGAGACTTATCGTGGTACAACCATGAGGAGATTGTATGGATGGGGCCTCCTCGGGTAGAGTCCATGGCGCCGGGCGGGCATGAGTTGGCTGGGTGGTGCGTCGGGGAAATGATGAGCGCGGAGCTTCCAACCGCGCCGGAGCCGGGATGGACGAGGAGATCGAACTCAAGCTCGCGGTCGCACCGGAGCATGTGGAGCGCTTCCGGCGCAACCCGATTCTTCGCGCGCTCAAGGAGCGCCCGGCCTCGATCGAGCACTTGGTCAGCACCTATTACGACACGCCCGGCTTCGAGCTGAGACACAAGGCAGTGGCGCTCAGGGTCCGCAAGATCGGGCACGAGCGCATCCAGACGATCAAGCGCGAGGCCGCGCGCGGCAAGAGCCGCATGGCGCGGCAGCAATGGGAGCGCAGCATCGAGGGGGATCGCCCGGATCTCTCGTCCCTCGAGGATCCCGAGCTTCGTCGGCTGATTTCGCCCCATAGCAGGAAAGGCGAGCTCGCGCCCGTATTCGTGACCGACGTGAGGCGCGAGGTGTGGCCCTTGCGAATGGGCTCGAGCCACATCGAGTGCGCGCTCGACGTAGGCGAGATCACGGCCAACGGCAAGAGCGCCCGCGTTTGCGAGGTCGAGCTCGAGCTCAAGTCGGGGCCGCCCGCGCGCCTCTTCGAGCTGGCGCGCCGGCTGAACGCGGCCGTCCCGCTCCGCATCGAGCCGACAAGCAAGGCGGAGCGGGGCTACAGCTTGGCTCTCGGCGCAGAGCCCGCGCCCCGCAAGGGCGAGGTGGTGCAACTCGATCCCGCGATGAGCGTGCGGGACGCGCTTGGAACGATTACGCGCGCCTGCATCGCCCATATCGTGGGCAACGTCGATTGCGCGCATGAGGGCAAGGACCCCGAAGGCGTGCATCAGCTGCGCGTCGGCTTGCGGCGCTTGAGGGCGGCTTTCTCGGTCTTTGGCGACGCGCTGCCGGAGCGCGAGCGCACTCAGCTCGCCGGCGAGCTGCGCTGGCTCCAGCAGGAGCTGGGTCCGGCGCGCGAATGGGACGTCTTCATCAACGGCACGCTCAAGGCGCTCTCCAAGCGCGTCGCCGACGCGGAGGCGCTCACGGCCTTGGCCGAGGCCGCGGAGGCCGCGCGCGCCGTGGCCTACGCGCGCGCGCGCAAGGCACTTGTGGACCGGCGCTATACGGATTTGCTGCTGCAGCTCGAGGCCTGGCTCGATGGCGCACTCGCGCGCGCCGAGCGGGGCGCGGGTACGGTAGGGGGAAAAGCCGCGGCGGATTTGCTCGATCTGCCGATCCTTGCCTTCTCCGCGGAAGTTTTGCGCGCGCGGCACGCCAAGGTCGAGAAGCTCGGCGCCAAGCTGCGCAGGCTCGACGACGAGCGCCTCCACGAATTCAGGATCCGCGTCAAGAAACAGCGCTATGCGATCGAGTTCTTCCGCAATCTCTATACCGACAAGGGTGCTAAGCGCTATATCGCGGCGCTCAAGGAGCTGCAGGATGTGCTGGGTTCGGCCCATGACGCGCTCGTCGCGCGCGGGCTCATCCCGCAGCTGGAGGCGAACGCGACGGTGCCCGCCGAGCGCGCGATCGGTCAGCTCGAAGGCTGGTGCCTGGCCGCCGTGCGCCACGACCGCAAGCGGCTGCAGGGGCTCTGGCAGAGCTTTGCCAAGCTCAAGCCGTTCTGGAAGACGGCTTGAGGAGCGCACCTCGGCCGCGAACGCGCCCCCTGAAGCAGCCTCGACAGGGCGAAACAGCCGAGCGAGCTCATTGGCGCACGCGCGGCTCGGGGGACCGACATGACGCGTGCCGAGCCTAGCGTCCATCTGATCATCGACGAGCGCGCCCAAGGACGCGTTGCCCGTCTCGCGGTCGATCATCCCGGCAAACTCAACATTCTCAACCGCGCGCTGATGCAAGCGTTGCTGCGCGAGCTCGAAATGCTCGCCGCCGACGAGGCGCTGCGGGTACTCGTGCTCAGCGGGGCAGGGGACAGCGCCTTCATCGGCGGTGCCGACATCCGCGAGATGGCAGCACTTACGCCCCGATCGGCGCGCACCTTCATTCAACTGCTCCACCGGGTTTGCGACGGGTTGCGCCGCCTGCCGGTGCCCGTGATCGCGCGCATCCGCGGCTTGGCACTCGGCGCCGGGCTCGAGGTGGCGGCGGCCTGCGATCTGCGCATCGCCGCCCAAGACGCGCGCTTCGGCATGCCCGAGGTGAGGCTCGGCATCCCCTCGGTGATCGAGGCGGCCCTCTTGCCCTCGCTCATCGGCTGGGGGCGCACGCGCCGGCTGCTCTATACCGGCGAGACGATCGACGCGCGCGAGGCCGAGCGCTTCGGCCTCGTCGAGCGCTCGGTTGCGGCCGCCGAGCTCGACACCGCGGTCGAGGAATGGGTCGCGGCCATCCTCGCCTGCGCTCCGCGTGCCATCCGCCTGCAGAAGGCGCTCGTCCGCGCGTGGGAGGAGCTGCCGCCGTCGCGCGCGGTCGAGCGTGGCATCGCCGCCTTCGCCCAGGCCTACCTGAGCGACGAGCCGAGGCACCTCATGGGCGGTTTCCTCTCTGCCGCGGCACTCAGGCGAAAGGAACGGGGCCGACCAAGCTAGTCGCCCTTGTCGTCGTTAGGGCTCCATAGCCGGACGAGCTCGGCCGAGCCGGCCGCGAGCTCGCCCCAGCGCTTGCCGGGAAAGCTGAGCGCGGCAAGGCCGGCGGTGGGAAACTTGGCGACAAGCCGCGCCAGGGTGGCCCCATTCCCGCCCCCGGCGAGGAGCACCGCCAAGCCCTGGAGGCCCGGGTTGTGGCCGATGAGGAGCACGGATCGGACGCCATCGTCGAGCTCTCTGAGCCGCCCGAGCAGCCTCGCCGCACTCGCGAGATAGAGCCGCTTCTCGTGCTTCACGGTGGCGCCGTCCGCGAGTGCAGGCGCTATGCCGAGGAGGGTCTCCTCGGCGCGGCGTGCGGTCGAGCAGAGCACGATATCCGGGGCCAGCTTGAGCCGGCGCAGTGCCCTTATCACGGTCTCGCAGGCCCGCTTGCCGCGCGGGGCGAGCGGGCGGTCGAAATCGGCCAGTGCCGTGTCGTTCCGGCTCGATTTGGCGTGGCGGAGGAGGATGATCGTCTTCATGACCGGTCCCCGGGGGGGCGACTACCCCTATCACGAGAGCGCAACGGCTGTCATGACATAGCAACGCGCCCCATGTAATATTTTGGTCCGCGTGCGGACCGGAGCACCCGGTCCGGCGCGCGTTTGGAGGAGGCCCGCAGCTCGGCTCGCAGCGGGCAGCAGGAGGATCGAGGTGCCCGACCAGACCCACCCGACCGCGCCGGGCATCGACATGAGCTCGGAGGCGCGCTTCATCAATCGCGAGCTCTCCTGGCTCGCGTTCAACGAGCGCGTGCTCTCCGAGGCGGAGGACCCCAACCATCCGCTGCTCGAACGGCTGCGCTTCCTGTCGATCTCGGCGAGCAACCTCGACGAGTTCTACATGGTGCGCGTCGCCGGCCTCAAGGCGCAAGTAGCTGCAGGCGTTGTCACGCCGAGCGACGACGGCCGCACCCCCGCCGAGCAGCTCGACGCCATCAACAGGCGCGCGGGCGAGCTCGTGCAGAACCAGCAGAAGCATTGGCGCACGTTGCGCGAGCTCTTGCGCGCGAGCGGCATTTGGCTGGTCGACCCCGAGGAGCTGACGGTCAAGGACCGCAGCTGGGCCGACGACTATTTCATGGAGCACATCTTTCCGATCCTGACTCCGCTCGCGGTCGATCCGGCGCACCCCTTCCCCTTCATCCCCAACCTCGGCTTTGCCATCGTGCTGTCGCTCGCCCGCGCGGAGGACGGCAAGGCGATGAGCGCGCTCGTGCCGATCTCGAGCCAGATCGACCGCTTCCCGCGCCTGCCCGGACGCGAGATTCGTTTTTTGCCGATCGAGGCGCTCGTCGGGCTCTTCCTCGACCGGATCTTCCCCGGCTTCGAGGTGCTCGGCCAGGGGCTCTTCCGCGTGCTCCGCGACAGCGAGGTCGAGATCGAGGAAGAGGCCGAGGACCTGGTGCGCGTCTTCGAGTCGGCGCTCAAGCGGCGCCGGCGCGGCAACGTCATCCACCTGGCCATGAACAAGAGCATGCCGCCCGAGCTCAAGCGCTTCGTCATCGACAAGTTTCACGTGGCGCAGAGCGACATTTTCGAGATCGACGGGCTTTTGGGTCTCGAGGCGACCAAGGAGCTCATCGTGCCGGAGCGGCGGGACCTGCTCTTTCCGCCTTACAACCCGCGCTCTCCAGAGCGCATCCGCGACTTCGGCGGCGATTGCTTCGCGGCGATCCGCCACAAGGACATCATCGTGCACCATCCCTACGAGAGCTTCGACGTGGTGGTGCAGTTCGTGCGCCAGGCCGCGCAGGACCCGGCCGTCGTGGCGATCAAGCAGACGCTCTACCGCACAAGCGACAATTCGCCCATCGTGCAGGCGCTCGTCGAGGCGGCGGAGGCGGGCAAGTCCGTGACCGCCGTGGTCGAGCTCAAGGCGCGCTTCGACGAGGCCGCGAACATCCGCTGGGCGCGCGATCTCGAGCGCTCGGGCGCCCAGGTGATTTACGGCTTCATCGACCTCAAGACCCATGCCAAGGTCTCCCTCGTCGTGCGGCGCGAGGGCAAGGGCCTGCGCTCCTACGTGCATTTCGGCACGGGCAACTACCACCCGGTGACGGCCAAGATTTACACCGACCTCTCCTTTTTCACCTGTCAGCCCGCGCTGTGCTACGACGCCGCACTCCTCTTCAATTTCATGACCGGTTATGCGCGGCCCAAGAAGCCGGAGAAGATCGCGATCTCGCCGATCAATCTGCGCGGCACGCTTATCGCTCTCATAGACGCCGAGATCGCGCACGCCAAGAAAGGACGGCCGGCCCAGATCTGGGCGAAGCTCAACGCGCTGGTGGACGCGCAGGTGATCGACGCGCTCTATCGCGCGTCTCAAGCAGGCGTGCAGATCGACCTCGTCGTGCGCGGCATCTGCTGCCTGAGGCCCGGTTTAGCCGGGCTCTCGGAGAACATCCGGGTCAAAAGCATCGTCGGCCGCTTCCTCGAGCACGGGCGCATCGTCTCCTTCGGCAACGGGCACGCACTGCCTTCTCCCCATGCCAAGGTGTTCATCTCGTCGGCGGACTGGATGCCGCGCAACCTCGATCGCCGGGTCGAGACCCTGGTCCCCATCGAGAACCCCACGGTGCACGAGCAAGTGCTCAATCAGATCATGGTCGCTAATCTCAAGGACGTGGCGCAAAGCTGGTCGCTCGGGCCGGACGGCGTCTACACGCGGCTCAAGGCGGATAAGGACGCGTTCAGCGCGCACACCTTCTTCATGACCAATCCGAGCCTCTCCGGACGCGGCAGCGCGCTCAAGAAATGGAAGCCGTTGCCGGTGCCGCGGCTCGTCTCGACGCAAGCCTGAGGAATGGCGATCGAAGCGCCCGGGCGCGCCAGGTCCGCCGTTGCGAAGGGTTCCGGCATCGGGGTCATCGATGTCGGCTCCAACTCCATCCGCCTTGTCGTTTATGAGAGGCTCGCCAGGGCCCCCTGGGCCGTCTTCAACGAGCGCGTGCTGTGCGGGCTTGGGCGCGGACTGCAGCGTACCGGGCGACTCCATGCGGAGGGTCGCAAGCGCGCGCTCGAGAGTCTTGCGCGCTTCACGCTGATCGCGCGCGAAATGGGGGTGCGCCGCCTCGATATCCTGGCGACGGCCGCGGTGCGCGACGCGAGCGACGGCGCCGAGTTCGTCGCGGAGGCCGAGCGGCGCTGCAAGACGGAGATCCGCGTTCTCGCCGGGCGCGAAGAGGCGCGGCTTTCCGCCCTCGGCGTGCTCTCCGGCATGCCCCAGGCGGACGGCATCA
>DATNIJ010000125.1:0-23454 GCA_035604475.1 Alphaproteobacteria bacterium
GGACGTCCGGCGGCTCGGCGAGCGCGTGGACAACCTGCAAAAGCACTTCACCGATGCGAACGAAGATATCCGCCAGATCGGCATCTCGCGCGACAAGGTGACGAAGCGCGCCGAGCGCATCGAGGAGCTCGAGTTCGAGACCCCCGGTGCGCCCGCCCCCCTTGCCGGGTCCGAGCGCCCGACGCTCGCCCAAGGCGCGGGGAGAAGCGAGGCAGAGAGCGCGTAGATGGCCGCAGACGCTAGCCTCAGGGCCGCCTCGCCCTGCATCGGGGTATGCCGGCTCGATCCCAAGGGCGGGCTTTGCCTCGGCTGCCGGCGCACGCTCAAGGAGATCGCGGCCTGGCCCGGCTTGGCGCCGGAGGAGCGCGCGCGCATCCTCGCGAGCCTCAGAGGCCGCAAGGCCGCATCACCACCCGGCACGCGGCACCCGTCGAGTTGAGATCGCACGGCAAAAGGGCTAGAAGGGGCGCGCCGCGGTCCGGCCGCTCGTCCGGAAGAGAGCCCTGGAGCCGGTACTGGGCCGAGAGACTCCGAGAGAGACGATGCCCCCGAGCGCTGCACGAGAGCCACCGAAATACTCGGTCGTGATCACCGTTTACAACGAGGAAGGCAACATCGATCCCGTGCTCGCGGAGCTCTATCCCGTGATGGAGCGCTTGGGCGAGCCCTTCGAGGTCGTCTATTGCGACGACGCCAGCACGGACAGAACGGCCGAGCGCCTCCGCACCGCCCGGCGGCACTACGCGAACTTGCGCGTGGTGCGCCACCGCGACAACGGGGGCAAGAGCCGCGCCCTTTGGACCGCGGTCGATTGCGCGCGCGGCGAGTGGCTCGTCATGCTCGACGGCGACGGGCAAAACGATCCGGCCGACATCCCGCGCCTGATCGCCAAGCTGAGCGAGGCGGGGCTCGGGAGCGCTCCGGTCATGGTGGCAGGGACGCGGCGCCGGCGCCGGGACAGCTGGTTGAAGCGGCTCTCCTCGCGCGTCGCCAACAGAGTCCGCAGCGCCGTGCTCAAGGACCAAACGCCCGATACGGGCTGCGGGCTCAAGCTCTGCCGGCGCGATGCCTTCCTGCGCCTCCCGCGCTTCGACCACAGCCACCGCTTCTTTCCCGCACTTCTGCGCCGCGACGGCGCCAGCGTCGCCTTCGTCGAGGTGACGGACCGGCCGCGGCTCTCGGGACAATCGAAATACGGGCTGCGCAATCGTCTCCTGACCGGCGTGATCGACCTCGCGGGCGTTTATTGGCTCATGCGCAGGCCGGCCAAGTCGGCGATCGACAACGAGGAGTGAACGATGACGGCGGAGAAAATCTGGGTCGGCGTCGGCCTCTTCGGCCAAGCCATGTTCTTCATGCGCTTCCTCGTGCAGTGGCTCGCGAGCGAGCGCCAGGGCAAAAGCGTGATTCCGCTGGCGTTCTGGTACTTCAGCATCGGCGGTGCCGCCATCCTCCTCGTTTATGCGATCTATCGCCTCGATCCCGTCTTCATCATCGGCCAGGCCGGCGGCTTCTTCATCTATGCGCGCAATCTCTACCTCATCCGCCGCGAGAAGCGCGGGGCCGCGGCGTGAGGCTTGCGCTCGGCACGGAAGCCGAACTTTGCCCTTGAAATGCCTTGTTTTGGCGTCATTCTCCGGCTGTCGTGGTTCCGAAGCGCAGGTCCCGTTGACGACGGCTTCGGCATCACCGGGGGAGCTGAAAATGATCAAAACAAGAATCATGCTGCTGCTCTTCGCCGCGAGTCTCCTCGCCTTCCCTGCCCACGGCCAAGTGTCGATGGAGCCCCGCACGCAAGGCGACATCACCTATATCAGCGGCGGCATCGGGCTCGACGACATGGAGATGCTGCGCGAGCTGCGCTCGAGCTACAATCTGCACCTCCTCTTCGCCTACCAAGGCTCCGGGCAATATCTTGCCGAGGTCAACGTGAAGCTCATTGACCAGAAGGGGAAAACGGTGCTCGACGCGGTCGCCGACGGGCCCTATTTCTACGCGAGGGTGAGCCCTGGCAAGTATCGCATCGTGGCCGAATCCGAGGGTGTCCCGCTCAGCAAGGCCGTCGAGGTCTCGGCCAAGGGCGCGGTGTCGGAATCCTTCTACTGGCCGTCCAAATAGCGCCGCTCGCCGCCCCCGCGGGCGGCAAGACAAGAAAAGCACCCTCACCCTACCCTCTCCCTCTAAAGAGGGAGAGGGTATTGATGAGCGAGCGCGATAATTTCCCTCCTCCGCCTTCGCTATCTTCCCTCGCCCCCTTCAGGGGGAGAGGGTAGGGTGAGGGGGCCTCAGTGCAGCCTGATCCAGGTGGTCTTGAGCTCGGTGTATTTCGAGAGCGCGTGGACCGACTTGTCGCGGCCGAAGCCCGACTGCTTGAAGCCGCCGAAGGGGGTCGACATGTCGCCCTCGTCGAAGCAGTTCACCCAGACGACCCCGGCGCGCAGCGCCTTGGCTGTGCGGTGTGCGGTGTTGATGTCGCGCGTCCACACCGCGGCCGCGAGGCCGTAGATGGTGTCGTTGCCGATGCGCACGGCCTCCTCCGGGTCCTTGAAGGAGATGGTCGAGAGCACGGGTCCGAAGATCTCCTCCCGCGCGATCTTCATGCGGTTGTCGACCTTGTCGAACACGGTCGGCTCGACGTAATAGCCGCCCGTCTCGGCGCGCGCGCGCTTGCCGCCCATCTTGAGCTCGGCACCCTCCTTCTTGCCCGCCTCGATGTAGCCGAGCACGCGCTCGAGCTGGGTCTTGTCGACGATCGCCCCCATGCGCGTCTTGGGGTCGAGCGGGTCGCCGGGCTGCAGGCGCTTGCCGACCTCGACCACCTTCGCGAGGAAGGCGTCCTTGATGGAAGCGTCGACCAGCAGGCGCGAGCCCGCGTTGCACACCTCGCCTTGGTTGAAGAAGATGCCGAAGGCGGCGGCCCTGGCCGCGGCCTCGAGGTCCGGGCAGTCCGCCATCACGATGTGCGGCGTCTTGCCGCCGCACTCGAGCGAGACGTGCTTCATGTTGGAGCGGCCGGCGTACTGCAGGAAATATTTGCCGACCTCGGTCGAGCCGGTGAAGGCGACGGCGTCCACGTCCATGTGGAGGCCGATTGCCTGTCCGGCCGTCTCGCCGAAGCCGGGCAGCACGTTGAAGACGCCCTCGGGAATGCCCGCCTCGAGCACCAGCTCGGCCAGGCGGATCGCAGTCAAGGGCGACTGCTCGGCCGGCTTGAGGATCATCGAGTTGCCGGTGGCGAGTGCGGGCCCGATCTTCCAGCAGCCCATGAGAAGCGGGAAGTTCCAGGGCACCACCGCACCCACCACGCCGAGGGGCTCGCGCGTGATCATGGCGACCACGTTGGGGTCGGTGGGCGCCACCTGGTCGTAGAGCTTGTCGATGGCCTCGCCGTTCCAGGCGATGCAGTTGGCGGCCGCCGGCACGTCGATCGAGGAGCTGTCGCGGATGGGCTTGCCCATGTCGAGCGTCTCGAGGAGGGCCAGCTCGCCCGCGTGCTTGAGCATGAGCTCGGCGAGCTTCAAGAGGCACCGCTTGCGCTGGGCCGGCGCCATGCGCGACCATTTGCCGGACTCGAAGGCCCGCCGCGCCGCGGCGACCGCGCGATCGACGTCCTCCTTGTCGCAGGCGGCGATCTTGGCGATGACCTCGCCCGTCGCCGGATTGACGCAGTCGAAGGTTTGTCCCGAGGCCGCATCGACGTATTTGCCGTCGATGAAGGCCTGCGTGCGGAAAGTGAGACGGGTCGCTTCGCGCTTCCAATCCTGCGCGGACAGCATCTCTGCCATGGCTCGACTCCTCGGCTTAAGGGAAGGGTTCGGATCGGTTGGCGCCCACCTTAGTCCCCTCGCAAGCGGGGGGCAAGGAGGGGCGCGCGAGGGATTTAGCGCTGTCGCAGATCGACTTTGAGTCTAAGATCGCGCCATGGCGAAAGTGACGAGCGATCCGGCCGATTGGGACCGGGATTACAAGGCCGGGCGCTGGGCCTATCTCACCCATCCCAAGGAGCAGGCGCGCCTCGCCGTAGCGGCACTTTACGTGCAGCTCTTCGGCGGCGGCCGCGTGCTCGACATCGGCTGCGGCAGCGGCCAGCTCTTCGCGCTCCTCGATCCGCGGCGGACCACGCGCTACACCGGCGTCGATTTCTCCTCAGCCGCGATCGAGGCCGTGGCCTTCGCGGACGCCAAGGCGCAGTTCGTCGTCGCCGCGGCCGAAGCCTTCACCCCGCCTCGCCACACCCGCTACGACGCCATCCTCTTCAACGAAGTGGTCTATTTTCTCGATGACCCCATGGCCCAGCTGCGGCGCTACGCGCGCTACCTGGCACCCGACGGCGTGCTCATCGTCTCGATCACGCGCGCGCGGCCCGAGGGCGGCAGCTTCGATGCCAAGATCGACGCCCTCTGGACGGCGCTGGACGCACCGCCCTGGCACACGCTCGACGAAGTGTTCGTGAGCCACAAGAGCTCGGGCAATGCCTGGCGCCTCCGCGCGCTGCGGCCGGTCGCGCCGGCAGCCTCGGCCGAGCCGCCATGACGCCCGAGGAGCTCGCCGGCCGCGTGCTTTACCGCGACGGCCTCATCCTCATCATCGACAAGCCCGCGGGGCTTCCCGTGCACGCGGGCCCGCGCGGCGGGCCCAACCTCGAGGCACTCTTCGCGGGCTTGCGCTTCGGCCTGCCGCGCCCTCCCGCCCTTGCCCATCGCCTCGACCGCGACACCAGCGGCTGCCTCGTGCTCGGCCGTCACAAGAAGGCGCTCGCGCGCTTGGGCCGCCTTTTCGCGCAGGGGCTGGTGGAGAAGACCTACTGGGCCGTCGTCGAGGGAGCACCACCCGCGCCCGCCGGCCGCATCGCCCTTCCGCTCCGAAAGCGCACGCCCGAGCGCGGCTGGCACATGGCCGTCGACGAGCAGGGCCAGCCCGCGCTGACCGACTATCGCGTGCTCGGCACGGCCCCCGGCCTCGCGTGGCTCGAACTCAAGCCGCGTACCGGACGCACCCATCAGATCCGCGTCCATTTGGCGGCACTTGGCTGCCCGGTCCGCGGCGACCCGACTTACGGAAGAGCAGGCGGGGGCACCCCTGCCGGCGGCAAGGCCGCGATGGCGCTACCCCTTCATCTCCACGCGCGCGCCATCTCGATCCCGCTTTATCCCGGCAAGCCGCCCGTCACCGCCGAGGCCCCGCCGCCCGCCCATATGCTCGCAGCCCTCGCGACTTGCGGCTACCGCGAGGAGGCCGCGTCGCGCGATACCGTCGAGGTGCTGACGTGAGGCGAGGGTCAGGGTGACCATTCGAAACGAACCGGCGCAGTCGAGAGGCGCGGCTATGGGCATAAAGAGCGCGATCCAGGTCATCAACAGCATGGTCGAGGCGGGCGTCGTCGAGAGCTACGCCATCTGCGGAGCTGTGGCCGCGCTGAACTACATTGAAGCGACACTGACGGAGGACCTCGATGTCCTTATCTCCATGGGCCAGAGCCGCGATGAGGCTGCCCAAGGTCTAATGGTTCTCACCCCGGTCTTCGACTATCTAAGGCAGGCCGGATACATGCAGTTCAAAGACGAGGGCATTGTCATCGAAGATTGGCCCGTGCAATTCCTACCCGTAGCGAGCGCGCTCGATGCGGAAGGCCTCGCCAAAGCGATCGAAATCGACGTGGGCGAGGGCACGCCGCCAATAAGAGCCCGGGTTCTGCGCCCAGAGCATCTGGTCGCCATCGCGCTCCGCGTGGGACGGCCGAAGGACCTTATCCGCATCAGCCAGTTCCTCGAGGAGAGTGCAGTCGACTCCGCCATGCTCTGTGCGATATTGGATCGTCACGGCTTGCGCGAAGCTTGGGCCGGCTTCTGCCGGCGCCTTGCCCTTCCGAACCCATGCGAGAGGGAACGCTCGTCATGACGTCACCTCCGTCACGAATTTACCCGGACATTTCCGATATCCTCGAGCGCAAGGCGAGAGCGCGGCGCAACAATGCATCGCGGTCATTCGCGGAGAAGATCGACGTGCTCGAGGCCATGCGCGAACGCGTGGCACCGATCATCCGGGCGCGAAAAGCTCGGAAGGACGCGCGCGCCGCCGCTGCTTCGAAGCCCAAGCGACTGCGATAGCCGACTCCGGGCGCGACACTATCCCCGCCCGGCGAGCCGCCGCGCCGCGACGATGCGCTCGCGATGCGCGGTATAAATGCCGCTCGCCACGATGATCGCCGCACCGAGGATCGTCGCGTGATCGGGTATGGCGCTAAAGACGAGGAAGCCGAGGAGGGTCGACCAGACGAGCTGGAGGTAGGAGAGCGGTGCGAGGAGCGAGGCGTCGGCGCGGCGGTAGGCCTTGACGGTGAGCCATTGGCCTCCCGTGCTGGCGAGGCCGATGAAGCCGGCGAGTGCTAATTGCTCGAGGTTGGGCGTCACCCACACGAAGGGCAGCGCCGCGGAGAGGGCGAGGAAGCCGACCACCGCGGCATAGGCGAGCATGGTGATGGTGCTGTCGGTGCCGCTCATGCGGCGCGTGATGACCATCGCCAAGCTCCAGCTCGCGGCCGAGAGGATGGGGAAGGCCGATGCCGGATTGAAGGCGCTCGTCCCCGGCCGCACGATGATGATGACGCCGAGCAGCCCGATGACGACGGCGGCCCAGCGCCGGATGCCCACCTTCTCGCCGAGAAAGGGGATGGAGAGTGCTGTGGTGAAAAGTGGAGAGACGAACCCCGTCGCGGTCGCGTCCGCCATCGGCAGGTAGCGGAGCGCCCAGATGAAAAGAAGGCCGGAGCCGAGGAGGCCGAGGCCGCGCCAGGCTTGCAGCATGGGGCGCGGCGAATAGAAGCTCCACAGCCCCTGACGTGCTGTGGCGGGGGCCACCAGGAGGACGAAGGCGAGATAGCGGAGCCAGGCGATCTCAAGCACGGGAAGGGACTGCGCGAGAATCTTGGAGCTCGCGTCCGAGAGCGAGAAAAGCAGCATCGCGCCCACGAGGAGCAGGCTGCCGCCGACCGGATCGTCCAAGCGTGCCTCGGCCGGCTTCACGCGCTACCTTCAAGGGCTGCTTTCATTCGGGGATGCCGGATATCTGGATCGTCGGTGCGGGCAGAAGATCACTACCACAAACGAGGCCAAGGCCGTAGTACGCGGCGGCTTCGTTGACCCAGGTCAATGCCGGCAACCGCGCCTTTGGCGAGGATCGGGCTCGATCAGTCAGAGGACCAGCCCCAAGGACCAGCCATGAAGCAACATGTCTCCAAACGCACGCCGAGGCACCAACGCCGCACCGAAGGCCGCTCCCAGGATACCCACATCGGCGATACCTACAAGATGCTGCAAAAGCTCCCGGAGCCGTGCGTCTGCTCGGCGTGCGGTGCCGTCTTTCACGAGGGGCATTGGTCATGGAAGATGCGGCCGGCCCAGGCGGTAGCGGTGACTTGCCAGGCCTGCCATCGCATCAAGGACAAATATCCGGCAGGCGAGCTCACCCTCAAAGGCGCCTTCGTAGCTGCCCACAAGGACGAGCTTCTCGCACTCGCGCGCCACAACGAGGCGCTCGAGAACAAGGAGCGTCCGCTCAACCGGATCATGGGGATCGAGTCCGACGGCGACACGATCCTCATCACGACGACCGATATTCACCTGCCGCGGCGGATCGGCGAGGCCCTCCATCACGCCTACCACGGCCGGCTCGCTTTCAAATACGACGAGGACGGCTACTTCGTCCGCGTCCATTGGGAACGAGAGAAGTGAAATCCGTCGGTGCTTGATGCCGCGGCGCCACAGAGCGACCGCAAGGTGCGATCCGCCCCCGAAGCGTGCCATACTGGAAGGGCTGCAGAGCGGAGCCATCGGGCCCAAGGCATGGTCAAGGATCCTACTTACGTCCACATAGCGTCTTACTACGATCTCTTGGACCTCCCCTTCGAGTACGGCCGCTATCGGCCGATCCGGCGCGCGCTCTTCGCCGGCGTGGGAGGTACGGTCCTCGATGCGGGCGTGGGCACCGGACGCAACATGCCGTTCTATCCGAAGGGGGCCAAGGTCGTCGGCATCGACCTCAGCGCGCGCATGCTGGCCAAAGCCGAGAAGCGCAAGGCGAGGCTGGGGAGCGATGTCGAGTTGCGTCAGATGGACGTGAAGGCGACCGATTTTCCCGCGTCCCATTTCGATTATGCGATTGCCACCTTCCTTTTCTGCGTGCTCGAGGACAAGGACCAGCTCCCCGCCTTGCGCGAGCTGCGGCGGGTGTGCAAGCCCGAGGGCGAGATCCGCCTCGTCGAGTACAGCTACTCGCGCAACCCACTGCGGCGTTTCGTGATGCGCCTGTGGGCGCCGTGGGTGCACCTGCTCTACGGTGCGGCCTTCGACCGCCACACGTTGGATTTCGTGGACGCCGCGGGCCTCAGGTGCGTCGAAGAGCGTTTCCTCTTCAGAGACATCATCAAGCTGATTGTGCTACGCCCGCCATGATGCAGCACGCGGGTCTGCACTTCTCCCTGTTGGGTCAATGCGCGAACTCGCCCTTGGCCATGGCGAAATGGTGCCGCTGGTGGTGCGCGCCGCTCACCAAGAGGCCGATGAAACCGAGCCCGCGGATGTGCTGGACCTCTTTTTGACCGTCCGCGGTAACGGTGAGGAGCACGCCGTTCGGCAGCGCCTCGGTCTTGGCGCTCCAGCCATTCAGCTGGCTCAGCTCGCGGGCGTGCGCCGGAATCATGCGCTCAATCGCGGCGAGCGTGCGGCCGCTCCCGGTGATCTCGATCGAGAGGCCGCCGTCAACCGGCTTCTCCAGAGCATCGGCCTTGAGGGTCACCTCGTTCATGTCGATGAGATGCTGGCGCAGCGCTGCCAGATTGACCTTGGACCAATCGGTTTTGGGGTCGGCCTCGAGCATGCGGACGATCTCTTGGATGGCAGCGAAGGCGTCCTGTCCGGGCAGCGTCGGCGTGGCACCGGCCATTTGCCCGGTGTGCATGCGGTGCATCCCGGTCGTCCCTTGACCGTGCGGCTGTGCCATGCCCGGCATCTGGCCGTGACCCGGCATCGGGTGGTCCATCATGGGTGCGGCACCTGGGCTCCCCTCCTCCGCCGGTGCGGCGCGGATGGGCTCGATGAGGGCGAAGGCCGAAGCCGCAACGAGTGCGATGACGATCGCCGCGACGCCGGCCGCGCGGGTAAAGGGCTTCATTGGAACCTCTCGCAAACGCGGAAAACTCGAGCGACCCTATGCCAAGGGAACCAGTCCTCATATGATTGAAATCATACGCCGGACTTTTTTCGCAGAACGACCGTTTGCGCGGTCCTGGCGACCGCACCCTCCTTCTCAAGGGCGGCGAGGGTGCGGTAGAGCACCTCATGGGTGAGCCCGATCTCGGCCGCGAGGTCCATGAGCGTGCCCTCGAGGCGCATGGTGCGTCCATCGGGGCCGGCGGCAAGTGCCAAGTGGTGAAGGACGCGCGCGCGCGCCGAACGGATGTTGCGCTCCTCCAGCCGTGCGCGGAGCGCGTGGATTTGATGAGCCAAGACGGCCATGAAGCGCTCCGCAAGCTCGGGGTCGCTGCGGAACGCCGCGAGCAACTGGCGCTTCGGATAGACGTGCACGCGGCTAGCGACCGCGGCGACGGCATCGCATTGGTAGGCGGCGGCGAAGAGTGCCGCCTCGGCGAACAGCTCGCCCTTGCGCGCCGTGTGAAGCACGACGGGATGGCTCTCGCTCGTGTGGCGCAGGAGGCGCAGCCGGCCCTCCTCCACCTCGAAGATCGCCACGGCCTTGTCGCCCTGCCGGAACAGCGTCTCGCCGGGCGCGAGCGCGCGCATGCCCCCGCGCTCGCGCATCGCGGCGGGCACCCAATCGAGGGAGGATACCGTCATTGCCTGGCGCCCCTGGCCGCCACGCTCGCGCTCATGGCGCCGCTCAGCCGGCCTGCCGCGCGCGTGCGGGGAAGATCGCGCGCAGGCGCTCGACCCAAAGGCGGTGTTGCTGTTGGTCGAGCAAGGCGGCAGTGCCGCCGATGCCCAAATAGCGCTCGGCGACCTCAGGACGGCCGAGCAGATCGCGCCCCTGTCCTGCGAGGACGATGCGGCCGTTCTCGATGACGTAGCCCCGGTTGGCGATGGCGAGGCTCATGCGCGCGTTCTGCTCCGAAAGCAGTATGGATATGCCGCCCGCCCGAAGTTGGGCTACCAGCTTGAACATTTCGGAGACGAGCCGGGGTCCCAGGCCGAGCGACGGCTCGTCCAGGAGGAGCAGGCGAGGCCCGGCCATGAGGCCGCGCGCGAGCGCCAACATCTGTTGCTGCCCGCCCGAGAGATGGCCGACCGGATCGTGCAGGCGCTCGCGCAAGACGGGAAAGCGCTCGCACACCGCCTCCAGGCGTGCGGCGAGACCGGCTTCCCCGAGCGTCCGGCGCACCGTGAAGGCGCCGAGCCGGAGGTTGTCCAGTACGCTGAGGCCCACGAAGATTTGCCGGCCTTCCGGCACGTGCACGATGCCGAGCCGGACCCGCGCGCGCGGGGAGAGCTGGTCGATTCTGCCGCCCTCGAACAAGATCTCGCCGGATCGGGCCGGCAAGAGACCGGATATCGACTTGAGCAACGTCGACTTGCCCGCACCGTTGGCGCCGACCAGCGTCACGATCTCGCCGGCGCCGACCGTGAGGTCGACCCCCTCGAGCGCGGTCGAGCGTCCGTAGCCGGCAACGAGCGCACGCACCTCAAGCATTCGCACCCCCCTCGGCCTGACCGATATAGGCCTCGATGACGCGGGCGTCGGCCTGGATCTCGCGCGGAGCGCCGCTCGCGATGACGCGTCCCGCATCCAGCACGACGACCTGGTCGGCGATTCCCATGACGAGGTTCATGTTGTGCTCGACCACCACGAGCGTGACTCCGCTGTCGCGGATGGCGCGAAGCAACGCGGCCAGCTCGCCCGTCTCGCTGTCGTTCAGGCCCGCCGCGGGCTCGTCGAGCAGGAGAACGCGCGGCTCGGCCATGAGTGCACGGATGACCTCCAAGAGCTTCTGCGCACCCATCGGCAGGTCAATGGCCGACGCCTCGCGGTAATCGGCGAGGCCGGCAAGATCGAGGAGGGCCAAGGCGCGCTCGACGAGCCGGCGCTCTTCCCGTCTCGCGCGCGGGAGCCGGAGCATCTCTTCGAGCGCATGGGCGCGCCCGTTGCGATAGGCGCCGACGAGCGCGTTCTCGAGCGTCGTCATGCTCGGAAAGACGCGTGCCGCCTGGAACGTGCGGATCAGCCCAAGGGCCGCGATCTCGCCCGGCGACAGCCCGCCGAGCGGGGCGCCGAAAAACCTCGCCTCGCCGCTGTCCGGACGAAGCAAGTTCGTGATCAAATTGAAGAGGGTGGTCTTTCCGGCGCCATTAGGCCCGATCAGCGCGGTCAGGCTGCCGTCGGGTACCTCGAACGACGCCTCCTCGACGGCGCGCACGCCGCGGAAGGATTTCGACAGGCCTTGGGCGGCGAGCGCAGGCGGGCCCATCAGCCTTGCCTCCTCTTGGCGAAGCCGGCGACGAGCTGGCTCGAGGCATTGCCGCGCTCGAGCCGCGCGAGCCAGGACACGGCGGCGCCGAACATGCCCTCGGGCAGATAGAGAAAGGCGAGCACCATGAGCAGGCCCTGGGCGAAAGTCATGTAGACGGCGAGCGGCTGGAAGAGGCTCGGCAGCAAGGTCAGCAGCGCCACGCCGAGCCACGATCCCACGAGCGTGCCCTCGCCGCCGATGACCAGCATGGCGATCATCTCGAACGAGCGCGAGGTGCCCACCATCTCCGGCGACAGGAAGTGGAACTGAAAGGCGTAAAGGCTGCCGGCGAGCGAGCCGAGGGCAGCACTGATCGCGAATGCCGCCATCTTGTGCCGCGCCACGTTGATGCCAAGCGCCGCCGCCGCGGTCTGATCGGTGCGTACCGCCTTGAGCGCGCGGCCGAAGGCCGAATGCATTCCCCCCGCGAGTGCGACCGTGAGCACCGCGGCCAGTCCCATGACGAGGTAGTACATGGCGAACGGCGAGTCGAAAGAGAGGGACCCTATCGAAAACGGGGGAATGCCGACGAGCCCTGACGGCCCTCCCGTGAGCCCGAAGAGGCCGACCGCGAGGGAATCGACGAGCAGCCCGAAGGCCAAGGTGGCGAGCGCAAGGTAGAGCCCGCGCAAGCGCATGGTGGCGAGCGAGAGCAACAAGGCGCAGGCAACCGAGAGGACCATGCCCACCAGCGTGCTGATGAAGGGCGGCCAGCCGTAGGTGGTCGCGAGAATCGCCGCCGTATATCCGCCGATCGCCATGAAGCCTGCTTGTCCCAAGCTGACCTGGCCGGCGTAGCCCATCAGCACGTCGAGCCCGAGCACCGCAATGAAGAGAATGCCGGTGATGATGAAGGATGCGAGCAAGCCGCTTGGGCCGAGCGGCCAAGGAAGCAGCGCGAAGAAAGCGAGGGAGAGGACGGCGAGGACGGCCGCCTCGCGACCCCTGAGCCGCACCAGCTTATGGTAGACGCGCTGCTCCTGGCGCGTGTCCTGCCGCGGCTGCAATCCGCCGCCGAAAAGCCCTTGCGGGCGGAGGATCATGACGAAGATCAGGAGCGCCAGCGAGAGCCCATTGGCGAAGAGCGAGGAGACATAGCCCGCGGCGAGCTGCTCGGCGACGCCAAGGGTGAGCCCGCCCACGATGGCGCCTAAGAAGGAGCCCATGCCGCCGATCGCCATGGCGATGAAACCCGAGATGGTAAAGATGCGGCCGGTGTCGAACTCGAACGAGATGATCGGCCCGACGACGACGCCGCCGATCGCGCCGATCATGGCCGCGAGCGTGAAGCTCGCGAGGGTCGAGCGAGCCACGTCGATGCCCATGAGGCGCGCGGCCATGGGGTTTTCCGCGCAGGCCCGCAACGCCTTGCCGGCCGTCGTGCGGGTCAATCCGTACCAGGTTGCGAGCGCGATCAGCGCAGAAGCGCCCGCGATCCAAAACCCTTGGGGCGGCACCGGGATGCCGAAGAGGGCGACCGGCTGCTCCCCCGAGAAAGGAGGGGCGGCATAGGGCTGGCTGCCCCAAACCAGGAGTGCCACCCCTTCGATGAGGGTGAGGAGGGCTGCGGTCAGCATGAGCATGCTGCTGTTCGGAAGCCGGCTGAGCGCGGGGACAAACGTCGCTGCCCCCAGCGCTGCGCCGAAAGAGGCCGTGCTGGCTACGGCGGCGAGGGCTGCGAGCGGCATCGGCCAGCCCAGCGTTTTTTGGAAGGTGTACATGGCGAGCGCGCCGAGCGCGCAGAAGGCGCCCTGGGCGAGGTTGACGATCCCCGTCACCCTGTAGACCAGCGAAAAGCCGAGTGCGACGGTGGCGAACACCATCCCTTGGAGCAGTCCGCCGATGACGATCTGGGCGAGCTCGGTCACGCCCATCGACCTCGCTCTTAATGCGCGAGCGGGATCCCCGTCGGCTGGCTCATGACCTCCCACGCCTGCTTCGCGGCACTCCAGCGCGTGACGACCGCGTTGTGCTCGTCGAGGCCGCGTTGGGGGTTGCGTTCGAAGTCATAGATGCCGTCGATGCCGGCATAATTCTTGAGATGCGCGATGTAGTCGCGCACCTCTTGAGCCGTCGCCTGGGGGCTGAGAGCGCGGAGCGCGTCGACGAGGACCATGGCCGGGCCCCAGGCGAGCGACGCCGCGACATCGGGCTTTGCGTTAGCGGCCTTGTAGTCGTCGTAGAATTCCTGCTGCGCTTTCTCGACCTCGGGCTCGAGCTTGAGGCTTCCCCCGTGCTCCGGCCACTCCGCGGACGGAATATAGAGCTCCTTGGGGAGGAAGCTCGCGTACTCGGTCATCTGGGCGTAGGTCATGTTGCCGTCGGTGGTCGCAACCGGAACCTCGAGTCCCGCCTGCACGATTCCCTTGAAGATCGTCGCGATGGGAGCGCCGGTCGTCCAGGCGATCAGCGCCTGCGGGTTGGCTGCCTTGAGGTGCTCGATTTGGGCGGCGACGCTCACGTCGGTGGGGTTGAAGTGAGCGCGCGCGACCATCTCCACGCTCTTGTTCTCCGGCCGCGCCAGCACTTCGTCAACGCCGCGCTCGGCGTCCTGTCCCGTCGCATCCGTGCTCGTGATGAGCGAAAGCCGGGTCCAGCCCTTGAGCCGGAAATAACGGATGACCGCCGCTGCCAGGTCGTACGTCGACACGCTCGAGGTGAATACGTAGCTCCCCGCGGGCGGGTGGATGCCCGGCGAAAGACAGTACATGACCGGCCCATTGCTCATGAGAGGGGCCATCGCATTGCACATCGCCACGATGCTCGAGCCGATGAGCACCGTCGGGTGCTCGGCCAGCACCTGGTTGGCGAGCTGCACCGACGTTTGCGGATTCGATTGATCGTCGTGGAACACGAAGTGCACCGGCCGGCCGTGGATGCCGCCTGACTTGTTGAAAATCGGCTCGGCGATCTCGAGCGCCTTCTGCTCGGCCTGGCCGAGGAACGAGGCCCGCCCGCTCAGCGGCATGATCGCGTGAATGGTGTATGGCTCGGCGGCGGCGGCATGCCGTGCCGGCCACGCCACAGCAACGGCGGAGCAGAGCAGCGACAGCAAAAGCGTACAATCGCGAATGCCGTTGAGACGCATTTTTTCCTCCCTGTTCGTCCCGGCGAGGGCCGGCGTGCGGCCGCTTCGGTCGTTGACACGTCCCAAATCTACTGCCAATATTACTTCGAATTCTATCTAAATGTAAGGCCATTTTGATGCGATCGGAGTGCGGCGCGCGCAGCGCCCGAGGTCGAACGGCCGACCTCTCGGACCGACATTCGCCGGAGCCCGCCCCGCGCACCTCGCTCACCCCATAGCGGAGGAACCCAGCCATGAACGTGATGAGGAACAAGGCCGCCAGGCCCTCGGCCGAAGAGGTGCGCGATCTGCGTCTGACGCTGGAATGGCTCAAGTCGGAGGGCGACCTCATCGAGACGGACAAGGCGGTCGATCCCGACCTCGAAATCACCGGGCTCCAGAAGCACATGGACGGCGGCTGCCCCGTGCTCTTCAACAATGTCAAGGGCAAGCCCAACCATCGCGTCGTCACCAATCTGTTCGGCGACATCAACGTCATCAACAAGATGTTCGGCTGGGAAAACGATCCCGATCGGGTTCGCAAGCTGGCGCGCGCACTCTCCAAGCCCCTCAAACCGGTCGTCATCCCGCAAAGCGAGGCGCCCTGCCAAGAGACGGTGATCGAGAACCCGCAGAACGTGAATGATTACATGGTGGCCATTCGGCACACGACCTACGAGCCGGAGCTTACGGTGGGCTCGGGCATCCGCTGCGTGACGGGTCCGCACTTCGATGGCGGCTCCGATCTCGGCTATAACCGCATGAACTTCCGCTGGGGCAATGTCGGGACATTCCAGATCTCTCCCGGCTCGCACATGTGGCAGGTGGTCAACGCGTACTACAAATCCAACGAGCGGGTGCCGATCACGATGTGCTTCGGCGTTCCGCCGGCCTGCACGCTGCTCGCCGGTGCGGGGTTCGACTACGTCATCCTGCCCAAGGGGTGCGACGAGATCGGCGTGGCAGGTGCTGTGCAGGGTGCGCCGGTGAGGCTGGTGAAGGCGCGCACGGTGGACGCGATGGCACTCGCCGATTCCGAGCTCGTGCTCGAGGGTTATGTCGATCCGCGCGACCGGCGCTACGAGACGCGCGAGAGCGAGGAGGCCGGCGTGCAAGGCCGCTACCATTTCCATCCCGAATGGGCGGGATACATGGGCAAGGCCTACAAGGCGCCGACCTTCCACGTCACCGCCGTGACCATGCGGCGCCTCGAGAGCAAGCCGATCATCTTCGTCCTCGCCGTCCATACGCTCGACGATCACAACATCGACACCACGGTGCGGGAGGCGGCCGTCTTCGAGCTGTGCGAGCGGCTGCAGCCCGGTATCATTCAAAACGCGGTCATTCCCTACTGCATGACGGACTGGGGCGGCTGCATCATTCAAGTCAAGAAGCGCCATCAGATCGATGAAGGATGGCAGCGCAATTTTCTCTCCGCCATCCTGTCATGCTCCCAGGGCATGCGGCTGGCGATCGCGGTCAGCGAGGACATCGACCCCTATTCGATGGACGACGTGATGTGGTGCCTGACCACGCGCGTCAATCCGCATACCGACATCCTCAACCCGATCCCGGGAGGCCGCGGCCAAACCTTCATGCCGGCCGAGCGGATGACCGCCGGCAGCAAGCAGTGGACCGCATCCAATACCGTCTTCGAAGGCGGCATGGGCATCGACGCCACCGTGCCGTTCGGCTACGAAAAGGACTTCCTCCGGCCCGTCTATCCGGTCGACCGCGTCAAGCCCGAGGATTTCTTCACCAAGGCCGACATCCAGAATGCGAGAAAACGGATGCAGGGCTGGGTGCATTCGCTGGCGCGCACCGGACGCTAGAGCATGTCCCGTTGATATGGAAACACCATCGTCACCCCCGCGAAAGCGCTAGGGCATGCACACATCGTGAATTAGCTTTGTTTCTTAGGGGGTTGGAATCGCACTATCGATCAACGGCAAATTCGTCATGCCCGCGAAAGCGGGCATCCAGGATGGCGGAACCCCGCCATTTTCAGCGAATGGATTCCCGCTTTCGCGGGAATGACGAGACCATGCGAGGAAAGATGTGTGAATCCCGTAGCGCGAAAGCGGGGGTCCAGAGCCGCTGGATTCCCGCTTGCGCGGGAATGACGATTGGAGCGGCGATTCCGCTTGAGCGGGAACCGCTCTAGTACGTGCCTTCAGAGTTTCGCGCCTCGCAGTGCTGAGCCTGCACGAGCGAAGGCTCAGGAGTTGTCCTTGCGCTCCGCCCGGCGCGCGCTCGCCGCGGCGAGGTTTGCGCGCATCTTCGCCAAGATGCGCATGAACGTCCTGATCTCGGCGGCGGGAATCCCCTCCGTCGCCGTCCGATTCACGTCGCGCGCGCAGGGCAACACCCGCTCGCGAAGCTCGCGCGCGGAACGGGTCAAGAAGATGTTGGATTTGCGACGGTCCGATCGGTCGCGCACCCGAACGACCAGGTCGCGCTTCTCCATCGCATGGAGTGCGGTAACGGTGGTGGGCTCGGTCGTCCCGGCCCGGTCGCTCAGCTCGCGCTGGCTCAGCCCGTCCTCTTCCCAAAGCGGGCGCAGGAACCACCACATCCCATTGGTGATGCCAAAGGGCTGGATCCTTTCCTGGAGTTCGCGCTGGAACGCTCGATTTGCCCCGCGGAGCTGGTGACCGACGCTCTTTTCCGCCGGGTAGGTGAATCGCGGCTTTGCCTGGGTGCGCATGGCCTCTCTCGGATGGCAATCACAAGGAGTAAAGGGCCGACAGTCTAACCGCTCGCTAGCGCGCTTTGAAGCGTGCGAGTTCGGCTTTTATCGCGGCAGCACAAGAGCCCCGATCAAGAGGGCTCGCGATCGGCGACGCGCGCGCCCGAGCGCCGCCAGGCCTCCACGAGCGCTTTGCGATCGAGCTTGCCGCGCCCGGTCTTGGGCAGGCTTGCACAGAGGACGATTTCTTTGGGCGCTTTGAACGCCGCGATCTCTTCCGTGCAAAACTTCAGGATGTCGGATTGGCTCAGCCGGCATCCGGGCTTGAGCACGACGTAGCTCACCACCTCGTCGCCATAGATGCGGTCGGGGACGCCGACGGTCGCGGCCTCGGCCACACCGGCCAAGCGCGCCAATAAGCCGTCGATCTCCAAGGGCGAGATGTTGACGCCGCCGCGAATGATGAGATCCTTCTCCCTGCCGGTGAGATGGAGGTACCCCTCGGAGTCGAAATGACCCATGTCGCCGGTCCTCGCCCGTCCGACGGCGCTCACGTGGATGCCGCCGTCCGCCGCGATGTAGCGGAAAGGAAGGTCCGCAAAGGCGCCGACCTCGATGTAGCCGACTTGGCCCGTGGGCAGCGGACGGCCTTCGCGGTCGACGACGGCGGTGCGCAGATAAGGCAAGGGCTTGCCTGCCGCACCCAAGCGTCTCAACTCGCCGGTGCTGCCGGAGATCCAGCCGGTCTCGCTGGAGCCGTAGCCCTGCGCCACTCTGATGCCGAAGCGCTCCTCGAAGCGCTGCCACTCCTCTCTCAAAAGCGGCGCCGAGCTCGAGATCATGAAGCGGAAATGCGCGAGCTCCGCACCTTGCGTGCCGGCCTCGCCCTGCAGCAGCATATTGACGACGGTCGGATTGCCGGCGGCAATGGTCGCCCGCAGCCGCGCGATGTCGGAAAAAAATCGCGTGCGCGAAAATTTCCGGCGGAAGAGCAACGTCGCACCCCTGCTGAGCGTCGCGAGCGCGCTCAATATCTGCGCGGACGCCCAATTGAACGAGCGGTAATCATAGAGCCGATCCTCCGGGCCGATGCCGAATGCGCTCGCCGTGGCGGCGGCGTTGGCGAAGAGCTCGCGATGGCTCAGCACGACGCCTTTCGCTTCCGCCGTGGTGCCGGAGGTGAACACGATCGCCGCATCGCGCGGCTCCGCCGGGCGCGCGGCGGCAGGCTTCTTTGCGGCCATGCTCGGCTCGGCGAAGACGCCCTCCCCGCCGCTTGCGGACCACCGTCCCAGCGGCCGCCACGGCACTCGCATCGTGCCGGCAAGCGACTCGAGGCCAAGCCCTTCCTCGTAGAGCACCAGTTTGGGGGCAAGCCCGCGCAAGATCGAAGCGAGGTTGCCGCGGTTCATCTCGACATGCACGGTGCAGATCGTGGCCCCCGCGGCAAGGACCCCGACATAGAGCACGAGATGCTCGAGCGAGTTGTCGGCGAGGAGAACCACGCGATCGTTGCCGCCGATCCGGCGTGCCGCAAGATAGCCGGCGATGCGCCGCACCACCTCCTGCAGCTCGGCATAGCTGATCGAGCGGTCCTCGTCGATGAAGTGAAGATAGGGCTTCTGCGGATGGGCGGCCGCCGCGCGCGCGAGCCACGCGCCGAGGGTGTGCGGCCCGAAATCGGGTGCCGCGCCCGTCGCCACGGCGACGGGTTTAGCACCGTGCCTGCGCGCCCGCGAGTCGAGCGAGGTTTCCGCCATCCGTGCCGCCGCCTGCCAAAATGTCCGCTGCCGCGATCGTCGGCCGTAAGGTACGATGCTTAGAGTTCGAAGTAAATAGCCGCCCTAGCCTGTGCCTCCTCGATCGCGGCGCATTAAAGCCGTGATCTTGAGGACGGTCCTTCAAGCCCTGCCGCGAGTCCGACCAGCAAGTCCCAGCCGGAGGAGTGGCCGATCGCCGCAAGCCCTCGCGCGGCTCTCTCGGCAGCACCCGACTGTCCCGCCGCCAAGGCGTCGCACAGCTCATGCATCGCGCGAAAGCCGAGGCCATCGGTCGCATCTCTGAGGAGGGAGGCGCTCACTCGGTTGGTCCGCCCTTGGATGGCCTGGCGGATGGCCTGGCGGATCGTGCGCCCGCGCGGGCTCAAGCTCGGCTCGGCCGCCGCCAGCAATCGCGTCGCGAAAGAGACGCCTGCCAGATAATCGTCGCCCGACGGCGTAAGTCCCGGCCCCAAGCCGATGAGGGCAACCGCGGCGTGCGCGATTTCGTCCGGATCCTCCGCGCGCGCGGCATCCGCGAAGCGCGCCAAGCCTTCCCTGGCATGTGCCAAGGGGAAGTCCGGCGTGCCGCCGGCGAGGAGCACGCCGAGACCGCGCGGCCGTTCGAGCGACAAGAGCTCCATGGCGAGCGCACGCGCTCTCGCGGCCAGAGTGGAGACACTTTCTTTGGTGGAGACGGGAAGAGAGGGTCGCCACACTGTCGACCGGTCGATCGACAACACAGCTTCCGACGCGCCGCTCGGAAACGGTGCCGAGAGAACGATTGCGCGGGGATGGGGCAAGGGCTCTTTGCTCGTCAACCATACCACCTCGTCGCCGGCAGCCCAGAAGGAGGAGCCGCCGGAGTCCGCAAGGCGGTGCACGACGCCACGACTTGCCCGCAGTGCCGCGAGCGCGGTGCAGCCGATTGCGCTTGCCGTCTCTATCGTCGGCCGGTAGCGCATGCTCAGTCGGGGGCGATCAAGGGCAACCTCGGAAAATAGCTGCGATAACGCGCGGCATCGCGTGTCAACAGGCGATACCCGGCAATGGCGGCATGGGCGCCGATAAAGAAGTCCGGAAGCGGCGATCGCTTCGTTCCTCCTCGCCGCCGGTAAGCGAGAAATGACTTGCCGGCAAGAAAGGCGGCCGCATAGGGAATCGCCTCGCGCTCGAACATGGCTTTCGGCAATGCCGCATCCAGATCCTCGATCCGTGAATAGCGAAGCGAGACCTCGGCGTAGATGACCGGGTTGATGACCAGACGGAATCTATCGGCCACCCTCTCGACGGCCGCTGCCGACCATGAGAACCAGCGAGGGTCTTCGGTCATGAGGTCGAGCAGAACGTTGCTGTCGATCAAGATGGCGGTCATTTATCGTCGCGGGTCAGCGCCATGATGGCATCGGTGCTCATGGCGATATCTCCACGTCCCCGCAAATGGGAGATCAGGCGAGCCCCTCGGCCGTCCTTGTTCCGGCCGGCGATGCGGACGATCCGTACGACCTTGCCGTCGAATTTGAAATCGACTTCCGTGTGCGGGAGAAGACCCGCCTGCTCGCGGATTTCGGCCGGGATGGTTACCTGTCCCTTGGATGTGATGCGCATGCCCGTCTCCTTACTCTTACATGTAAGAGTAAGGAGACGGGCATGCCAAAGCAAGCCTGAAGCCATTTCTTCTGGCTGTCCGCGTTTGCGGGTGCCTTGGGCTTGCAAAAAATTTTGCCCGAGCCGCAGCTCAGTCAAAGGAGGTCCTTCAAGAGCTCCGGGTGCTTGTCCAGGAGTCGGAACAGGTTGACGACAGCCGGAAGCGGTGCTGCCTCGCCGCGCTCATAACGCGAGAATGCGTTATGGCCGCCGCCGGTCAGCCGCGCGGCCGCGACTTGGCTAAGGCCGAGCTTGTGCCGTATGCGGCGGATTTCACTGCTCTGCCGCCGGCGCTCGCGCAGCATCAACTCGTCGCCCGCCGCCGCGTAGCGTCGCGCGCTCTCGGCGTCGAATTCCACTTCGCCGCAAGCTCCACAGCGCCAGCCCGACAAGCCCTCCACCCTCGCCGTCATGCCGGCATGCTCGATGGTGAAGCTCTTGCCCTCGAAGCGCGTCATACCCTTGCGGGCCTCGCAGCTCAAGCACTTCCGCGCCATCGTCATCTCTCCTTGAACTGAATCACCGGCGCCGCGTCGCGCAAGGTGATCTTGATGTAGGCTTCCTTCCGCACCGGCGTGGCCGCGTGGTACACGTCCTGCCACACGCGATGATCGGCGTAGCTCGTCATCGACTTGTGGAAGTCGCGCCGCGCCAGCGAGGCGATCACCGCCAGCATCTCCGCGGAAGTGAGGCCCATCGCCCGGCCGCCGTCCAACGCGGTCTTGGTGAAAGCCGCCGCCCCCAGCCGCGCGACATCCGCCTGGACGCGCGCGAGATCGTGATGGGGCGTCCGCTTCTCCACGGACATTATTTACCCTATGAGGGTAGCCGGTTCAAGGGGTGCTGCTGCGAGGGCTTGGGGCACTGAAAGGAAGACCGTGATTCAGCCAGGCGCTACAAATTCTCGAAACGGACGGTATTCTGCATCCACGCTGATCCGAGCAACCGGCTTCCCTTTGGAGTAATTTTCGCCGTTGATGCAGCCGCGGCCGAGGCAGCCATGAGCGAGTACCAATACTACGAATTCCAGGCGATCGACCGCCCGCTCGGCGAGGCGGACCGCAACGCGCTTCGGGCGCTGTCCACGCGGGCACGGATCACGGCCACGAGCTTCACGAACTCGTACGAATGGGGTGACTTCAAGGGCGATCCGGCAAAACTCATGGAGCGCTGGTTCGACCTTCACCTCTATCTGGCGAACTGGGGCACGCGCCGGCTCATGATCCGGCTACCGAAGCGGCTGGTCGACCGGCGTATTCTCGACAGCTTCCTCGGCAAGGTCGATTGCGCCGAGCTCCGGGCCGCGGGCCAGAACGTGATCCTCGACATCGTGCGCGATGAGGTGGAGTTCGAGGATTGGGACGATGGCTCGAGCTGGCTCGCGGCACTTGCGCCGCTCCGGGCCGAGGTGCTTGCGGGCGACCTGCGGCTCTTCTACCTCCTCTGGCTGACGGCGGTCGAGGCCGATGCGCTCGACGCGGACGAAGCGGAGCCGATGCCCGGGATCGGGCCGCTGACGCCGGCGCTCGAAGCCTTCACCGAGTTCTTCGGCCTCGACCCCGATCTCGTCCAAGCGGCCACCGAGCGCTCCGCCGCCGCGATGCCGAGTGCTACGTCCTCGGGCGCCGTCCAGAGAATTATTTCGGCGCTGACCGATCGCGAGAAGACTAGCCTGCTGGCGCGGCTATTCGATGGCGATCCCCATGTTGCGGCCGAACTCCGGGCCGAGGTCCGAGACCGCCTGGCGGCCGAGTCCGGCGCCGCGCCCGCCGCCGCGCGGAGCGTAGGCGAGCTACGTGCGCGCGCCCGTGCGATCGGTCTCGCCCGCGAGCGCGCCATGGCCGAGAAGGCCGCCGCCGAACGGAAACGGCAGGTGCGAGCGGCCGAGAAAGCCCGCCGGGCGCGGCTCGATGCGATCGCGCGACGGGGCGAAGGCGTCTGGCGCGAGGTCGAGGCTGAAATCGAGCGCCGAAATCCGGCCGGCTACGACAAGGCGGCGAGCCTGCTCTCGGATCTTCGGGCGCTCGCCGAAGAGCACGGCACCGCGCCGGACTTCGCCCAACGCCTGCGGGCGATCCGTGAACGGCATGCGTCAAAGCGGCGCTTCCTCGAGCGGGTCGCGAGCATCTGTTAGCTGGGCGCAACGTCGCGAATTCTGGCGGAGGGGGTGTCCGCCGGCGGCTGGTGAAAAATCTATGTATTTTAATATGTTATACCAAGCCGCGCTGATGGAGACTCGTTGAGGGCCACGCGGGGGATTCCCAAGACGCCGAGGGTATGATTCAAGTGGCGAACCGAGGAGGTTCGTCATGTCGATGCCCATCCCGCTCCGTACCGATTTCGACGCCACCCGTCTCCGCCGTCTCACACGCGAGAGCAAGGATGCCAGCCAAGCCCGGCGGCTGCTTGCGCTGGCGACGATCTACGCTGGGGGCACGCGCACGCAGGCCGCTGAGCTCGGCGGCGTAGGTCTTCAGATCGTCCGTGATTGGGTGGTCCGGTTCAACGCCGAAGGAGCGGGCGGCTTGATCGATAAGAAAGCGCCTGGCCAGCCGCCGTTGCTGAAGGCCAGACATCGGCGCGCCCTGGCGCAGATCGTCGAAGACGGCCCGATCCCGGCGGTCCATGGCGTGGTGCGCTGGCGGCTGGTGGATTTGGTCCAGTGGGTGTGGGAGGAGTTCCGCATCGCGGTCTCCGAGACGACCCTAGGCCGCGTTCTGAACAAGATGGGCTATCGCAAGCTCTCGGCCCGCCCTCGGCATCATGCGCAGAACTC
>DATNIJ010000126.1:0-5042 GCA_035604475.1 Alphaproteobacteria bacterium
CGAGGTGTACACCGTACGCACGGTCTTCGTGATCGATCCCAAGCGGAAGATCCGCCTGATGATCACCTATCCGCAGACCACGGGGCGGAACTTCGACGAGATCCTGCGCGTCGTCGACTCGCTTCAGCTCACCGACAAGTACCAGGTCGCCACCCCGGTCAATTGGAAGCACGGCGAGGACGTGATCATCGTGCCCTCGGTGACGGACGAGGATGCGAAGAAGAAATTCCCCAAAGGCTGGAAGGCGCTCAAGCCCTATCTCCGGCTCACCCCGCAGCCAGGCAAGTAACGCGCGCGGCGACGATGACGCGCGGCCCCGGCGCTTAGCGTCTCCGGGGCCGCGTCCGCGTGGACGCCGGCAATGACGACGTGGCGGCCGGGTGCTTTTCGGTGCAATGTTCGAGGCAGTAGCGCGACGGCGCGCGGATGCTAGAGCAAGTTCCGATTGCATAGGTGCAGCGCGTGCTTCGAGACGCGGTGCTTCGCACCGCTCCTCAGCATGAGGTAGGTTCATGATTGCACAAAGAACCTCCTCAGCCTGAGGAGCGCCCGAAGGGCGCGTCTCGAAGGCCGCATCGATTCCATCCAGCCGGAACTTGCTCTAAAGTGCCGCGCGCCGGAGTCTGAGCGAATTGCCGATCACGAGCACCGAGCTTGCGCTCATCGCGGCACTGGCGATCATCGGGTTCAGGAGAAGCCCGGTGAACGGGTAGAGCACGCCCGCCGCGATCGGCACCGCGAGCGCGTTGAAGACGAAGGCGAAGAACAGGTTCTCGCGGATGTTCCGCATGACGGCGCGGCTCAGGTGGCGCGCGCGCACGATGCCTCGGAGATCGCCCTTGACCAGCGTGATGGCAGCGCTTTCCATTGCCACGTCCGCACCCGTGCCCATGGCGATGCCGACGCGCGCTTCGGCGAGCGCAGGGGCATCGTTGATGCCGTCGCCCGCCATCGCGACCGCGCGGCCCTCTGCCGCAAGACGCTTGACCGTCGCCGCCTTCTCTTCGGGCAGCACCTCGGCGAACACCTCCTCGATGCCGAGCCGGCGCGCCACCGCCTCCGCCGTGGTGCGGCTGTCGCCGCTCAGCATGACCACGCGAACGCCGTCTCGCTTGAGCGCCTCGATAGCCTCGCTCGTCGTCTCCTTGATCGGGTCTGCGACCGCGACGAGGCCGGCGGCCTCGCCGTCGACGGCCGCCATCATCACGGTCTGCCCCTCCTTCCGCTGCACCTCGGCCCGCAGGGGAAGATCCCTGGGATCGATCGACAAGGCACGCAGCAGAGCGACATTCCCGGCCGCCACCTTCCTGCCGCCGATGGTGCCGACCACACCCTTGCCGGTCACGGAGTGGAAGTCGGAGACCTGAGCGAGCGCGATCCCGCGCACCTCCGCTCCTTTCACGATGGCGGCGGCGAGCGGGTGCTCGCTGCCGCGCTCGAGGCTCGCCACGAGCCGCAGCAGCTCGTCCTCGCCGATATCTCCGATCGCGGCGACAGCCATGAGGCGCGGCTTGCCCTCGGTGAGCGTGCCGGTCTTGTCGCAGACCAGCGTGTCGATCTTCTCCATGAGCTCGAGCGCCTCGGCATTCTTGACGAGGACGCCGGCCATCGCCCCGCGCCCGGTGCCGACCATGATCGACATCGGAGTGGCCAGGCCAAGCGCGCAAGGGCAGGCGATGATGAGCACGGCAATGGCGTTGAGGAGGGCAAAACTCATCGCCGGCGCCGGGCCGTAGACGGCCCAGACGCCGAAGGCGGCAAGTGCCGTCAACACGACGCCGGGCACGAACCAGCCGGAGACCCGATCGGCGAGGCTCTGGATCGGAGCCCGCGAGCGTTGCGCCGCAGCCACCATGGCGACGATCCGGGCGAGGAGGGTGTCGGCGCCAACCCGCTCCGCGCGCATCAGGAAGCTGCCCGAGGCGTTGAGCGTGGCTCCGGTCACCTGGTCGCCGACCGCCTTCTCCACCGGCAGCGCCTCGCCGGAGATCATCGATTCATCGATCGAGCTATGGCCTTCGAGCACGACGCCATCGACCGGGACCTTCTCGCCCGGCCGAACGCGAAGCTTGCAGCCGGGTGTCACCTGATCGAGCGGAATATCCTCCTCGCGGCCGTCATCGCGCACGATGCGCGCGGTCTTGGGTGCCAGGTCGAGGAGCGCTCGGATGGCGCTCGAGGTCTCCGAGCGGGCCTTGAGCTCGAGCATCTGGCCGAGAAGCACGAGCGTGGTGATGACGGCCGCCGCCTCGAAATATATCCCGACCTCGCCGTCCGGCCCGCGGAAGGACGGCGGAAAGAGTCCCGGCAACAGGGCGGCTACGAGGCTATAGGCGTAGGCCACCCCCGTGCCGGTCGCGATCAGGGTGAACATGTTGAGACGGCGGGTCAGAAGCGAAGCCCAGGCGCGCGCAAAGAAGGGCGCTCCGCCCCAAAGCACGACCGGCGTCGCGAGCGCCAGCTGCAGCCACGTCGAAGCGCGCGGCGAGAGCACTAGCTGAAGCGGGCGGCCGATCAGCTCATCGACCGTGCTGAGGTAAACGAGCGGGAGCGAGAGTGCGACGCCGAACCAGAAGCGCCGCGTCATGGCGGCGAGCTCGGGGTTCTCCTCCGCGGCAGCGCTCGGCAGCATGGGCTCAAGCGCCATGCCGCAGATGGGACAGCTCCCCGGGCCGTTGCGTACGATCTCCGGATGCATGGGGCAGGTCCACAAGCCGGCCCGAGGTGCAGCAGCTGCCGCCCGGTCCGGCGTGCGGCGCGCGTGATCGCGCCCGCCCAAATATGCCGCGGGCGCGGCAAGGAACCTCTCGCGGCACTTGGCTCCGCAGAAGTAGTAGCGCTTGCCCGCATGCTCGCCGCTGTGCTCGGCCGTGGCCGGGTCGACCAGCATGCCGCACACGGGATCAGGCACCAGAGAGGTGGGCCGAGACGTGGTCGCGGGATCGTCGGTCGGGTGCATTTCGTACGAAGATGGGGCTTCCCGCCAGGGGAAGGTCAAGCCCGCTATCAGCCCCTCTCCCGCTTTGCGGGAGAGGGGCTTACGACGGTGCGTGAAACCCGCCTACTCGCCGGCTTGCGCGAGACGCGCGGCTATGGCTGCGGTGGGGCCGCTAAAGGCGCGGTCGTGCTCGAGCGAGGGGATCATGCGGCGCGCCTCCGCGATCTTGAGGGGATCGACCTGCGCGAGAATATAGCCCGGCGCCTCGCCGCCGTCCGCCAAGATCTCGCCCCAGGGATCGACGACGAGCGAATGGCCGTAGGTCTTGCGTCCGCCCGCGTGCTGGCCGCATTGGGCGGGAGCAAAGACGTAGGCGCCCGTCTCGATGGCGCGGGCGCGCACAAGGGTGTGCCAATGCGCCTGCCCCGTCGTCTTGGTGAAGGCCGAGGGAATCGTGAGGTAGCCGGCGCCGGCCTGCGCCAACGCGCGGTAGAGATAGGCAAAGCGCACGTCGTAGCAGACGGTCATGCCGAGCAGCCCCCAAGGGGTCTCGGCGAGGACGGCGCGATCGCCCGGCTCGACGGTCGCCGATTCGCGGTAGGTCTCGCCCGCCTTGAGCTGCACGTCGAAGAGATGCAGCTTGTTGTAGCGCGCGACGATGCGGCCGTCGGGGTCGATGAGATAGGAGCGGTTGTTGACCTTGTTGGGCGAGAGCTTGATGGTGAGCGAGCCCATCAGGAACCAGACGCCGAGCTCCTTGGCAAGTGCGGTGAAATGCGGCACGGCCGGGTGCTCCGCCTCGGGCAGCGCCTTGTCAAGCGAGCGCTCGGCACCGAACTCGATGCTGGTGAAGTTCTCGCTCGTCAGGATGAAATCGGCCCCCGCGGCACTCGCGGAGCGCGCCAGGCGGTCGACCTCGCGGATGTTGGGCAGGATGTCGGGACCCGCATTGTTCTGGATGCAGGCGACCTTGAAACGCTCGCTCATGCGGCCCTCTCCAAGAGCTGGTCGAGCTTGCCCTCGGCCTCGAGGGCTACGAGCTCGTCGGAGCCGCCGATCGGCTCGCCCCGGATGAAGATTTGCGGCACCGTCTCGCGCCCCTCGGCGCGCGCGCTCATCTCGGCGCGCTTGGCGGGGTCGTAGGTCACGTCGATCTCCTCGAACGCCACCCCCTTCTTCTCCAACAGGCTTTTCGCCCGGTGGCAATAGGGGCACCACATGGTGGTGTAGATCACGACATCGGGCACGGCGGTCCCCGCTTCGGCAATTGCTGGCTCCCTAATTAGGCGCCCTTCCCTATAAAGTAAACACGCTCCTGCGCAGGGCGGGTGCCTCTATCCCTCCCCGCCTTCGGGCCCATAGAAGACGACCCAGGTAACGAGCTCTCGCCCGAAGCCCTCGAAGCGATGCTCGGCACCAGCGGGTGCGAAGAGCGCATCGCCGGGCGCGAAGGGGCTGCTGCGTCCCCCGCATAGGAACCTCCCCTTCCCCTTCTGGATCACGTAAAGCTCGTCCCGCGTATGCGGCGTCTGCGGATCGAATTTGCGGGGATTGTAGAGCTTGAGGGTGAGGGAGCCGTGCTCGAAGACGGGGACGGAGCGCAGTTGCGCATCGGCTGCGATGGAGCGGAGCGCGTCGGAGAGCGACCAGCGCAGCTCGCCCTGAGGGGCCGGGTGGGGTGCGGCGGCCTCGCCGCCGTCGGCGCCATAGAAGACGACCCAGACGGCGAGGTCGCGGCTGAAATCCTCGAAGCGGTGATCCACGCGGGCGGGCACGAAAAGCACGTCGCCGGGAGCGAAGGGGTGGCGCCTGTCGCCGTTCACGAAGCTGCCGCGGCCGCGCATCACGACATAGAGCTCGTCCTGCCTGTGCGGACGCTGATTGTCGCGCCCCACCGGCGCGTAGATCTCGAGGCCCATGCTGCCATGGGCGAAGACCCTGGCGTAAGGTACCGGGACGCCGGAGGGGATCGCTTCGAGCGCTTCCGCGAGCGCGAAGCGGGCGGCCGGCAAATCCTCTTGTTGCTTCCCGCGTGCTGTCGTCTTTTCCATGTGCTCCTCATCCGAAGGGCTGTGGCCGCACCACGCGGGCGAGCGCCAGCACA
>DATNIJ010000127.1:0-6363 GCA_035604475.1 Alphaproteobacteria bacterium
GCGTCCGCCGGAAGCTCGATGATGCCGCTGTGCTCGTCCGAGAGGCCCATCTCGCGCTCCGAGCACAGCATGCCGTTCGACTCCACCCCGCGGATGACGCCGCGCTCGAGGTCGAGGGCCGTGCCGGGGATGTGGCTGCCGACGGGGGCGAAGACGCCTTTCATGCCGGTGCGCGCGTTGGGCGCGCCGCAGACGACCTGGACTCTCTCGCGCCCCGTATCGACGATGCAGACGCGGAGCCGGTCGGCGTTGGGGTGCGGCTTCGCCTCGACCACAAAGGCGATGGTGAAAGGTGCTAACCCCTTGGCGCGGTCGGCGATGCTCTCGACCTCGAGGCCGAGGCCGATGAGCTTCTCGGCGATCTCGTCCAGGGCGGCACCGGTCTCGAGATGATCCTTGAGCCAAGCGAGCGTCAGCTTCATCGGCTGAGCCCTCCGACGAGGCTCGGCACGTCCAAGGGCAAGAAGCCGTAGTGCCGCAGCCAGCGCAGATCCGCATCGAAGAAGGTGCGCAAGTCGGGGATGCCGTATTTGAGCATGGCGATGCGCTCGATCCCCATGCCGAAGGCGAAGCCCTGGTAGATCGTGGAATCGATGCCGCACATCTCCAGCACCTTGGGATGCACCATGCCGCAGCCGAGAATCTCCAGCCAGTCCTGGCCCGCGCCGATCCTGAGCTCGCCGCCGGCGCGGCTGCAGCCGATGTCGACCTCGGCCGAGGGCTCGGTGAAGGGAAAATGGCTCGGGCGGAAGCGCACCGGCACGTCGGGCACCTCGAAATAGGCGCGGCAGAACTCGATGAGGCAGCCCTTGAGATGGCCCATGTGCGTGGCGCGGTCGACGACGAGGCCCTCGACCTGATGGAACATGGGCGTGTGCGTCATGTCGCTGTCGCAGCGGTAGGTGCGGCCGGGGGCGATGATGCGGACGGGCGGCTTGGTCGCCTGCATGGTGCGCACCTGCACGGGCGAGGTATGGGTCCGCAGCACCATGCGCGTGCCGTCGGGCTTTTCCTTGAGGTAGAAGGTGTCCATCATCTGCCGTGCGGGGTGTTCGGGCGGGATGTTGAGGGCGGTGAAATTGTGGAAGTCGTCTTCGATGTCGGGCCCCTCGGCGACCGCGAAGCCCATCTCGCCGAAGATGGCGCAAAGCTCGTCGATCGTCTGGCTGATGGGGTGGATGCGCCCCTCGGCCGCGGGACGCGCAGGCAGCGTCACGTCGAGACGCTCCTCGACCAGCCTCGCCTCGAGCTCGACCTCGGCCAAGGCCGCCTTGCGCGCCTCGATCGCGGCAGCAAGGGCGTCCTTCAAGAGGTTGAGCGTGCGGCCCGCCTCCTTGCGCGCCTCGCCGTCGAGGCTGCCGAGCTCCTTCATCAGCTCGGTGACGCGCCCCTTGCGCCCGAGGGCTGAGACGCGCAGCTCCTCGAGCGAGGCGAGGCTCGCCGCCCTATCGACTTGACGCAAGAGATCGCTCCTGAGCGCTTCCAGATCCTGCATGACCTTACCTTAGCTGGGCCTCCTGGGCCCTTCGTCCTTGCACCAAAGCAAAAGGGGCCTTATCGCAGAAGGCCCCTTTCCGGCTTCTCAACCTCGGCTCAAGCGATCAGGCCGCCTTGGCGAGTGCTGTCTGGGCCTCTTTGACCAAGGCCCTAAAGGAGTCCGGATCGCGTACCGCGAGATCGGCAAGCATCTTGCGGTCGAGCTCGATGCCGGCCACCTTGAGCCCGTGCACGAACTTGGCGTAGGTGAGGCCTTCCGCGCGCACGCCCGCGTTGATGCGCTGGATCCAGAGGGCGCGGAAGTCGCGCTTGCGGTTGCGCCGGTCGCGGTAGGCGTACTGCAGCGCCTTCTCGACCTTCTCGAGCGCGATGCGGAAGTTGCTCTTGCCGCGCCCGCGATAGCCCTTGGCGAGCTTCAGGACCTTCTTGCGCTTGGCGTGGCGGGCAGGTGCGGAGGTCGCGCGCGCCATGGCTCAGCCCCTCAAATAGGGCATGAAGCCCCGGATGTGGGCGGCATCGCCCTTGGTCAGCACGAAGGTGCCGCGCGCCTTGCGCTTCATCTTCTTGGGGCGCTTACTCAGGCCATGGCGCTTCAGGCCGAAGGCGGCCTTGATCTTGCCCGAGGCCGTGCGCTTGAAGCGCTTCTTGGCCCCAGACTTGGTCTTGAGCTTGGGCATTTTGCGTGTCCTCGAGCTCGGGTTGAACGCTTCAGAGCGGGTGGGCATGCCCTCGAGCCGCGCCGCTCGCAATCGAGCGCAGGGTTATATAGAGACGGGCGGCGGAAAGCAAGGGGTGCGGGCGGAGCGTGGTCGGTGGGGAACTCTCCTCCGATATCGCCGCCTCATGCCGCCCGCAAGGCCTTCTCGACTGCCTTCGGCACGCGCGCGATGACGAGGAGATAGGCGCGCGCCGCGCCCTCGGGCTGGCGCCTGCCCTGCTCCCAATGCCGCAGCGTATTGATGCTGAAGCCGAAACGGCCGGCGAACTCCTCCTGCGTCATGCCAAGCTTCGCCCGGATCGCCCGCACGTCGATCCGCTGGGGAATATGGAGGCGGTAGCGGCGTGCGTCCGCCTTCCCCTTGGCATAGGCGACGGCCTCCTCGAGCCCACGCCGGATGCTCTCGGCCACCTTGCTCATCGCTGCCCTCTCCCATAGCTTTCGACCAACACTCGCGTCAACCGGCGGAAATCGTTGCGATCCCGTTCGCTCACGTCCGCCTGCACGCTCTTGGCGTAAGCGGTAAGCGCGAACAGCGGCAGCCGAGCACTGTGATAGTAATAGATCACGCGTGCCCCACCGCGCTTGCCGCGCCCGGCGAGCCTCCAGCGTAGCTTGCGGACGCCACCCGTGCCCGGAATCAGGTCGCCGGCCGTCGGGTTGTAGGCTAGGTAGTCCACCAATAGCGCCCGCTCATTCTCGTCCATCAGCTTGCGGGTGACGGAGAGAAACTCCGGCGTCTCGACGACACTGACGGGGGTCGGGCGCGGCATTTGGAAATATAGTCCAATGGACTAGCTAAGTCAAACGACCTCGACTTACGGTAGTGTCCTTGGCACACGACCCGATCCGGCGTTTACGCCCGTTGGCGGGCATGGCGCCGCGGGTTAGACTTCCAATCGCCGCGAATGAGCGTAGACAGGCGGGACCGATGTCAGAGCCGAGCGTCCTTATCCTTCCCGGATTGACGAATTCCGGCCCCGGGCACTGGCAGAGCCATTGGGAACGGGAGAATCCGTCCTACCGCCGGGTGCAGCAAAGGGATTGGGATCGCCCCGAACGCGCGGAATGGGTCGCGACCCTCACACGCGCCATCGACGGCTCGGCGACGCCTGTCGTGCTCGTCGCCCACAGCCTCGCATGCGCGCTCGTCGCCCATGTCGCGAGCAACCGAGCGGCGGCGAAAGTGCGCGCGGCCCTTCTGGTGGCGCCGAGCGACGTGGACTCGCCCGAGCGCACGCCGCCCGAGGTGAGGAGCTTCAGCCCGCTCCCGCTTTCGCCGCTGCCCTTCCGCAGCACGGTCGTGGCCAGCACCGACGATCCCTGTGTCAGTCTCGAGCGCGCGCGCCACTTCGCCCGCGCTTGGGGCAGCCGCTTGGTCGAGATCGGTAAGGCCGGACACATCAACTCCGCCTCGGGGCTCGGTGCTTGGCCCGACGGCAAGCGTCAGCTCGAGGCGCTGCTGCAGGAATCCTAGCGCGGTTCCCATTTGGACAGGACCGCCTCTTCTCGTCGTTGCCGGGCTTGACCCGGCAATCCATGGACCGGCTCGTCGTCGCCGCGTAGACTGAAGGCTATGCAGCCCGACCGCATCCGGCGCGCGTTCGAGACCGCGAGGTCGCCGCCAGCCGAAGCCTTGACCGCCGCGATCCAGCACGCGGATGCGCTGGCGCCCGGCGTCATCGCCGTGATCGAGAAGGCCGCGCGCGGCGTCTATCTGCTGCCCGCCGAAGAGGGCCTGCTGTTCTTTGGCGTGCATGCCCTGGCCGCAGCGCGCCACCGGCCGCTCTACCGGCCGCTGATGCGCCTCCTGCGCCGGTCGGATGCTGCGATCGACCGCCTCTTGGGCGATGCGGTGGGAGCCACGCTCGCCTCCATCGTGCTCGCGGTCTTCGACTCCGATCCTGAGCTGCTGCTTGCCGTGATCGAGGATATCATGGCGTCGGGCTACGTGCGTTGGGCGTTGCTCGACGTGCTGGCGCAGCTGACCGAGGACGGCGCCGTGCCGCGCGAGACCACGACGGCACTACTCGACCGCTTCGAGCGCCAGCGCTTGGCCGGAGACGAGGATGCGGCTTGGCTCGGCTGGCAGGAGGCGATCCTCCGCCTCGGCCTCACCGACATGGCCGAGCGCGTCCGCGCCAGCTGGCAGGATGGGCGCAATCCGCAAAGGGAGCCGGACCGCAGGGACTGGGAGACGCGCCTGGAGGCGGTGGGGATGGATGCCCGCAGCGCCGAGCGCCTCATCGGGGGTCCCCATGCCCCGCTCGACGATCCCGTCGCGGCGCTCTCCTGGCTGAAGCCGAAGGAGACGCCGGCGCCAAAGCTCTCGCGGCGGGATGCGGCGGCCTTAGCACTCGACGACGACGAGCGCGATTGGCTCGCCGGATTCCTCGCCTGCGAGCAGGTCCCGCTGTCGACGATGAAACTCGAGGAGCTCGACGGCTTCCTCACGGCGCTCGTCGTGGGCCCCGAGCCGATCATGCCGAGCGAGTACATCCCCCAGATCTGGGGCACGCCGGACGGCGAGGGTCCGATTTTCGAGGGCGAGGAGCAGCTCGACTATTTCATGACCCTCCTGATGCGGCACCGGAACGCGATCGGGCGGAGTCTGGCGGAGCTACAATTTCATCTGCCGCTCATCGAGAAAAGCGGCGACAGCGCGACCGAAGGTATGGCCTGGGCGCGGGGGTTCACCCGCGGCGTGGTCATGCGGCCTGCCGCGTGGGAGGCAATCTTGCAAGACGACAAGGGCCTGGCCTTCATTGCCTGCATCACCCTCTTGGACCGCAACGCTCCGAAAAGTCCCCCGCAAGCGCCCAGCTTGCCGCGCGCGCAAGTCCTCGAGGGCCTGCCGATTGCGATTCTCGGCCTCTATCAGTTTTCGCACGAGCAACATGCGGGACTGGGGCGCCGGCGCAAGGTCGGCCGAAACGAGCCTTGCCCTTGCGGCAGCGGGCGCAAGTACAAGCGCTGTTGCGGGGCCGGCGGCGGGACGGCGCCGGCCGAAGGCGCAGAGCCGCCGGAGGGATGACAAAGGCCGCCCGTGCCGGGCGCGCAGGAGAGGGGGAATCGGGCAAGGCCCTCAGGCGGTGCGCGCGCCGGTCCTCGGCCATATCCGGCTCCTCGCAATTGGCTCTAGATCCGCGTCTCCCCTATGATCTGCGGCAACTATAGTCGATCAGCGGCAGACGTCGGGTGAATCATGACAAGCTTCATCGCTAAGCGTCCGCGCGGCCGGCTTCCGACCGGGGAGCGCCATCGTATCATCGCGGCACTCAGGGCCCACGAGGCCGAGCTCCGCGCACGCGGCGTGACCTCGCTCGCGCTCTTCAGCTCCATCGCGCGCGGCGACGGAGGGGCCCGGAGCGATGTCGACCTCCTGGTCCAGATTGATCCGGCCCAAGCGTTTTCGCTCGTCGATCTCGCGGGGCTCAAGAGGTACCTTCGCGACCTCGTGGGGCGGTCCGCCCACGTCACGATCAAAGACAACCTTCGACCCTTCCTGCGCGACGCGATCCTTGCAGATTGCGTTCCGGTATTCTGAGCATTGTCACGCTCAGCTGCCCCTCTCCCGCAAGCGGGAGAGGGATCGAACCGCAACGCGGTTCGATCCCATTGCGTAGCAATGGGAGGGTGAGGGACAACCCCGACATCAGGCAATCCCTCACCCTTCCCATCCCCGGGCACTTCGTCCCGGGGATGGGCCCCTTCCCTCTCCCGCGAGCGGGAGAGGGAATTCTTCACGACCTATGACCGGATTCCATTCGGGCCGCGCATCAGCTCACGGTCGCATCGCCCGGCAACCGCGCCGCTCACTTCGGCGCGATCACCATGGTCATCTGGCGGCCTTCCATGCGGGGGAACTGCTCGACCTTGGCGCGCTCGGCGAGATCGTCGCGCACGCGCTCGAGCACCTTGACGCCGATCTCCTGATGCACGAGCTCGCGGCCGCGGAAGCGCAAGGTCACCTTCACCTTGTCGCCCTCGGCGAGGAACTTGACGACCGAGCGCATCTTGATCTCGTAGTCGTGGTGGTCGATCGAGGGGCGCATCTTGATCTCCTTGATCTCGATGACCTTCTGCTTCTTGCGCGCCTCGTTCTTGCGCTTCTGCTCCTCGTACTTGTACTTGCCGAAATCGAGGAT
>DATNIJ010000128.1:0-5980 GCA_035604475.1 Alphaproteobacteria bacterium
CTCTTGCCGAGCAGGCCCTTCACGACCATGGTCACCTTGGCACCCCGGTCGGCGGCCTTGAGCACGGCATTCGATCCGGCCGCACCGCCGCCGATCACCAGGACATCCGTCTCGAGCACGTCAACCATGCCAGCACTCCCGCACGCTCCGGCCGCTCTCGCCGCCACGCGTATGGCGAGCGTCTGACGGCCGGCCTCGACCGGGTCCGTTCGCTCGCGGAACTCGGCGCCGAGCCTTCCCTCGGTATCTCTAATCTACTGCGTCAACTCCGGCATCCAGCAAGCGAGCGTGAATCAAGCAGATATTCCAGTTTGCGGAAATTTATATCAAATTCCGGAAGTACCGTGCCATAGTTGCGGAGCTACGTCAACGGCGCTCCTGAGCCCTAGCGCTGGCCTCGACTTCCCACCGAACGCCGGATCGCCAGGCGATCTCCCTCCAGGCCGAGCCAAGAGACTTGATCGTGCGGGAATGGCCCCCTAATTTACCTAAAAGCAAAAATATTTTTCGAAAGGCGGGAGAATCGGTGTCGCAAGCCAAGGCCCCGGCCAAGCCCAATGAGCCCCGCGGCGTGGTGGCGCGCTATGCACTGATCTTGGAGACCGTGGCGGCCAGCAGCCTCGGCCTCTCCTTGACCGAGATCATGCGCGGCACCGGCCTCTCGAGCGGCACCACGCACCGCCTGCTCAACGCGCTCCTCGAGGTCGGTTACCTCACGGACCAAGGCGGGCGGAAAATCTACCGCATCGGACCTCGGCTGATCCGTCTCTTCCACTTGGCGAACTCGCCGACCACCGTGTCCCTTCTGGTCCAGCCCGTCCTGCAAGGACTGGTCGCCCGCTTCGGCGAGACCGCGTTCATCGCCAAGCTGAGCGGCGAGCAGGTCGAATCGGTGGCCTCCGCCGTGCCCGAGAACTACAGCCAGTCCCACGTCCAGCCGGGGCGCATCATGCCGATCAACGCCGCGGCATCCGCCAAGGCCATCTTCGCCTTCCAGGCCGAGCCGGTGATCGCCAAGGCGCTGGCAGCACCGCTCGTGAAATATACCGAGCGGACCGTCGTCGATCCGGCCAAGCTGCGCCACAATCTCGAGGAAGTCCGCGCGCAGGGGTATGCCATGTGCGCGGACGAGCTCGATCCCGGCGTGCTGAGCTATGCCTGCCCGATCCATCTCGCCGGCGCCGGAGTGCTCTACAGCATCGGCATCGTGGCCTTGTCCCGCCGGCTCATGGCATTCGAGGAGGCCGACGTGATCGCAGCCCTCAGCAATGCCGCCCGGCTCACCTCGACCCGCCTGCGCGGCGAGCTCAAGTTCTCCGACGCAGGCGAGCCGCCAAGCTGACGCGCCGCGCCGCGTCGGGGCGAAAAACGCTGCAAGCGGGTATTAGGGTCGAGTCCGATCACGTTGAACCGACCATTCGCATCGTCATTCCCGCGAAAGCGGGAATCCAGGCAGCTTCTGGACCCCCGCTTGCGCGCCAATTGATGCACACATCGTCGCGCCGCCGCCAGTCGCGATAACTCCCTCTCCTGCGCTGACGTGAGAAGGCAAGAAATCCCTCTCCCGCCTGCGGGAGAGGGAAGGGGCCCATCCCGGAGGGATGGGAAGGGTGAGGGATTGCCGGATGTCGGAGCCGTCCCTCACCCTCCCATTGCTGCGCAATGGGTCCCTCCCTCTCCCGCAAGCGGGAGAGGGGCTTAACGTGATCGGCGCCTCAACAAAGATGTGTGAATCAACCAGCGCTTGCGCGGGGGTGACGACCTGGGTACTTCAATTTGATTGGATCATGCACTAACGCCCGGCCGAGCGCTGCGGCTGGGACGAGCGCTGGCGCAAGGCGTTGACCACCTTCTCCGGCGTGATCGGCAGGTCGGGGATGCGCACGCCGATCGCATCGGCGACCGCGTTGGCGATGGCGGGGGCCACCGGCGTCAAGGCGGGCTCGCCGATGCCCTTGGCGCCGAACGGGCCGAGGCCGCTGCGGGATTCGAGAATGATGCACTTGACCGGGGGCACGTCCATCGCCGTCGGGATCAAATACTCGCTGAAGGACGGCGTCATCAGGCGACCCTCGCGGTAGATCATCTCCTCGCTCAAGGCGTATCCCTGACCCTGCACCGCACCGCCCTCGATCTGCCCCTCGACCGCGGCCGGATTGATCGCCTGGCCAACGTCGTGGGCGCCGACGCTCTTCAGCACGGTAATCTCGCCGGTCTCGGTGTCGACCGCGACCTCGATCGCGTGGGCGCCGAAGGCATAGTCGGGGTGGACCTGACCCTGCCCGGTCTCGGGGTCGATCTTGTCGGTGAAGGGTGCCTTGAACATGGCAAGCTCGGAGCGATGGATGCCCTCGGCCGCGCAGAGCTTCACCAGCTCGGCGAACGACAGCGATTTCTCGGGATGGTCGGCGATGAACACCCGCGAGGACGCCATATCGACTTGAGCGGGCTCTACGTCGAGCTCCTTGGCGGCACGGGCGACGAGGCGGCTGCGCACCGCCTCCGCCGCGAGCTTGATCGCATTGCCCGTCATGTAGAGCGCACGCGTGGCGGTCGTGGTGCCGGCCAGCGGTGTGGTCGCCGAATCGCTGTTATAGACGACGATATCCTCGAGCGTGACGCCAAGCACTTCCGCCACGATCTGCGCCAGAGCCGAGGCCTGCCCGGCGCCGATATCGGTGACGCCGGAGCGCACGATGACCGTGCCATCGACCTCGACGCCGACCCAGCCCTCCGAGGTGTCGTGCAGCCAGGTGATGCGGCCGTAGCTCTGCTGGTAGGCGGCGAGGCCGCGGCCGATCTTGACCGGGCCCGAAACCTTGGTCGGCTCGCCGAGGGCCGCCCACGCCTGCTCCGAGCACCGGTCGGTCCACACCGCACTACGGATCGGCACGCCGGTCGAGATCTTGTCGCCGGTTCTGAGATAATTCCGGCGTCGCAATTCCAGGCGGTCCATGCCCAAGGCCTTGGCCGCCTCGTCCATCTGCTGCTCGTAAGCGATGCACGCCTGCGCCGCGCCGAAGCCGCGGAAGGCGCTGGTGTACATGTTATTGGTGGCGACCGCCTTGGCGTCCACGAAGAGATTGTCCACCCGATAGGGCCCGGGTGCGGCCACAACGGCATAGAGCAGCACGTAGGGACTCAAGAAGACGTAAGCACCAGCATCGGCGATGAACTTGGCCTCGATCGCGGTGATGCGGCCGTCTTTCTTCACCCCGGTGCGGTAGGTCATGACGAAGGGGTGGCGCTTGCCGTGGCCGACCAGTGAATCCTCGCGGCTGTACTCGAGCCGCACCGGCCTTCCCGTCGCCCTGGCGAGGAGTGCCAGGTAGATCTCGACCGTCACGTCCTCCTTGCCGCCGAAGCCGCCGCCGACGAGGGCACCCATGATGCGCACGCGGTTGTGCGGCACGCCGAGGGCGTCGGCCACGTAGCGGAAATGCTCGATGACCTGCGTCGAGACCCGGATGTTGACGACGCCGTTCTCGTCGACCCAGGCCAAGCCGACCTCGGGCTCGAGGAAGGCGTGCTCGATGAACTGCGTGCGGAAGGTGTTCTCGATCACGAGATCGGCCTCGGCGAAGCCCTTGGCGATATCGCCCTTGCGGACCTTCTGCGCGGCGACCACGTTGTCCTCGCCCTGGACGACCGGGGCACCCGGCTTCAGCGCCTCGATCGGATCGAAGACGCCTGCGAGCGGCTCGAGCTCCGCCTCGATGAGGGCCATCGCCTGCTCGGCGATGTCCTTGGTCTCGGCCGCGATCAGCGCCAGGGGCTCGCCGAAATAGCGCACGCGCTCGCGCACCAGGATCTGCTGGTCGGTCTTCTGGCGCTGCTGCCCGGTCTGGCCCGGGATGTCGGTGGGTGCCAGGCGGTCCGGCAGCTCGGCCGCGGTCAGCACGCAAGCCACGCCGGGAAGTGCTCTGGCCTTGCTCACATCCAGCCGGCGCAACGTGGCACTCGCCATGGTGCTGCGCAGCACCTTGACGTGAAGCATGTTCGGCATGGTGTAGTCGCCGGCGTAGCGTGTCGTGCCCACCGCCTTGCCCCTGGCGTCGGTGCGCTCGAGGGGACGTCCGATCTGGCGCCAGGCGACATTGGGCTTGGCGGCCGGGAGCTCGGGGGTCGAGGTCATTTGCGCCCTCCGATGGTGCTGGCGCGCGCCACTTCCTTGACGGCCTCGAAGACCTTGGTATAGCCGGTACAGCGGCAAAGGTTGCCGCTGAGCGCGAGCCGGATATCGTCGTCGTCCGGCGCGCTCGTCTCGCGCAACAGGGATTCGCTGGCGATGATCAGCCCCGGCGTGCAGTAGCCGCATTGGACCGCGCCGAGCTTGGAGAAGGCGTCCTGCAGCGGGTGCGGATTCTCGGCGGTGCCGAGCCCTGCGACTGTCGTGATGGCAGAGCCCTCGACGGTCCAGGCGAGCGTCAGGCAGCTGTCGATTGCCTCGCCGTCGACCAGGACCGCGCAGGCGCCGCAATCGCCTTTCTCGCAGCCGCACTTCACGTCGAAGAAGCCGAGCTCGCGCAACGCCTCGAGCAGCGTGCGGTGCGTCGGAAAGGCTTTCCGATGGCGCCGCCCGTTGACGACGAGCACGATGGTTTTTTCCCGGGACATGGCGTGTCGCTCTCCTCAGGCAAGGCTTGCCCACGCCTCGCTGAGGAGGCGCCGGGTCAGCATGTGGACAGTGTGCCGGCGATAGTCGGCCGAAGCTCGGACGTCGTCGATCGGGTGGCATTCCTCGGCGGCGCGCCGGCCGGCCTCGTCGATCAAGGCTTGTGTCAGCGCCTGCCCCTCGATCAGCGCCTCGGCACCCGGCGCCCGCAGTGCGATGGGCGAGACCGCGCCGAGCGCTATCCGCGCCTTGGTGCAGACGCCGCTCGCGACGGTCAGGCCGACGGCGACCCCCGTTATCGTGATCGCATCGCCCTTCCGCCGCGCCAGCTTGTAGAACCGGTTAGCACTCTCTGCTGCCGGCACCGCCCATGAAATTTCGGTGATCAGCTCGTCGCAGCGCCGGACGTCGGTCTTGTAGCCGGTGAAATACTCGGCGAGCGGCACGGTGCGGGAGCCCGAGGGGCCGGTCAGCACGACATCGGCGTCAAGGGAGAGGAGCGGCGGCACCAGATCGGCCGCGGGCGAGCCGCAGGCGATGTTGCCGGCGACCGTCGCGGCGTTGCGCACCATCTGCCCGCCGAAGACGCGTGCCGAATCGACGAGCGAGGGGCCATGCCGCGCGATCTCGGCCGAACGCAAAAGGTCGCTCACCGTGGTCCGGCCGCCGATCGCGATGCGGCCGTCGGAGCAGCTGATCCCCCGCAGCTCGCCGATCCGGCTCAGGCTGACCAGCCGGGCCGGCGCAAGCCTCTTGGCGCGGATATCGACGATCAGATTGGTGCCCCCGGCCAGCGGCAGGATTACGGCACCGTTGCCATTCGCGAGCAGGGCCACGGCCTCGTCGAGCCGCTTGGGTCTATCCAGATCAAACTTGGCAAACATAAACCCGTTTCCTCTCGAGGCTAGGGCATGTTCCGATGGCGCGGAATCACCCCCTCACCCAGCTCCGGCTAAGCTCGACTTCGTCTCGCTAAGCCTACGCAACCCTCTCCCCCTCCGAGGGGCTATCGGATTCACACATCGTGAAGGCCCAAAGTGGTTCCATATTTGATGGCTTGGAAGTCTTGCAGGCCTCGTCGCATGACCCGGGGGCCGGGCTTGCCATAATAGCCGGTCCAGCCGCCGAGGCGGGCGATGACCCAAGCAGCAAAGGCCAAGGAGCCCTTGGGGTGAGGATTTCGTTGCCGCGCGGTCTTGCCCGCGAGCCTGAGCGAGACGGCTTCGAGGATGGGCTGGTCGTCCGGGTCGAAGGCATCCGTCAAACGCTGGTCGGTGTTGCCGTCGCGGGCCTGGACAAGCTGCTTGACGGTGACAGCCGCGATCGTCGCGGCGGCGACGAAGTTGATCATCGCCTGCGGCTCGC
>DATNIJ010000129.1:0-3269 GCA_035604475.1 Alphaproteobacteria bacterium
TCGGCCGGTTGACCGAGGAAGAGACAGCCCAGCTCAAGGCGCGCCTCGCAGCGTTCAAAAGCGAGCATCGAGACTTGGACGAGGTCATCGCCCGGGTGAGCGAAGGGGGCGTTTACGATCAGCTGATGATGCAGCGCCTCAAGAAACGCAAGCTCGCGCTCAAGGACCAGATCACCAAGCTGGAGAGCCAGCTTCTCCCCGATATCATCGCCTGACGACGCGCATAGCGAGCGGCTCCGCAAGGCGCATTGCAGGGCCGAAAACGGCGATTTCCGGGCTGGCGAAGGTCATTCGGGCAAGCCAGCCCTCCGCAACGCGTCAAGGAACCTCTCTTTGCGCCGCATATCCGACGAGAGGTAAAAGCGGCTCGCATGCGAGAGACGGTAAGCCGGATTGATCCGCAGCACCTCGCCGACCTCCTCGCGCGCCTGCTCTGCCTCGCCGGCTTCGCCGTAGAGTCCCGCCAGGTGCAGGTGCGCCGAGATGAAGTTCGGATTTCGCCGCACGAGCTCGGCAAAGACGTCGAGCGCCGCTGCGTTCCGCCCTTGGTGCAGAAGCGCGTCGCCCAGCACGGCAAGATAATTGACCGGGTAGAGCGGGTTCAGCCGCATCGCCGTGCGGACGGCGCGCTCTGCTTCCGCGTGTCGCTCGGCATTGATGAGGATTCGGCCCAGAATGATCCAACAGAACGCATCGTTCGGGCTGATCGCCGCGGCGCGCTCCGCCGTCTTCACCGCTTCATCGAAGCGTCCTTCAAACGATAGCGCGGCCGCCTTCATGGTGACGGCATATGGCTCGTCAGGGTTGAGCGCCAGCGCCCGATCGGTGAGCTCGACAAGGCGCCGCTCGGCCTCCTCGACGGCGGCGGTGTAGCCGAACCGGATATCGTAGTAATAGGTCGAGGCGAGCATCGCGATCGCCTGCGCGTAGCCCGGATCGTGCTCCACCGCGGAAGTCAGAAATTTGCGCGCGGTCGCCATGTCGGCGGCCGTGCCGCGCCAAAGGTGATCGACACCGCGCATGGCATCGGCCCATGCGCTGACGTTATCGGTCGAGCGGTGCCACAGCCTTGCCTGCTCCCCATCGGTCAGGACGACGCGCAAGGCGGTCACGATCTCCTTGGTCAGCTCGTCCTGAATGTCGAATACGTCGGCGAGACGCCTGTCGTAACGATCGGCCCAGAGGTGGGCGCCGTCGGTCGCATCGATGAGCTGAGCGGTCACCCTGATTCGATTGCCGGCGCGCCGAACGCTGCCTTCCAGCACGTAACGAACGCCGAGCTCCCGGCCGACCTGCCTCAGGTCGCGCGACTTGCCCTTGTAAACGAAGGTCGAGTTGCGGGCGATCACGAAGAGCGTCGAGATGCAGGACAGCGTCATGATGATGTCTTCGGTGATGCCGTCCGAAAAATGCGATTGTTCCGGGTCACTGCTCATGTTGTCGAACGGCAATACGGCAATCGAGGGCTTGTCCGGCAAGGCAAGCGCGGCCGGCTCCGTCCGCGCCGGCGAGGAGGCCGATTGGCCCGCGATCCGGTAGACGCGCATCGGGCGCGCGATGTTCTTGAGCGCGTGAGGCCCGAGATCGTCGAAGACGAACGGGAGCTTGTCCCGAACTTGCTCGTAGGCGGCACCCGAGAGGCAGACCGAGCCCGGCTCGGCGAGCCCTTCCAGCCGGGCCGCGACGTTGACGCCGTCCCCGAGAATGTCGTCGCCCTCGACGACGACGTCGCCGAGATGCACCCCGATGCGGAACCGGATGCGCCGCTCGGCCGGCATCCCGGCGTTGCGCTCGGCGGTGCCCTCTTGGAGGGCGATAGCGCAGCGCGCAGCGTCGACCACACTTGCGAATTCGGCAAGGAAGCCGTCGCCCATCGTCTTGACGAGGCGGCCGCGATGCTCGGCGAGGATCGGCTCGATGACCTCGCGGCGCAGCGCGTTGAAGCGCGCCAAGGTGCCTTCTTCATCGGCGCCGACCAGACGCGAGTAGCCGGCCGCATCAGCGGCGAGGATCGCGGTCAGCTTCCTTGCAACTTGGTCGCCCAATAGTGCTTCGCTTGGTTGTCGGCATCGGACAATAGCTTCAACGCCCGATAGCGGCAAAGGAGGAACTGCGTCAAGGAGCGTTCGGCGGGCTCTTCTTGTGCGCATACATCGCCTTGTCCGCCGCATCGATCACGTGATCCAGGTTCTCGTCGGGACGGAACTCGTAGCTGCCGAAGGCGACGCCGATCCCAATCGTGTTGCCGCGATAGACGAGCGGCTTCCTCTCGACCGCGGCGGCCAAGCTCGCCGCCTTCTCGGCCGCGGCCTCTCTGCCGACGTGCACCAGGATGACTCCGAACTCGTCGCCGCCCAGCCGGCCCACGATGTCGAACTCGCGCACGCTCGCGACAAGGGCCTCGGCGACGCTGACAAGTGCCGCGTCGCCCGCGGCATGGCCGTAGGTATCGTTGATCTCCTTGAGCTCGTTCAGGTCGAAATAAAGCACGCTGCACGGCACCCCATAGCGCCGCGCGTAGCTCATCGTGCGCGAAAGCTCGCGCGTGAAAGCCCGGCGGTTGACGACGGGAACGAGGCTGTCCTGGTCGGCGAGCCGCTCGAGATAACCGACCCTGCCCCTCGCCTCCTTGAGATCGCGGCGCAATTCCTCGACCTCGGCCACAAGCCCGAGCATGGCCTCGCGCGCCGTTGGCGTGAGCTCGTTTTCGGGAACGCCGGCAATCGCGACGGCGCCGGCGGCCTCAGCCGCACTCGCCGCGGGAGGTGGCCCCGCTTTTGCCGGGGCGGCTCGCCGAGTTTTTCCTTTGTCCCGGGTTGTCTTCATGGGTCGTTGGGCTTCCCCATCTCGGCGCGCCAGCGACATGGCAAAGCAGCCCGCGGAATTTTCCCGACCTCATTAAACACAAATTGATGCAGACCGTAACAGAAAAGTGCACGTCCTGCCCCGTCGAGCTGCGGAGCGCCGCCGCGGGCGGCGGCTCGAGCGGCCGGGATGGCGCGCGGCCGTGCTGCTTGAAAGCGACGTTCCCTTCCCTATAATTGCGCCTCCTTCCGCGTAACTGCGCCACGTCCTTGCGGCCGGCCCAGGAGAGACAAGCCTTTGACAACGGAGCGCAAAAGGGGAACGGGCCGCAGCAAGGAGCCAGCGCCGCCGGCGCTCGTCGGCATCGTCATGGGCAGCCAGTCCGATTGGGACACCATGCGCCACGCCGCCGACACCCTCGCCCGCCTCGGCGTGCCCCACGAGACCCGCATCGTCTCCGCCCA
>DATNIJ010000130.1:0-4839 GCA_035604475.1 Alphaproteobacteria bacterium
CGCACGTCGGCGCGCCAGTTGTAGAGCTGCTCCTTGAGCTGGTTCTCGATGAGGGCGCGCTTCTCCTCGACGACGAGGATCTCCTCGAGACCCTCGGCGAAGCGGCGCATCCCCTCGCGCTCGAGCGGCCAGCTCATCGCGACCTTGTAGAGGCTCAGCCCGATCTCGGCCGCGTGCGCCTCGTCGATGCCGAGGTCGTCGAGCGCCTGGCGCACGTCGAGGTAGGACTTCCCCGTGGTGACGATGCCGAAGCGGCGCTTCGGGCTGTCGATCACCAGCTTGTCGAGACGGTTGGCACGGGCGAAGGCGAGGGCTGCATAGAGCTTGTGGCGCATGAGCCGCTCTTCCTGCCCCATCCACTGGTCGGGCCAGCGGATGTTGAGGCCGCCCGACGGCATCTCGAAGTCGGCAGGGAGTTGGATCTCGACGCGGTGCGGGTCGACATAGACCGAGGCCGAGCTCTCGACCGTGTCCGCGACCGCGATGAAGGCGACCCAGCAGCCCGAATAGCGCGAGAGCGCCCAGCCATAGGTGCCGAGGTCCAGAAACTCCTGCACGCCCGCGGGATTGAGCACGGGGATCATGGCCGACATGAAGGCGTATTCGCTCTGGTGCGGGAGCGTCGAGGACTTGGCCCCGTGGTCGTCGCCCGCGAGCAGCAAGACGCCGCCCGCCTTGGCACTGCCGGCGAAGTTGCCATGCTTGAATACGTCGCCGCAGCGGTCGACCCCCGGGCCCTTGCCGTACCACATGGCGTTGACGCCGTCGTACTTGGCGCCCGGGAAGAGGCCGACCTGCTGGCTGCCCCACACGGCGGTCGCCGCCATGTCCTCGTTGATGCCGGACTGGAAGTGGATGTGGTTCTTGGCGAGGAAGCGCTTGGCCTGCCAGAAGGCCTGGTCGAGCCCCCCCAAGGGCGAGCCGCGATAGCCTGAGATGAAGGTGGCCGTGTCGAGCCCCGCCTTGAGGTCGCGCTGGCGCTGCATCATGGGCAGGCGCACGAGGGCCTGGGTGCCGGTCAGGAAGACGCGGCCTGACTCGAGCTCGTATTTGTCGTCGAGCGTGACGGCGGCAAGCGCCATGGCTGTTCCTCCCGGATCCCGGCTCCCCGTCCCCTTTTGACCTCAAGGGTAATTTTTGTTCGCCCCCAAGGCAATGGCGGCAGAGGGGGCATGCGCGAAACGCAAGAATGCGTCGGGAGGGCGCGGCGGGATGGGAAGGAAATTTCTCCTTGGCCGCGGCCACGGGAACGCCGTTGCGGGGTCGGAGGCACCCTTGGTCGAGCGAACGGTTAGTGTCGTGGAATCAGAAAATTCGCTCGATCTCTACCGGCCTTTCTCCTCCTCGCCATACCGACGAAAGCCGGTATCCATGGCGAAAATGGGTCCCGCCCCGGATCCAGTCCGGGGTCGCCGGGACGCGAGATGGGAGCTGTGGCGAATTACCAAATCGGGGCGCTAGACTATAATGTGACGAGGGAGTGCGGTGCCATGAACCACCGAGTCGGCGCCACCGAGGCCAGGAGGAAGCTGCCGGAGCTCTTGCGCGGCGTGCGGAGCGGCAAGCGCTATACCATCACGCACCGGGGCCGGACCGTCGCCGAGCTTGTCCCCGCGGAAGAGGCGAAGCGGCCGGAGCCCGCCGCGGCCGTCGAGGCGATGAAGCGCTTCATCGCCCGGCGCCGCACGATTCGCGGCGTCGATATCAAGGCGCTCATCGAATACGGCCGGAAATGACTCTCGTCCTCGATAGCTCGGCTGCCATGCGCTGGTTCTTCAAGGAGGTCTCGGTGCACGACCTCGTCCATACCACGCAAGCCCTGGATGCGATATTGCTGAAGGCGGCCAAGCGGGCCGGTGTCGCGAGATTCGACCCGAGCGGACTACGCTCGCGCTTAGGTTATTTAGCGGGGCATCTAATAAAGCGCATCCAAGATGGCGCCGTAGGCCGCCTTGATCACGTGCCGGCGGATCTTGAGCGAGGGCGTCAGCATGTTGTTCTCGAGGCTGAAGGGCTCGCTCGCGAGCGCAAAGCGGCGCACGCGCTCGACCGGCGAGAGCTTGGCATTGACGCGCTCGACCGCCTGGCCGACCGCGTCGCGGAAGGCCTTCTCGGCGACGAGCGCGGCGAGCTCGGGCGGCTCGCCGCTCCTGGCCGCCCATTCCTCGGCGAACTCCTTGCGCGGTACGATGAGGGCGACGAGGTAGGGCTGCTTGTCGCCGTAGACCATGGCCTGCGCGATCTCCGGCTCGAGCGTCAGGAAGCCCTCGACCCGCTGCGGCGAGACGTTGTCGCCGCCCGAGTTCACGATGATGTCCTTCTTGCGGTCGGTGATCTGGATGTAGCCGTCCTCGTCCAGGAGGCCGATGTCGCCGGTGTGGAGCCAGCCGTCCTTGAGGACCTGGGCGGTGCCCTCCGGATCGTTCCAATAGCCGCGCATGACGAGCTCGCCGCGCACCAAGAGCTCGCCGTCCTCGGCGATCCTCACCTCGACCTCCTTGAGCGGCGGGCCGACGGTATGGATCTTCACCTTGTGCGGCGGGTTGCAGCTGACCACGGGGGCGGCTTCGGTCTGGCCGTAGCCTTGCAGCAGGCGCAGGCCGAGGGCGGTGAAAAAGGTGCCGATCTCCAGATTGAGGGGCGCGCCGCCGGAAACGAGCGCCTTGAGCCGGCCGCCGAAGCGGGCCTTCACCTTCCTGCGCACCAGAAGATCGAGAGCCGCGTCCTGGACGCGCTCGGAGAGGCCCAAGCTCGCGGGCGCCTTGTAGCGCTTGGTGCCGAGCTCGACCGCCTTCGCGAAGAGCTTCTCCTTGAGCCCGCCTTGGCGCTTGATGGCGCCGGCGAGACGGCCGTGCAGCGTCTCGTAAAGCCGGGGCACGGCCGTCATGATGGTGGGGCGCGCCTCGAGCATGTTGGCGGCGAGCGTGTCGGCCCCCTCGGCGTAGTAGATCTGGGCGCCGATCGAGATGGGGAAGAACAGGCCCGCGGCATGCTCGTAGGAATGGGAAAGCGGCAGGAAGGAGAGGAAGACCTCGTCCTCGAGGCCGAGCTGGCGCAACAGGACCTCGGCACCCATGCAGTTGCAGATGATGGCGCCGTGGCTGAGCGTCACCCCGCGCGGCACGCCGCCGGTGCCGGAGGTGTGAATGATGCAGCACGCATCGCTGCGCTGAAGCGAGTCCACGAGTGCCGCCACGTCGTCCGGCTTCTCCGCGCCGCGCCGCAAGACCTCCTCCCAGGCGAGCACGTCGATCCCGGGATGCTGGGTCAAGCCGAGCGGCTCGATCGCCACGACGAAGCGCATGGTGGGACACTGGCGCGCCGCCGCGAGCAAATTGGGCGCGAGCTTGCGCGAGGACAGGATGGCGGCCTTGGCACCGGTATTGTGAAGGATATGGCGGTGGTCGTCGGCCGTATTGGTGACGTAGCCGGGTACGGCGATGGCGCCCGCCGCCATGATCGCGATGTCGGCAAGCGCCCACTCGGGCCGGTTCTCGGAGACGAGCGCCACGCGGTCGCCGCGCTCGATACCGAACGCCCTGAGCCCGCGGGAGAGCCGGCTCACCAGGCTCGCCGCCTGCGCCCAGGCGATCGGCCGGTAGCGGCCTAGGTACTTGCCCCACAGGAAGGGCCGCTTGCCGCGCTCGTGCGCGCGGTCTAGAAACATGCGGGCAAGGTTGGGAATTTCCTTGTAATCCATGGCGTATCCCCCGCGTCCCGCTCTCGGGCGGTCGCTCACGGAGCCGTGAAGCGCCGCGGACGGGTTGCGGGGTAGTTTCTTGACATGTCCCGGCGATTTACGGAAGCGGCAAAACGCTTGGGCAATGGGTCAGTTTCACCCCATCCTTCGAGACGGGCCTTCGGCCCTCCTCAGGGTGAGGTGAAACCCTAACCAAGGTGTCCTCATCCTGAGGAGCGTCGCGCATGCGACGCGTCTCGAAGGATGAGGAGCGTCGCGCATGCGACGCGTCTCGAAGTATGAGGATTCGGCCAAAATGACCCACTACCAACGCTTGGCGGCGGCCGCCGGGCGCCCTATATGGCTTCCTCGCGCGAGGAGAGCGACATGAGCGATGCGACGGCGGCCGAACGGCCTAAGGCAGACGGCCTCGGCAGCTTGCCCGAATGGGACCTGAGCGATCTCTATCCGGCGCCGGACTCGGCCGAGCTCGCCCGCGATCTCGCGGAAAGTGCGGCCGCCGCGGCCGATTTCGCGCGGCACTATCAGGGCAAGCTCGCCGGCCTCGCGGGTGCCGAGCTCGCGGATGCCATCGCCGAGTACGAGAGGATCGCGGAGACGCTCGGGCGGCTCGCGAGCTACGCCGGGTTGCGTCACGCCGCCGACATGACGGACCCGACCATCTCGCGCCAGGCGCAGGACACGCGCGAGAAGGTGACCGATATCTCGGCGCGCACGCTCTTCTTCACGCTCGAGCTCAATCGCCTCGAGGACGAACGCCTTGCCGAGCTGCTCGCGACCCCGTCGCTTAAGCGCTATCGGCCGTGGCTCAGGGACATTCGCGCCTTCCGTCCGCACCAGCTCTCGGACGAGGCGGAGCGCCTCATCCACGAGAGATCGGTCGCGGGGAGCCAGGCCTGGATCCGTCTCTTCGACGAGACGCTCGCGGCCTTGCGCTTTCCCTTCGGCGGCAAGGAGCTGAGCAACGCCGAGATCCTTCATCTGCTCTCCGACAAGGACGAGGCCAAGCGCCGGGAGGCGGCCAAGTCGCTCGGCAAGGTGCTCGGCGAGAACGTGCGGCTCTTCGCCCTCGTCACCAATACGCTTGCCAAGGACAAGGAGATCGAGGACCGCTGGCGGCGCTTCGCCACCCCGGCCGC
>DATNIJ010000131.1:0-21084 GCA_035604475.1 Alphaproteobacteria bacterium
AGGCCGTGGCCATGACCAAAGTTCTCAATTGCATGATATCCGACACTCCGTGCTCATGACGCCCCGGACCCGGTCGGACTTACCTTCGCGAGGTTACGCGACCCGCCGCGGTTTGCCATTGACCCGCGTCAAGCGGAGACACTCGAAAGTTCGTCTCACCTGGAAACAAGCGTTATTGCGAGCGCAGCGAACCCCGGCGTACGCCGGGGCAGGGCGCCAGACGCGAGACACGTTCTGGATTGCTTCGGCGCCCTTCGGGCGCCTCGCAATGACAAGTGTTTTCCTGACGTCGTGAATTTCAGAACCCGGACGTTAAAACCGCAGCAAGCGACCCGCAAGCGGCGTGGCGCCGGATTTGGCCAAGGGATCGATCAGGAACACGATCGTGCGCCGGGCGAAGGTCGCACGATAGATGCCGCCACGCTTCAGGCTGCGATCTTCCTTGGCGAAGTCGTAGAACCTTCCATGCAGCAGCTCGCTCGCCGTGATGTCGAGCTGGATCTTTTCTCCTTGCCGGTCCATCCGCTCGAGTACCAAGCGGCCCGGGCCGCCCAGATCGATCAAAGGGTTTCTGCCGTAAAGCGTCCGCTCGACCCCAGCTTCGTGCGGCTGGCCGCGCGGCCGCGGCGGTGCCGAGAAGCTCGGCGCAGCACCTTCCGACTCGGACGTCGCAGGTACTTGCCGCCGACCGCCATCGCAATTCACTTTTTGTCGTTCCACCCGGCCGTCCGTGACCTCGCTCTGGAGCGCGCCGACGCGCACCGTTCCGCCGTGGATCGTTTCGCGTGTGCAGGAGCGCAGGAAATCGATGACGATCACGTTTTGCGCGTTGAGGTGAATAACGGTTCCAGAGGCAAGATAGTCGAGCGGTGCCACCTCCGTCGGAGGTCCCCGCAAATCTTCGACGATGGCTGCCTCATCCGCGGCCGCTGCCGCCGGTGCCGATGGCAATCCGCAGAGCACGGCAAGGGCAAGCGCGGGCATGACGCTCTTTCTCACGGGATCGCTCCTCAACCGTCGGCGTCGTGACGCAGCACCTTCTCCCTCGGCTTTGTATGCCATAGGCAAGCGCCGACTGAAAGGGCTCAGCATTGACCCGAACGACTTCTTCCGACATTTCCCCGCCGACCGGTCTGCTCCAGCGGCATGTGAGCACCTCACTCGTTGCGCAGGTAGGGTGCCGGGCGCTCGCCGAGCGCGCGCCAGGTGCCGGCAAAGCCGAGAGCGAGCGTCAGGAGGGTCGAGCCGAGTGCGGTGCCGGCGACGGCCGCGGGGAGGAAGTGCCACGCTCCTTCCATGATCCGCGTGGTCACGAGGTAGCCGACGAGCGTACCGAGTGCCGACGCCACTGCGGCGGCGGCGGCCCCGAGCACGCCGTACTCGATGAGAAAGGTCGCGAGAAGGGTGCGGCGAGTCGCCCCCAGGACCTTGAGCACGACGGCGTCATAGGTGCGCCGTTCATGCTCGGCGGCGAGCGCGCCCGCGAGCACGAGCGTGCCTACGATGAGGGTGAAGAGGGCGGTCAGCCGCACGGCCGAGGCGATGCTGCCGAGGATGGACGCCGCCGCCTCGAGCGCCTCCTTGACGTGGATCGCCGAGATGTTGGCGAAACGGTCGGTGACCGCGCGCACGAGCGGCTCCTCGGCCGCCGCGCTCGCCTTCACGGTGGCGATAAAGGTCTGGGGCGCTCCCTCGAGCACGCCGGGCGAGAACACCATCACGAAGTTGAGCGTGAGGCTGGACCACTCGATCTCGCGAAAGCTCGCGATCCGCGCCGTGACCTCGCGCCCGAGCACGTTGACCGTGAGCGTGTCGCCGAGCTTGAGAGCGAAATCGCGCGCCACTTCTGCGTCAAGCGAGACGAGCGGCGGGCCCGCGTAATCGGCCGGCCACCAGCTGCCGGCGACGATGCGCGCACCCGGCGGCGGTATGGCGGCATAGGTGAGGCCGCGGTCGCTTTCCAATACCCAAGCGGAGCGCGGGTTGATCTTGGCGCGCTCGGCGGCGACGCCGTTGAGTGCTGTGATGCGGCCGCGCAGGCTCGGCACCTGCTCGAGGCCGCTCGTGCCCTCGACTCCGCGGACGGCCTCGTCGAACCCCTTCAGCTGGTCCGGCTGGATGTCGATGAAGAAATAGCTCGGCGCGCCCGCCGGCAGCGTCTCCGTCACCTCGCGCAAGAGATTGCCCTCGACCAGGCCGACGGCGACGAGGAGTGTCAACCCGACGCCGAGCGAGAGCACGACGCTCGCGGTCGGCGCTCCGGGGCGGTAGAGGTTGGCAAGCGCCAAGCGCAGCGTGGGCCACGCGCTGAGGACAAAAGGCGTCCTTGCGGCGGCGCGCGCCGAGGCCGCGATCAGCCAGGCCGAGAGCCTGAAGGCCGCGAGCGTGGCAACGGCTCCGGCGACGAACCAGAGGGCGATGCGTCTGTCACCGGCGCTCGCGATGGCGAGGGCGGCGAGCGCCGCTGCGGCGCCGAGCAGCGCCAAGGCATCGACGCGGCGCGGCCACTGCCTGAGCGGGGCCGCCAGCGCGCGGAAGAGGCGCTGAGGCGGGGTGTCGCGCGCCTCGGCGAGCGGCCAGAGGGTGAAGGCGAAAGTGGTGAGCACGCCGTAAGCGGCGGCGAGCAGAAGGGGGGCGGGATGGAGCCCGGCGTGCGCCAGCACGGGGAGGTAGTGGGCCAAGCTGTCCGCGAGAAGGAACGGCACGATTGCACCCAGCGCCAGGCCGATCGCGATGCCGCAAAGTGCTATCGCGAAGACCTCGGCGAGATAGGCCTGAAAGATGAGCCGCGCCGGCGCCCCCAGACATTTCAGAATGGCGATCGTGGTGGCGCGGCCGTCGAGGTAGGCCTTGACCGCATTGGCGACGCCGATGCCGCCGACGAGAAGTGCCGTCAGGCCGACAAGCGTGAGATAGAGGGCGATGCGATCGAGGAACTCCTGGAGGCGCGGCGTCGCATTATGAAAGCTGTGCGCGCGCCAGCCGGCATCGGGAAATTGCCGGGCGAGCTCCGCGAGCCAGGCGCGCGCGTCGCTGCCGCCCGGCAGCTTGAGGCGATAGTTGTAGCGCACGATGCTGCCGGGCTGGATGAGCCCGGTCGCGGGCAATGCCGCCATGCTCACCATGAGGCGGGGACCCAGGATGAAGGCGGAGACTGCCCGATCCGGCTCCCGCCCGATGGTGGCGCGCAGCTCGAAGGTGGCATCGCCGAGCTTGATGCGCTCGCCGAGCTTGAGGCCCAGCCGGGCCAGCACGTCCGTATCGGCAACCGCGCCGAAGACGCCGTCGCGCGCGGCGAACGCCGCCGCGGTGGTAATCGGCGGGGTGAGCTCGAGCGCGCCGTAGAGGGGATAGTGCTGATCGACCGCCTTGAGCTCGACGAGGAGGCGCTTGCCCGTCCCTTCCTTGGCTTGGGCGGCGCGCGTCATGGCGCGCAATTCGGCGCTCGTCGAGACGAGCCCCGCCGCCTGCATCGCCCGATACTCCGCAGCACTCGCCTCACGATGGGCGAGGGTGAGGTCGACGTCGCCGCCGAGAAGCGCCTTGGCATCGCCCTTGAGAGCACCGTCGACGGAGGCCGAGAGCGAGCCCACCGCGGCGATCGCGGCCACGCCGAGGGCGAGGGCCGCGAGGAAAATCCGGAAGCCCTTGAGGCCGCCGCGCAGCTCCCGACGTGCGATCCTCAAGGCGAGCGGCAGGGCGGCGTCAGCACTCCTCATTGCGGCAGCGCCGTGGTAGTGCTCTCGGCGCGGCGGTCGTCGATGATGCGCCCATCGGCAAGCCGCACGATGCGGTCGCAGCGACGGGCGATCGCAGGGTCGTGGGTGATGAGAAGGAGGGTGGTGCCGCGCCGCGCGCGCAGGTCGAAGAGAAGCTCGATGATCGCCTCCCCGGTTTTGCCGTCGAGGTTGCCGGTCGGCTCATCGGCGAGCAGCAGCCGGGGCTCGGTCGCAAAGGCGCGGGCGAGTGCCGTGCGCTGCTGCTCCCCGCCCGAGAGCTGGCCGGGGTAATGGTGGATGCGCGAGCCGAGCCCGACCGCCTCGAGCCCGACGCGGGCGCGCGCGAAGGCGTCCTTGATGCCGGCGAGCTCGAGCGGGATCGCCACGTTCTCGAGTGCCGTCATGGTGGGCACAAGATGGAAGGCCTGGAACACGATGCCGACGTTGTCGCGCCGAAAGCGCGCCAAGGCGTCCTCGTCCAAGCCGGCGAAGGCTTGACCGGCGACAGAAATGCGCCCCTCGCTCGGCCGCTCGAGCCCCGCCACGAGCATCATGAGCGAGGTCTTGCCGCTGCCCGAGGGGCCGACCAGGCCGACGCTCTCGCCCGCTTGGATGGCGAGATCGATGCCGTTGAGGATGTTGACCAGGCCGGCGGCACTTGCCAACTTGAGATGGACATCCTCGAGGCGGATGATGGCTTCTCGGCCCGGCGGGCTGCGAGTGGGCATGGTGGGAGCGGATCGGCCGATGGGCATGGTTGGCTTGGCGGTTGAGGCAACGCGTGAAATGCGGCACCGCTCGGCTGACGCAAGGGCGTCTCGGCACGGCGCTTTGAGCGCAAATCTGCTCGCGCGCGCCATCTTCAATCTGACGGTGCTGGCGTGCGCCGTCATTCTCGGGCCCCCGACCGTCTGGAGCAAGCCCGCCGTGCGCATCCTCATGCTCGGCGACAGCATCACCGCCGGATACGGCCTGCCCGAAGCGGAGAGCCTGCCTCAAGTGTTGCAGACCGCGCTTCGGAAGACCGGCCATGAGGTCCAGGTGATGAACGGTGGAGTTTCCGGCGACACGACGGCCGGCGGGCTCGCGCGGGTCGGCTGGATGCTGCAAGAGCAGCCGCAGATCGTCATCGTCGAGCTCGGTGCCAATGACGGTCTCAGGGGCCTCGATCCCAAGGAGAGCTACGCCAACCTCGACAAGCTGCTCGCCGTCCTCGCAAGCGCCAAGCTCAAGGTGCTGCTCGCCGGCATGCTGGCCCCCCCCAATCTTGGCCCGGAGTACGGTAAAGAGTTCGCCGCGATCTATCCGGCACTGGCCAAGAAGCACGGCTGCCTCCTCTACCCCTTTCTCCTCGCCGGCGTTGCGGCCAAGCCGGAGCTCAACCAGGCCGACGGTATCCATCCGAACGCCGAGGGTGTCGTCGTCATCGCCCGCCTGCTCGCACCCTACGTGGAAAAGCTTTTGGGAGGATGACGGGAGATGCGCGAGGACGAACCATGACCGCGTTCCGTTTCGCTCATAGCAACGGCCCGAGCTCGGCCGAGGCGGCGAAGGAGTGCGCCGCGGCGTTGCGCGCGGCGGGGCCCCTCGAAGGGCCGGGAGAAGCGCTCGGCTTTCTTTACGCGAGCGATGCCTTTGCCGGCGAGCTTGCCGACATCCTCCTCTACCTGCGGGCGGAGACTGGGGTGGCGCACTGGGTCGGCACGGTCGGCATGGGCGTGCTGGCGACGGGCAAGGAGTATTTCGACGAGCCGGCACTCGCCGTCATGATCGGCGTCCTGCCGAGCGGCTCCTTCCGCATCTTCCCCACCGTCGAACGCTCGCTCGAGGGCTTCCGCGCCGCGAATGCCGGCTGGATCAAGGAAAAACAGCCCACCCTTGCGCTCGTGCACGGCGACCCGCGCAACCAGCATTTGCCCGGCCTGCTCGAGGGGCTCACGGCGGAGACCGCCTGCTTCCTCTTGGGCGGGCTCACCTCCTCGCGGGGCGCTCACGGTCAAGTGGCGGACGAGGTCACCTCAGGCGGGGTGAGCGGGGTGCTGTTCTCAGCTGAGGTCGCGGTGGCGACGGGGCTGAGCCAGGGCTGCACGCCGCTCGGCCCCAGCCATACGATCAGCGCCTGCCGCGACAACGTGCTCCTCGAGCTCGACGGCCGGCCCGCGCTCGAGGTGTTCAAGGAGGATGTGGGCAAGCTCCTGCAACAGGGGTCGGCACTCAAGCTGCGCTCGCTCCACGCGGCACTGCCCGTCCGCGGCACGGATACCGGCGACTATCTCGTGCGCAATCTCATGGGTATCGATGCCGAGCGCGGCTGGCTCGCCATCGGCGAGGTACCGGCTCAAGGCGACGAGATCATGTTCTGCCGGCGCGACGGCGAGAGTGCGAAGCACGATCTCGAGCGCATGCTGGCACGGCTCAAGGCGCGGCTGAAGGGGAGCCCCAAGGGTGCCGTCTATTACAGCTGTGTCGCCCGCGGGCCCAATCTCTTCGGACCGGGCTCGGCCGAGCTCGGCCTGCTGCGCCAGGCCCTCGGCGAGGTGCCGCTCGTCGGCTTCTTCTGCAACGGGGAGATTTCCAACGCGCGGCTTTACGGCTATACCGGCGTCCTCGCGCTCTTCATGTAGCTCGGCGCGGGGCTACCGGGCGATCCCGGAAGGCAAAGCCAACCTGCGCCCGTCAAAGAACGAGGCCGGGGACAAGAAGGGACAAGACGCCATGATCCGCCTGTTCGTCGGACTCGAGTTGCCCGAGGACATGCGGCAACGCCTTGCGGGCCTGTGCAACGGCGTGCCGGGCGCGCGCTGGGTCAGGTCCGAAAGCTTCCACTTGACCGTGCGCTTCATCGGCGAGGTGGACGGGGGCCGCTTCGAGGACATCCACATGGCGCTGTCGCGCATCAAGGCGCCGGCCTTGGAGCTCACGCTCGAGGGCGTGTCCACGTTCGGGAAGGCGAGCACGCCGCACACGCTTTGGGTCGGCGTGCAGCGCAACGAGACGCTCAACGCGCTCCATGGCAAGGTCGACCGCGCCCTCGTGACGGCCGGGCTCGAGCCGGAAAGCCGGAAATATTCGCCGCACGTCACACTCGCGCGTCTCAAGGAGGCCGCGCGTCTGCGCCTAGGCACCTTCGTCAGCGCGCACTCGCTCTTCCGCGCCGGCCCCGCGCCCATCGATCAGTTCGTGCTGTTCTCGAGCTTCCTCTCGCGCAGCGGGGCGATCTACAAACCGGAAATCCATTATCCCCTCGCGGGTGGCGGGTGAGCCCCCGCGAAAGGATGGGCCGAAGCGCTCGAGCAAGTTCCGATTGCATAGACGCAGTGCGTGCTTCGAGACGCGGTGCTTCGCACCGCTCCTCAGCATGAGGTAGGCTCATGATTGCACAAAGAACCTCCTCAGCCTGAGGAGCGCCCGAAGGACGCGTCTCGAAGGCCGCACCGATTCCATTCAGCCGGAGCTTGCGCTAGCCGGAATCGGGTTGCTTGGGGAGGCGGAGCTTGCCTGCTTCGCCGAGCGCGCGGATGACGCGCTCGACGAGGATGTCGAGGAGCGCGTCGTCGACGGGGTCCGAATTGAGGGCCAAGACGATCGAGGTCTCCGTCGTCGGCTCGTAGAGCAGGATGCTGTTATAGCCGGGTACCGATCCGGTGTGGCCGTAAAACATGACGCCCATGTAACGGAAGCGCTCGACGCCGAGGCCGTAGCCGCTCCCGGGTGCGCTATTCTCCTCGCTCGGGGTCACGAAGCTCAGCATCTCGTCGAGTTGCGGTTTTGCCAGCACGCGCCCGCCGAAAAGCGCCTGGTCCCAGCGCAGGAGGTCGGCGGCGCTCGACACCATGGCTCCGTCGCCGCCGCCGAGCACGTCGGGCTCGCCCGTGGCATCCTGCAAGCTGCCGCTGTCGTCGAGATCGGAATAGCCGTGCGCAAGGACGCCGGCGGGTACTGCCTCCTCGGAGGCGAACCAGGTTGCGCTCAGCCCAAGCGGGGCGATAAAGCGCTGGCGCATCTCCGCGATCGGCGAGTGGCCGAGTGCCGCTGCGAGCGCCATGCGGAGCAAGAGGTAATCGGTGTCGGAGTAGTCGAAGCGGCTGCCGGGCTCGAAGTCGAGCCGCTCGGGATGGGCAAAGGCGAGAAGCTCGCGCGGCTGCCATGCCTTGCCCGGCTGGGCGTGCGCGGCCGCCACGAAGGCGTCCGTGAGGTAGTCGTCATAGCCCGAGGTGTGATTGAGGAGCTGCCTGAGGCTCACGCGCTCGGCATTGCGCACGTCCGGGAGGAAGTGGGCGAGCTTGTCGTCGAGCGCGAGCTTGCCCTCTTGGGCGAGGGAGAGCGTGAGTGCCGCGAGGAAGGTCTTGGCGATGCTGGCGACCTTGAAGCCGCTCGCCCGTCGCATCGCTGTATGCTCCGCGACATTGGCGAGCCCGGCCGCCACGATCGTGGGAGCCTCGCGCTCTCGCCCGATGCCGATCACGATGCCGGTGACGCCGTCCTCGGCCATCGCCGCGCGCGCCAGCCGATCGAGCGTCGGCGCGATCTCGTCGGCCCCGGCGCCTGCCGCAAGGAGCAGGAGCAGGAGCAGGAGGAGGACAGAGAGGAGGCTCCCCATTTGCAGGCGGAGGGCTCCGCGGGCGTTGCGAGCGTTTCTGGGCAAACCTATCTCCTTGTGCGGCACCCGGCTATCATAGGGGAGTGCCCCAGGACTTGTCATGAGCGAGCCTCGTCGACCCTCGATCGTCGTGCTCACCGGTGCCGGCATCTCCAAGGAGTCGGGTCTCGACACCTTCCGCGACGCCGACGGCATCTGGGCCAGGGTGCGCGTCGAGGACGTGGCGACGCCAGAGGCCTTCGCGCGCCAGCCGCGCCAGGTCCACGCCTTCTATAACGCGCGGCGGAAGGCGCTGCGCAATGCCAATATCCAGCCGAATGCGGCGCACCGGGCGCTGGCCGCTCTCGAGGCCGGGTGGCCCGGCGAGTTCCTGCTCGTGACCCAGAACATCGACGACCTGCACGAGCGCGCGGGCAGCCGCAAGCTCGTCCACATGCACGGTGAAATGCTCAAGTCGCGCTGCGCCTGGTGCGGCGAGGTGTTCCTCTCTGAAGACGATCTCGCCGTCGAGATGGCCTGCCACGCCTGCATGCGCGTGGGCGGGCTCAGGCCCCATGTGGTCTGGTTCGGCGAGATGCCGTTCGAGATGGAGCGCATCACCGCGGCCCTCGCGCGCGCCACACTCTTCGTCTCGATCGGCACCTCGGGCAACGTCTATCCCGCGGCCGGCTTCGTCGCCGAGGCGCGCGAGACCGCCGGCGCCCGCACGGTCGAGCTCAACCTCGAGCCCTCCGAGGGCGCACAGCTCTTCGCCGAGCGCCGCTACGGCCCCGCGAGCGAGGTGGTGCCGCGCTTCGTGGGCGAGCTTCTCGCGAGCCTATGAGCAGACGCCCGGGCTTCACGGCACTCCTCGCCCGCGTCAGCGCCTGCCGGGTCTGTGCCGAGCATCTGCCGCTCGGCCCGCGCCCGGTCCTCCAGGCCCTCCCCACGGCGCGGCTTTTCGTTTGCGGACAGGCGCCGGGAACCAAGGTGCACGAGACCGGCGTGCCGTGGAACGATGCCTCGGGCGAGCGCTTGCGGGCGTGGCTCGGGCTCGCGCGCGAGGTCTTCTACGACCCGCGGCGCATAGCACTCATCGGCGTCGGGCTCTGCTATCCCGGCCGCCTGCCGCAAGGTGGGGATGCCCCGCCCCGGCCTGAATGCGCGCCGCTCTGGCATCCGCCCTTGCGCGCGGCGCTCTCCGACATCCGCTTGACCCTCCTCGTCGGCGGCTATGCCCAGGCCTATTACCTCGGCAAGCGGCGCAAGGCGAGCCTGAGCGAGACCGTGCGCGCCTTTCGCGAGTATCTCCCCGAGTTCATCCCAACCCCCCATCCGAGCTGGCGCACGACCGCCTGGCTCGCCCGCAACCCGTGGTTCGAAGCGGAGCTGGTGCCGGAGCTGCGCGCGCGCGTCAAGGCGGCCATCGGCGGCTAGAGCGGGCTCGCGGCTCGGCGAGGCGGCTACGCCAAGAACACTCGAAGGGATTTTGGATCGAGCAAGGCGCTGAGAAGCGACCTCCAGCGCCCCCGATCGGCCGCCCTCAGGAGATCGAGGAACAATTCGTCGCCCCCAAGGGACGCGAGCTCGGAAACGCCGGAGCGCCGGCCGCCCGCGCGCTCGGGTGGAACGAGCGAGCGCACGATCTCGAGGAAACCGGCCTGGTGGGGCCGGCGCGCGATGCGGCAGCCGAGCGCGCGGGCGATCGCGGCGCAATCGATTTGGGCAGGGGCAAAGCTGCGCGTGGCGGCAAGAAACATCGGAAGGTCCCACCGGGAGTCGCCGATGGCCACGGTCTCGATCTTCCCTTGCCCGAGCCAGGCGAGGAGCTCCCGCAGCCCATGGCCCTTGTCGACTTCAGCCGCGACGATCGTCGTGTCGATCGAGGTTTGATGCCAGCGCAGCCGGCGCAGGTTTAGGCTGGATATCAAGCCTGGGATGGTGAGCAACGGCAATGGTACGGTGCGATCACCGTCATAGCTGTAAGCGCGGATCGAGTATTCATAGCCGTCATTCAAGAACACGCCGGGCAATTGGCTGAGCGCGCGCCGGAGCTCCTCGAGCTCGACGAGGGACTCCTCACTCACCAGCCGCCGTCCGCGGTCACGAACCGCGTCCCAGAGAAAGCTGCCATACTCGGCGACGCCGCCGGCGAAACCATAGTTGCTGCAATATTCCTTGACCTCGGCGACCGAGCGCGCGGTATTGACGGCGATGGCGAAGCCGTGGTCATGAAGAAGCGAGAGCGCCTCCATACCGGCCGCCGTGGTCGACGGGAAACCGAAGATGCGGCGGTCGAGCACGCCGTCGATGTCGATCACCGCGAGCGGCGAGCGCCACAGCACTTCTTGCGGCAACCGGCACCGTCCAGCGCAGAAGCGCGCGGTTTGCGCGGTCAGGAAATTCCAGGCGGCCACATATTGCGCATTGAATTCGGAGGCAACGTGGCAGAGTTTGGGTTGGCGCAGTCCGTCGAGTGCCATGTCCATCGCGTAGGTGCCCGCGAGCAGTTTTTGCAGGAAGAGCCTCGCCTCGACGCCGCCATCGCCGCTCTCCTTCACGTAGCCGCGGATGAGCTCCTGTTCCTCCTGGGAGGAGAAGCCGAACTGGAGAACGGCGTCCGCCAAATCGAAAGCCGGATCGGTCACGTTGAGCTCATCCTTGCCCATGCCGTGATGCTCGAAATCGCTCTTGAGCAGCCGGGAGCCACTGACGATCCATTCCAGCCGCCGCATATTGCCGTCGATGAGCGTGGGAACGGGGCATGTTTGCTCCAACAAGCGGTGCCGGATTCGCTCCCTTTTCAAACGCGCCGCCGCGTTACCGCTGAAAGCTCTGGCGAAAACACGATCGAGCTTATGCCTCTCGCCCAGACCTAAGCCCGGCATTGGGTCCTTCCCAAGACTGAGCGCGCGTACGCGCGCGGCGACGTAGGCTGAGATCGTCGCGATCTCGCGTGCGCGCCGCTCGACGCCGTTTTCGTCAGCGCTCCCTTGCGGCAGCCATTCCATGTAAAGAATGCCGTCGCGCAATCCCAAAATCGGCGGGACGAAGCCGGCCAGCCGATGGCCGGCCAGGAAGGCGTGATAGCCGAGCCATCCCCAGCCGACGCTTTTGGCCAGGACAAAGCGCGTTTCGACATGTCCGCTCGGCGTCACCAAGCGGACGGCGTGGACGCGCTTGAGGCGGCTGCGCATCCTGTCCCGCGATAAGCCCTGGAGCCTGGCGTTGATCTCGTCGGCGAGGGGACTGGCGACAACCGACGCGCTGACAAATCGGCGCGTTTGAAAATACTCCTGCAAACGGTCCTCTACGGCCTCTCGAGCGAGCAGGCGGGATTTGAACCATTCTTCCGCATCGAGCAAGAGGATCGGCACGTCGGAAAGGGGCGTCGCCTCGACATCCATCCGCCAGTCCGGCCGGAGATGGTGGACGGGGAGCAGTGCTAACATTTTCTCGCGGGGAAAACCCACTTGACGCAGCTGCTCGCTTAGGAGGGCGACCTGCTGGCCGCTGGCCGGCGGGTCATCGACTATCACTGCGAGATACCCTGCCGTGCAACAGCGCACCAGCTCCGCGTGCTCCCACTTGGCCAGGCCTTTCGGCGGACGCACACTCACGGCATCGACCGTCTGATAGCCTTCCGTCTTCAGGAAGGCGCGGACCAAGGGAGCGAAGTAGGCGCCTGCAGTGCGAAGGCCGACGAGAAGGATTGGCTGCGCGCGATCCGGAAAACGCGCCACGAACTTTCCTGCCAAAGCGAGAGCATCGAAGTGCGTCAGATCCTGCTTCCGGAACCCCGAGGGAATGCGAATGCGCTCGGCCACGAGCTCCGTTGGAAGCGGCAACCGCAGGAGGGCCTTGAGCTCCTCTGCCGCCTTCACGGCCGCGTCCCGGGTTGGCTTTTTCGCCGCGGCGAAGAGCTGCAAGAAGGCATCGGTCGCGGCTGGCCATTGCTCCCGCCAGCGGCGGGCCAGCGCCAAGCGGGATCGCCGGACGAGCGACGCCACACCATTCGCCGCGCTCAGAACGCGGCCCGCGGGCGCCACGCGCGTTAGCCGCTGCGGCAGCCGAAAGGTCGGCCTATGCAGATAGTCCTCGACCGCGGTCAGCAGCGCCGAGGAGAGGAGGAAGACATTGGTCATTATTTCGGCGAGCCGCCAATCCTCCTCCGCAGTGCCCAGCCGATCGATCTCCCGATTAAGGTAAACGATGGCATCGCAGAGCTTCGGACAGGGGGTCAGGCACCAGATGTACGCCTCATAGAAACGCCGCTCGCTCTCGAGCAGCGTTTCGTCGGGCTCGCTTTCCCGCGTCGAGCAGCTGGAGGCGAGAGTCAGATTCGCCGGGGGCGGCTGACCTTGAGCGTCATCCATAAGCAAATTGTCCGTCTCTCGTCCGGCTGGGCAACGGCCCGAGACTGTGCTCGCGATACGCAGCCACGAATTCGCATCAATGCGGCACCGAGCGCTGCCAAGTACCCGCACGAACGCGGCGTACCGCGATCTTGAGCAATAACCAGAGGTAATGTCTCGCCTTCAGCGCCAAGTCGGCGGGGAAAGGTATCGGGTCCTTCCAGGAAAACAAATAGTGATAATTTCTCGGGTCGAGCAGCCGGGACAAGAACCGTGCGACCTCCGCCAAACGGTCGATTTTAGGGTCGCGATCTTTCACCAGGCTCGGGCTGAAGAGCAGGGTCAACAGGCGTTGCGTCTCCGCGGTTGCGGAGACGCATACCAAGCCCGGCCTCGGGGGCGGCGGGTGCACGGTCTTCCCCAGCCCCAGCACGGCATAGGTCAACCAGCCGAACTTTGCCCCCGCGTAGTAGGCGAGGGCCTGGCTGCGCCAGAAACGGCCGTTGATCTCCATGAACAACGCGCTGCCGGTGGCCGGATCGTGCCGATACTGCACCTCCGCAGCACCTTCCCATCCGATCCGCCTGAGGAGGGCTTCCGATTTTGCGAGGACCGTGTCGTTCTCGTCTATAGGCAGGCTTTCGACCACGGTAGAGATTCCGCGCCAGTCACCCAAGCGACGGTGGCAATGGCGCAGAATAGCCTCGCCGCGGTGCATGAAGAGCCCGTAGCTCAGCCCGCTTCCGCGACAGAACGGTTGGACCAGCGGAAAACAGCCCGCGCGCGCGTAAACGGCGAGGGCCCGTTGCAGGTCCTCTTTATCGTAGCAGTAGTGGGCGTGTCTCCTGGCGAGGAGCAAGCCGTGCCGAACGAGTAACGGCCTTACTTTGTTCTTATCCGGGAATTTCAGGATGCACGGAAACTTCAGCTCGCTCGGAGGATGGGCGATCTCATCCGCATTTTGCGGATGCCATGTCCAAGGAAATGGAACACCGACCTCCTGGGCGATCTTGAGAGTCGCCGCCTTGTCGTTCACCAGCTCCAGCTTATCCAGTGACGGGACAAGCGGACGCAGCCCGCCGAGTTGCCCGGCGTCCGCAGCGCGCCGTGCGAACACGACATCTTGCTCCGTCACGGCGATGAGGAAAGGAGCTCCCTCCCTTTGGGCTATTTGATTGAGCAGCTCGACGAGACCGGCCTCGCTTGCCGGAAACAAATAGCCGCGGGTCAGCCAACGCGAGTACAGCGCGCCGATCCGCCAGCGCGCGATGCCGTGCACCGGAACGTCTTGCTCGCCGAGTTCGCGCACAAGCGTGAGGCCCTGTGAAATGTCTTCGATGCCGAGAACCACGACGGGCGGGAAGTGCGACATGCTTTTTGATTTTTGGACCACCTCTACGGCGCTGCTCTGAAGGCGCGAGGCGGCCCGATCGTCGCCGCCCCAATGGTCAGAATGGCCTCAAACCGTCGAAAGTGTCAAGCTGAGCGCCCCGCTGGTGCAGTCGCGGCAGGGGTGCCGGATGATTAGCACTCGTAGCGCGACTGCGCGGGAAACTTTTCTCTTTGGCGAGCTGCGTCGAACGACGGCGCACCCGGCGGGCCGATGTCGGCCTCTCTCGACCGCGAAGCCGAGCGATTTTTTGCCGCAAGTCCTGTATGTTTGCCCGAGCGAAGCAGGATATGCGCGGGTCGCAGGCTGGGCCGGGCGATGAAGGACATCTTCACTTCCTATATCGCACAGGCGATCGCACTTATCGCCAACTTCGTTGGCGGCGTGCTCGCGGCGCGCCTTCTATTGCCGGTGGGGCGCGGCGAGCTCGGTCAGGCGATGCTCTGGCCAGTGCTGATCGCGGGGCTGGGTGGTTTGTCGGTCGGCGACGCGATCATATTCTTCACCGCGAGCCGGCGCGCGGCGGCGCCGCGCGTCATGGGATCCGCACTCGGGATGGGGGCGATATTGAGTCTCGCCCTCATCCCCGTTGGCTTTGGGATTCTTTCCTTCGTAAATTTCGGCGGGAACCCTGCGGTGCGCAGCATCAGTCAATGGTACCTCCTCTACATTCCAATTGGCTACGCCAGCGGATATGTCGTGAACGCCTGCCAAGCGCACCGTCGCTTCGACCTTTGGAATTTTCTGCGCGTCCTCGTGTCCTTCATGTATGCCGCCATCGTCGTCGTGCTTTGGATCACGAATGAAGCCACGGTGGCCGCTTTCGTCGCGGCATCGCTTTTGGCCAACCTGACGGTGTTCGTGACCGGTGCGATTTTGCTCCGCCGGCTGGGCATGTTCGGCATGCGGCCCGACGTTGGCCTTATGAAGCGGATGTTCGGCTACGGTGCCCGACTCCATGTTGCAGCGCTGCTCACGCTCCCCAACGTTCGTCTGGATCAGATTCTGATCACCCAATGGCTTCCCGCCGCCGACTTCGGCTACTATTTGGTGGCAGTCTCAGTTTACACAAGCGCATGCAGCCTGATCACGCTCCTCGGATCGCTCGTTTTTCCGAAGATGGCTGCGGCTGAGAACGATGCAGTGCGCGCGGAGGTTCTGGGCCGATATTTGCGCCTTGCGCTCACCCTCGCGGTCACGGGCGGCATCATCCTTCTGCTTGTCGCCCCGTGGTTGATCACGCTGGTCTACGGGAGGCCCTATCTTCCGGCCGCGGGCGTACTGCAGATTTTGGCTGTCGGCATCGCGCCGATGACGTCGAAGTTCCTTCTCGTTCAGACATTCAAGGCAGTAGGTCGGCCGCTCACGGTCGTGTGGGCCGAGTTCATATCGCTCGCGACTTGCGCGTTAGCGCTCATCGTCTTGATCCCGGCATTCGGCATCCTCGGGGCTGCCGCATCGATCGTGCTGGCGCACACGGCGGGGTTCGTCGTGTTGGCGCTCGCGGTGCGCCGCCATATCCACGCGGCGCTCATTCCGCTCTTCACGCCGTCAACAAGCGATGTCTCCTTTGTCATAAGGCGAGTCAAGGATGTGTTCGGGCAGCGCTAGCCTGGATTACGCATGACGGAGCCAAACATCCGACCGTGAACGACGCCCACCGCGTTGATTCGATTCAGGATTGGGATCGCAATTTTAGCCTGACGGCATACTCACGGAGCGCCACACTGCCAAGGGCGATGGGTGTTACCTCCGGCGCGGCGTGATGGCTCATTCAATCACTTTGCCGACGCTAGCATACGGTCTCCACGAACGACGCAGAAGCCGTGCGGCGGCAGCAGCGGGGGACGTGAATGTGCCGCGTGCGTCCGATGCCGAAGCAGGATGCACGCGGCGATCAACGAGAGATAGCACCATGGATGACCATACACTTCTGCCCTTTGACTTGCCAGCGGAGGCGCGTAAGTAAATGACAGCGGCCGACCATATCAGCGCCGTGATAAACTCCTCGCTTAATTTTGGACCCGATACGGTCATGAATCGATCGGGCTATGAGGAAGGATGCGAAATCATCCCGCATTTGAGGCAGTATGGCCAACGGATCAAAGCCAATGGAACATAGGATGTCGTCGGCGGCGGTGATGCCTTGATCTGGTTGCGACGAACACTGCGAGGCTCTCTCGTCTATGCGGCGATCATCCTCGTGACGCTCGGCGTTTGCGAGGCGGTCCTGCGCATTCGCGATCCCTCAATTCTCCGCGTCGTGCGCGACGAGAAGAACCTTCTCTATCGCTACGATTCCGAGCTGGGCTGGTTCCCCAAGCCGAACTCAACCGGGAAATTTACCGCCACGCACACCGTCGATACGCGGCACAACAGCCTGGGGCTGCGGGAGCGCGAACTGGGAAGCGCCGCGAAAACGACCATCCTGGTCCTCGGAGACTCCTTTGTCTGGGGCTACGACGCCGAGGAAAACGAGCGCTTCACCGATATCTTGCAGCACGACCTGCCAAGCGAGCGCATCGTCAACGCCGGTGTCTCCGGTTATGGAACCGACCAGGAATATCTGCTCATGAGGCGCCTCTGGGACCGCATCAATCCGAACGTCGTCGTGCTCGTCTATTGCGTGAATAACGACCACTTGGACAACTCCAGCAATAAGCGCTACGAGGCCTATAAGCCGTACTACGTGCTTGCTCCGGGCGGCGGCGGAGAGTTCAAAGGAATCCCCGTGCCGCAGTCGAAGCGCTACCTATTCATCAACGATTGGCTCGCGCGAAACTCGCTGGTCGTACGGCTCGTGGTCTCGCTTTACCTCCCCCTCGCGCGACCGGAAATCCACGTTCCCGACCCAAGCGAGCAACTGATCGTGATGACGAGGCAATTCGTCGAGCGCCACGGCGCCAAGTTCCTCGTCGGTCTGCAGGATCGCGACCCCGAGCTCGAGGCCTTCCTCGGCGCGCAAGGGATACCTTACGCTTCATTCGTGGGTGCCGAACATTATTCCTCGAACGGGGAGCACTGGACGCCGCAGGGCCATGCCCTTGTCGCGAAGCGCCTGATGGCATTGCTCGCCGAGAATGGCAACTTGCCGTCGGACAACCCGCGTTAGGCCGTCCTCCTCGTCAAGATGAGAGATTTTGAGCGGCCGCGGGCACTTGAGCTTCTCCTACCGCGCGCTTGAGCTTGGACAAGTCGCCGCGCGTCTCTGCGCAGAGCCCGTGCGATTGCATGCGGATTCGCCTGTGCTATATTGAAATGCATGAAGCGCCGGGACGCGGCGCGGCAAATCGACCGGTATGGATCATGTTGAAATTCATCTTTGCTGCCTGGGCCGCCGCTTTCGTTCTCTTGTTCGCCGGTCCCTCCGCAAGGGCGGACGAAATCGCCTGCCGGCCGAGCGGCCACTCGCCGTCCACGACCGGGGTCGTGCTGCTGCACGGCACGCTCGAGCCTTCGTACTGGCTGATGCCGCTCAAGAAGAAGCTCGACGCCGCCGGCTTCCGCACAGCAATGCCCGAGATGCCGTGGTCGATCAAGCGCGAATACGACCGCACCTACGAGGAGGCGCTGGACGAGGTCGCGGCCGCGGCGGGGGGGCTTGAGCGCCATGGCGCACGGCGTATCGTGGTGGCCGGGCACAGCATGGGGGGCAATGCGGCACTCGCCTATGCGGCGTTGCGCGGCGGAATCGCCGGCCTCATCGTCATTTCGCCGGGCCCGTTCCCGGAGGATCCGGACGATCAGAAGGAGATCGCCCCGGGAATGGCCAAGGCGCGCCAGATGATCGCTGCCGGGCAGGGCGGCCAAATGGGGGTGTTCAAGGATTTCGTCCAGTGGCATGGCAGCATGGAAGGGGCCCACACGACGGCGAAGAACTACTTCAGCTATTATGATCCCGACGGCAACGCGGTGATCCCCAAGAACGCCGCGCGGATGAAGCCGGGCATAGCGGTGCTGTGGTTGCTCGGGATGGAGGAAAAGCCCAATCGCGTGACGGACAGGTCCTACGCCTTCGACAAGCTTCCGCCCAACCGCCTCAACCGATATATCCTGGTACCCAAAGGGCATCTCGATGCCCCGGCCACGGGTGCCGACTCGATCGTCGCCTGGCTCAAATGCCTATGAGATGACGGCGAGCTCCTGACGTGCGGCCTGCGCGCGACGCGTCGCAGCACCTCTTGTCACAGCGTTGCGAGCTCTTGCTGGAGCCCCGGCCGCGCGCGCCGCATCGACGACAGCCTGGATCGCTTGGCCGATTTCGGCTAGATTTGTTCTTGTCTCCGATGCTTCGTAAGCATTCGATTCCGTGTGCTTTTAAGCATGTGTCCTGCCGCGTGACATGAGATCGGACGTGCCATGCCGAGCGAGCGCGACGTGAAAGCATCGCCGCAAGATTCGATCCTCGCCGCGAGCCCGGCGCTGCGACAACCGGAGCCACGCCCGACCGTTGGCGGCATGCGCGCGGCGACGCTCGACGACGAGGCGTTCCAGCAGACGAGAGACAGCTACGAGCGCGCGGAAATGTTCCAATTGGCCTTGCGCGCCTCGCTGAACGGCGTGGAGATATCGCTCATCGACGAAGGCCGCCGCAACGATCCTTTCAGGCTCGCGTACTATCCGCGGACCGGGCGCCTGCTCAAGACGAAGAACCTGAGCGGCATCGTTCTCTTGAGAGAGAAGCAGGATCTTGCGGCGCAATTGGGCCGCGCCTGCTCGACCTTGCACGATGTCGAGTCTTTCGATGTGGCCAAGCTCGCCTTGTCGAACTACCGCAAGTCCGACGCAATTTGGGCGATGTTGATCAGGCGCTCGCCGGGTAAGCCGCTCCTGATGATCGGTCTTCCCAAAAGAACACGTGAGATACTTCCTCTCGCGGAGAGTTACGAGAAATTCCTCAAGAACCTCGGCAAGCACACGCGGCGGAACGTGCGCAGGACGCGCGAGAGGGCAGACGCGCTGGCGATCCGCTTCACGCTCTTCCCCAACCGCCCGCCCGACGATTACTTCGGCGAGATTCTGGAGATGTGCAAGCGCAACGGCCCGCGGGCGGTGCCCGAGAGCGAGATGCGCGGCTGGGAGCAAAGAATATCCAAGCAGAATGGTCATTTTTATTCGACCCTCGCGACAAAGGACGGATATGTGCTCAGTTTCTGTCGTGGATTTATCTGGGGGAAGAGCGCGATCATCCCGTATCAGCTCAACGACCGCGACCATTACGACAAGAATCCTTCCCTGCTGCATCGCGCGTTCCTGGCGGAGTCGCTCGTGCAAAGGGGGGTCCGCGAGATGATCTTTCCGAACGGCTGCGCCGGCTTGCTGAAAAACGCGTGCCTTCCCGACGTCGGCTCGACCGTCGTGGTGTTCCCTTTGAGCATCGTGACGCTCGTCAAGGCGGCGGTCTCCTTGTCCTTGCGAGGGGGAACCCTGTTGGCATTCCTCGGCACGCTTCTGCCGGGATGGCTGCGCCGGCGGCTCGGGATGCAGGAGCTCTGACACCGGCGCGCTACGGGCCATGACCACGCAGGCCTTGAACGGCGCCGCTCGACTGCGTCCGCGCCGGCCTGATCGCCGAGGTGCCCACGCTCGCGCAAGCGCGGCATGGCCCCGCCTACGGGGTCTTTTCCTGCGCCGCCCCTTGCGTCGGCGAGGAAATGCCAGGGACCGCCTTCATCCGTCGCCGCCAGCCTTGCCATAAGCCGCGCTTCAACTGGCCGAGTCGCGCGCGACCGCCGCTATAGACCGCACCCCATAGACTGTTGGCGAAGCGGTACCCGAAGGCGTCGCGCTTGCGGTTCGCCCAGAACACCTTGTAGGGCAGCTCGAAGCCCAGGAAGTCGAACTCCAGACCCTGCTCGAACGCCCAATGCAGGCAGCTTTCGGTAAGGATTTGGCCCGGCCCGTATTTCGCGTACGCATCGTCAAAGACGGTGTTGATTCCCTCCACGCGCACGCGGTCCACGCGGGTCATGTGGGTGGCGATGGGCCGGCCGTCGAGCGTGAGGGCGAAGACGACGAGACGGCCGGCGGCACTACCCCCCCTCGCCGCCGCGACGAGCAGGTCGCGATAGGCCGTCGTTTCGAGCCAAGGCCCCCGCCGGCCGCTCTTGGCGAGCTGCGCGAGCTTCTGGCTGATCGTCCAAGCGATGAGTGCCGTGCAGGCGGCGGGCTCGTCCACCGGCTCGAAGGCGAGCTTGCCCCGTTGCTCGAGCTTGCTGCGGCGAGACTTGCCACCGTGGCGGCGGCTGTGGCGAGCGAGGCGCGGCCGGACGTAGCTATCCCAGGTCGGATGCTCGTCCCAGGCGACGGCAAAGGTGGGGATGACCTCGACGACGCGTGCCCGCCGCTCGGCCGCGAGCACGCGATGGAGCGGAGTGCCGGCGAGGACGCAATGCATGGCCATGATGTCGCACCGGCTGGTCGCACGCAGCAGGCGCCAGGCCGTGTCGATGCGCCGGTCCGCCTCGGGGCCGTCCTCGACCAGGACCGAAGGATATTCGGCAAAGCTCGTTCCGAGTATATGGGCCTCGCGCGCGGGAAAGCGCCGGCGGATGACGCTCGGCCAAACGAGGACGAGGCGACCGGCATTGCGCGCGACGACCGCGTGCAGTCGGTGTCCTTGCGGCGCCTCGACGGCGTCCCAGGTGGCGAGGCACCAGGCGAAGCTCTGCGAGAAGCGATGCGCCGGGCAGCGGGCGGCGAGGTCCTGCCAGTCCGCCTCGAGGGCCCGCAGCGACGCGATATCGGTGATGATCTCGTAGCGGTCCGATTCGGCGGCGGCGGTCATGCCCATGATGTCTGGCTAAGGAACGTCCTGCGAAGCATGTGGAACGAGGATATCGGAACGCCGTTCTTCCGGCAACGATCGCTGTTCGCGGAGGACGCGCTCGGCCCTAACCCTCGAGCCGGTCCATGTCCTCGTCGCTCAGGCCGAAATGATGGCCGATCTCGTGGATCAGCACGTGGCGCACCAGCTGGAACAGGTCCTCGCCGGTCTCCGACCAATAATCGAGGATGGGGCGGCGGTAGAGGAAGATCATG
>DATNIJ010000132.1:0-2903 GCA_035604475.1 Alphaproteobacteria bacterium
ACGCCGCCGAACATGCCACTGGCATGTTCGGGCCAAGCGTCCAGTGGACGCTTGGCAGGCGTCAAGCGGCTAAGCTCGACTTCGTCTCGCTAAGCCTACGCAACCCTCTCCCCCTCCGAGGGGGAGAGGGTAGGGTGAGGGAGCTGCTTCCAAATCGACGGAACATGCTCTAGCGTACCGGCGTTGACTGGAGGATCGGCCATGCGCATCGATGCCTACACGCACTTCTTCCCGAAGAGGTTCTTCGACAAGATGCTCGAGGTCGCCGGCGACTACAAAGACATGGGCAAGCGCGTGCGCGCGATCCCCGCACTCTACGACGTCGACGTTCGCAAGAAGATCGTCGACGGCCACAAGGACTATGCGCAGATCCTGTCCTACCCGCAGCCGCCGGTCGAGACCTTCGCCAAGAGCCCGGCTGAGATCGACGAATTCATCCGCATGATCAACGACGGCTACGCCGAATTGTGCGCCAAGGAGCACGACCATTTCCCCGGCTGGGTGGCGCACATTTCGCTCGATTCGCCCGACGCCGGCGTGGCCGAGGCCGAGCGCGCAATCAACCAGCTCGGCGCGCTCGGCGTGCAGATCTACACCAACGTCGCCGGCAAGCCGCTCGACCGGCCGCAATACCTGCCCTTCTGGAAGAAGATGAACGAGCTCGGCAAGCCGGTGTGGATGCATCCCGCGCGGGGTGCGAGCATGCCGGACTACCTCGACGAGAAGAAGTCGCTCTACGAGATCTGGTGGACATTCGGCTGGTCGTACGAGACCGCGACCGCGATGGCGCGGCTGGTGTTCTCCAAGATCATGGACAACCACCCCAACCTGAAGATCATCACGCACCATTTCGGCGGCATCGTGCCGATGCTCGAAGGCCGCATCGGGCCGGGCTGGGACGTGCTCGGCTCGCGCACGACCGACGAGGACTACGTCGCGTTGCGCAAGAGCCTGAAGAAGCGCCCGCTCGACTATTTCAAAGAGGACTTCTATGCCGATACCGCGGTCTTCGGGGGCGTGCCGGCGACCAAGTGCGGCCTGGAATTCTTCCCCATCGACAAGATCGTGTTCGCCTCCGACTGCCCCTTCGATCCCGAGAACGGGACGATGTATCCACGCGAGACCTTGCGTATTCTCGAGTCGCTCGACCTCGACAAGGAAACCAGCGACAAAATCTTCCACAAGAATCTCGAGCGCATCACCGGCCACAAGCTGTTCAATTGAGCGCGGCGCGGTGCTCCTGACCCTCGGGCACGCGGCACCGGCTGAGGGCATGGCGTGTCGCGGCTCGCCGGTGCCGGCCGGGAATGTCGTCCGAGCCCTGATCTACATCAATTTTCCGCTCGCCCAGGATTGATAGCCTTCGCAACAGTCGCTTTCGGTCGCCCGTGGGGGGCGCTCGATCGCAACGGCGTTTGGGCAGGCCGCGTCAAGCCGCCCAAAGGTGCTAAGGAGTTGGTTCCATGCTGCCGGGCTGCACGCCATGGCCGGTCGAGCTGGGCGAGCGCTATCGCCGCAAGGGCTACTGGGAGGACATCACGCTCGGCGAAATGCTGAGCCGCTCGGCAGGCACTCATCCCGACAAGCCGGCGCTCGTCTTCGCCGACCGGCGCATCAGCTATCGCGAGCTCGTCGATCAGAGCGACCGCCTGGCCGCCGGCCTCGGTGCTGCGGGGCTCGCCTCGCGCGAGCGGGTCGTGCTCCACCTCCCCAACATTCCCGAGATCGTCACCGCGTTCTTGGCACTGATGACGATCGGCGCGATCCCGGTCATGGCGTTGCCGTCGCACCGGCTGACCGAGATGCGCCATCTGGTGAAACGCTCGAAGGCCGTGGGCTACGTCATCCCCGCGATCTTCCGCGCTTTCGATTTCCGCCCCATGGCGGATCAGCTGTGCGCCGAGTTCGACCACCTGCGCCGCGTCTTCGTCGCCGGCCCCGCCAATGCCGGGCAGACGAGCCTCGATGAGACGCTGCGCTCTGGCTCGGCAGGCGGCCGCGCGAGCGCACCACGGCCGGATCCCGGCGACGTGGCCCTCATGCTGCTCTCCGGCGGCACCACCGGATTGCCGAAGCTCATTCCGCGCACGCACAACGACTATGTCTGCAACTGCAAGCTCAGCGGCCGCATTGCCGGAATGAGCGAGGACACCGTCTTCCTCGCGGTGCTGCCGATCGCGCACAACTACACGCTGGCGTCTCCGGGCATCCTGGCGACGCTGGCCTATGGCGGCACCGTCGTGATAGCACCCGGCACGGCAGCCGACGTGGTTCTGCCGCTCATCGAGCGCGAGCGCGTCACCCACATCGCCGCGGCGGTGCCGCTCATCGTCAACTGGCTCAATCATCCGGGCCGCGACCGCTACGACACGCGCTCGCTCCAGGTCATCCAGAACGGCGGCGCGCGTCTGGCCCCCGAGCTGCGCCGGCGCGTGCGGCAGGAGTTCGGCTGCCGCTTCCAGGAGATCTACGGCACCGGCGAGGGCCTGCTCAACATGACCCGGCTCGACGACGACGAGGAGCTGGTGCTGTCGAGCTCCGGCGCTCCCGTCTCCGACGACGACGAGATCAGGGTGGTCGACGACCAAGGACGCGACCTGCCGGATGGGCAATCGGGCGAGCTGATCTGCCGCGGCCCTTATACCATCCGCGGCTATTACGACGACCCCGACGCCGACGCCAAGGGCTTCACCGCCGACGGCTTCTATCGCATGGGCGACGTCGCCCACAAGCTCGGCCGCTACGTCTACACCGAGGGGCGGAAGAAGGACGTGATCAATCGCGGCGGCGAGAAGATCAGCTCGGAGGAGGTCGAGAACCTCATCCTCGCCCACGCCAAGGTCGAGAACGTGTGCATCGTGGCGATGCCGGACGAGGTGTATGGCGAGCGCGCCTGCGCCTTC